>NZ_MUFA01000007.1:0-322654 GCF_001995955.1 Salinivibrio sp. PR6 | reverse complement strand
GTTTCAGCTCAATGAATACTGATTACTGTTTCTCTCCGAAGAGAAAAACGAATTGACTGTGCCGAACAACTGTAAAAGTTGTCGTTTGGTCACTCAGTTCATCGAATAAATCTTTTTGTCTATTCTCAACGAGTGCCCACACAGATTGCATAGGTCAAATTGTTAAAGAGCGCCGCTCAATCTTGAACGGGAGTGGCATCTTACGCCACTTTGGCAACAAGTCAAGCGTTTTGTTTTGCCGTTGTTAGCGCGGCTTGCCGTGCCAACGAGAAGCGAATTATAGAGGGTAGATTTTTGGATGCAAGCGTTTTTGTTCAAAAAAATCTAACCGAGCAAATAATCGCCAACTCACTCTATAAAGACAGCTTTTTAGCGGCGAGCGAGTAACGTGGGTATATCCGCGATCGAATTAACCACCTCAGTGGCTAATGCGACGCCCTGCTCGGTGATAGGTTTACCAGAGCGAACAAGAAAACGCGTAGTAATGCCCGCAGCCTCTGCCGCTATCATGTCATCCGCTTTATCTCCCACCATGACAGAGTGGACGAGGTCGATATTGAGCTCTTTCGCTGCATCTAGAAGCATTCCAGGCTTAGGCTTGCGACACTCACACTCGATGCGGTATTCCCCGCTTCCTTCGCTGGGATGATGGGGGCAGTAGTATATCCCATCAAAATCGACACCTTTGTCAGCAAAGTTCCAGTCCATCCATTCAGTCAATTGCAAAAAATCTTGCTCAGTGTAGTAACCTCTCGCGATACCGGCTTGGTTGGTCACGAGGACGAGTAAATAGCCTCTTTCTTTCAGCGCCCTACATGCGTCGAACACGCCCTCAATATATTCAAAGCTATCGATACTAAACACATAACCGTGATCGACATTAACGACACCATCACGATCGATAAAAACGGCTGGAAGACTCACGCGTTGTTCCCCTCGGTAAATAATGTTGGGATTATGTCACGCCCAAGACTGACTTGCATCCATACTCCCCTCTTCTATCACATGCTAAAGTATACCCACTTTGTTTTCGGTTTATTTGGTTATGTGTTCCCAGTTTTCTATCACGCCGATTGGCACACTTCATTCTCCTTTTAAAGAGAAATTTGCGGTACCTCGTCAACCTGGGTTAGCGCCTAACGCACTCGCTTATCTTTACTTGCAGGGGGATGCCAATCAGATCGACGCCGTGCGAGGCATTGAACAATACTCCCACCTTTGGTTACTTTTTCTTTTTGATCAGAACCTAGATAGGGGATGGCGCCCTACCGTCCGTCCACCTCGACTGGGGGGGAATGAGAGAATGGGTGTGTTTGCTAGCCGAGCTACATTTCGTCCTAATGGCATTGGTATGTCAGCCGTAGAGCTGGTTGATGTCACTCAAGATAGCGGGCAAGTCATCTTGGTATTACGAGGGTGTGATCTTGTTGACCAAACTCCAATTGTCGATATTA
This sequence comes from Salinivibrio sp. PR6, assembly GCF_001995955.1. Taxonomy (NCBI): domain Bacteria; kingdom Pseudomonadati; phylum Pseudomonadota; class Gammaproteobacteria; order Vibrionales; family Vibrionaceae; genus Salinivibrio; species Salinivibrio sp. PR6. Next base: position 321,200 of record NZ_MUFA01000007.1, on the reverse strand, counting down.
AGCCATATATTCCTTACTCTGACAGTATTGCCGACGCCCAAGGCGGATTTGCTCAAACCAAACCTACTCCGCTCGATGTTCATTTCTCTGACCGCGCCTTATTGGCATTATCTCCATATCCTCAGCAAGCATACTATCAAAGCGTGATTGCTGAAGTCTTAGCGCAAGATCCACGCCCGGCTTACAGAAAAGGTCAACCGGATAATCGCCGCTATGCGGTTCATCTGTTCGACTTTAACGTCACGTTTTACGTTCAAAACGAGCAAATCGAAGTGGCTTCCATAGAAGCTTTTGTCGAAACTCCCCCACGCTGTTAATATGCTTGGACTTATTGATCGCCAATATCAACGGATAACTTTACATGCGTACCAGTCAATATCTGCTTTCTACTTTGAAAGAAACCCCTAGCGACGCAGAAATTGTCAGCCATCAGCTGATGCTGCGCGCGGGTATGATTCGAAAACTCGCTTCAGGCCTTTATACTTGGCTCCCCACAGGTGTTCGCGTCCTTCAACATGTTGAGCGTATTGTCCGCGAAGAGATGAACCGTGCCGGTGCCGTCGAAACCATGATGCCTGTCGTGCAACCAGCAGATTTATGGCAAGAAACGGGACGTTGGGAAAAATTTGGCCCTGAGTTACTGCGTATCGCTGACCGCCACCAACGCGATTTTGTCTTGGGTCCTACGCATGAAGAAGTGATTACGCACTTGGCGCGTAACGAAATTAATTCTTACAAGCAACTGCCGCTCAACCTGTATCAAATCCAAACCAAATTCCGTGACGAAGTACGCCCACGTTTTGGCGTCATGCGCTCTCGCGAATTTACCATGAAGGATGCCTACAGTTTCGATATTGATAAAGCAGGCATGGAGCAGAGCTACGAAAAGATGCGTGCCGCTTATTGCGCCATCTTTGACCGTATGGGATTAGACTATCGCGCGGTCCTGGCTGATACCGGCGCAATTGGTGGTTCCGCCTCACACGAGTTCCATGTTTTGGCAGACAGTGGTGAAGACCTGATTGCTTTCTCGACTGAGTCTGAATACGCAGCCAATCTCGAAAAAGCTGAAGCGCTCGCGCCCAAAGATCAGGCTGATGCGCCAAGCCAAGCGATGGAATTGGTCGATACGCCAAATGCAAAAACCATCGCTGAACTGGTTGAGCAGTTTGATCTTCCCATTGAAAAAACGGTGAAGACGCTTTTCGTCAAAGCGTCTGAACAGGTCGAGTCTGATCTTATCGCGCTAATCATCCGTGGTGATCATGAACTCAACGAAGTGAAAGCAGAAAACCTACCAGAGGTTGCCGCCCCGCTGACTTTCGCCACCGAAGAAGAAATACGTGCACTTGTCGGTGCCGGTCCTGGCTCTTTGGGCCCGGTAAACCTACCCGCACCTTTCATCGTTGATCGCAGTGTTGCAGTGATGAGTGACTTTGGTGCCGGTGCAAACACCGACGACAAACACTACTTCGGAATAAATTGGGAACGCGATGTACAGCTGGGTCAAGTCGCCGACCTGCGCAATGTCATTGAAGGCGATCCTAGCCCTTGTGGTAACGGCACATTGATGTTTAAGCGTGGCATCGAAGTGGGCCATATCTTCCAGCTGGGCAATAATTACTCACAAAAGATGAATGCAGGCGTGCTAGGCCAAGACGGTAAGAACGCCTTGTTAGAAATGGGCTGTTACGGTATTGGTATTACGCGTGTTGTGGCTGCAGCCATTGAGCAAAACCATGACCAAAACGGAATTATATGGCCTGACGCTATCGCGCCTTTCAAGGTGGCCATTGTCCCCATGAACATGCACAAATCTGAACGTGTGCGTGAAGCGGCTGAAAAGCTATACGCCGATCTCTCAGCGGCAGGTATCGATGTACTCTTTGACGACCGTAAAGAGCGTCCAGGTGTAATGTTCTCTGATATTGATCTTGTCGGCGTGCCTCACACGGTAGTGATTGGTGAACGCAGCATGGACAACGGTGTATTCGAATATAAACACCGTCGAGAGGGCGAAAAAGTGCCTTTTGCTATCGACGATGCACTGACGTTTATTCAATCCAAGCTTAGCTAAGCCGGAACTGACAGTACCATTTTAATGCCCCGCTCTGCGGGGCGTTTTTATATCAGCTAATGTTGCATCAGCTAATCGTCTCAAGTGCTTTTTGGTATGCCTTTTCGGCAAAATCCCAGTTGACCACTTGCCACCAAGCATTGACATAATCTGGCCGCTTATTCTGATAACTAAGATAATAAGCATGCTCCCACACATCGCAACCTAGCAGAGGCTCCCCTTTCACCTCAGCAACATCCATCAATGGATTGTCTTGATTAGGTGTCGATGTAATCGCAAGCTGTCCATCTTCTTTCACCACCAGCCACGCAAAGCCGGAACCAAACTGACCAATGGCCGCCTGACTAAAGGCCTCTTTAAACGCATCAAGTGAGCCATACGTCGCTACAATGGCATCGTAGAGCGGCCCTTCTGGTGCCCCCTTAGGGTTAGGTGTCATTGATTGCCAGTACACCAAATGATTGTAATAACCACCGCCATTATTACGGATGGCAGCAGGCAGAGTTGAAATTTCAGCAAACAAAGCCTCAAGCGATTCACCATTACGCGCCGTCTCTTCGATCGCCGCAACAAATTTATCGTAATAGGTTTTGTGGTGACGCTGATGATGAATGCGCATCGTCGCCTCATCAATGTGGGGCGCTAGCGCATCATAAGCATAAGGAAGATCGGGAAAAGAGTAAGTCATGGTGTTGCTCCATCGATGATTAAGACACCACCAGCCTAGATCGAATTGATAACAATTTTCAACCTCATTATCATTAATGATATTTAGGGTCTGTGATATACCGCCGCGCGTGAGATAAAAGAGCATCTATAATCAAACTGTTAGCGCGGTAATAATGGTAGCCCTATGTCAAAAAACAAACCTAAAATTGCCTTGGTACTCACCGGCGGCGGCGCACGAGCGGCTTATCAAGTGGGTGTCTTATCGGCCATCGCTCACTGGTATCCGCGTGTGCACACGAGTCCATTTACCATTTATTGCGGCACATCCGCCGGTGCTATCAACGCGGTATCTTTGGCAAGCTATGCGTCATGTTTTCGACTAGGCGTCAAAAAATTGTCTTGGCTATGGCATCGGTTGAACACCTCTCGGGTGCTCGCCAGTCAGCCCAGTGCACTTATCGGCCATCTTTTGTCGCAAACCGGGCAACGCTTTCAATCTCACTACCAGCCCACTCAGCCTTTCGGGTTGCTCAATAACCGGCCATTAAGAGAATTACTGAATCAAACGATCAGCTTTAACAAGCTTAACTATCAATTACTGGCTGGTCATTTGAATGGCTTGTCTGTCACGGCCTCAAACTACCAAACGGGGCAATCGGTGAGCTTCTTTCAAGGCGCATCACATATCAAACCATGGGAAAGAGCCCGTGCAGTGGGAAAACGAAGTCAAATTTCCACCGAACACTTACTGGCCTCTTCTGCCATTCCTTTCATTTTTCCCGCCTCCAGGATTGGTCACGAATTTTATGGTGATGGCGCCATTCACCAAATTTCCCCGTTGCGTCCCGCTGTCAAAATGGACGCGGAGCGGATTTTAATTCTAGATCTGACCACAGGGATACGGCGGCCTGAACAAATTAAACACACCGCGCCAGGTTTAGCGATGCTCGGCGGTCATTTAATGAATGCGATCTTTGCCGATACGCTCTCGGCAGACTTAGAGCATTTACAACGGCTTAATCATGTTGCCAGCGCTTTATCTCCCGACCAAAAAGAGCGTCTAGGGCTGCGCCACATTGATGTTCTCCACCTTCGGCCTTCAGAGCCATTTGAACCCATGGCGAACCGCTACTACAGCCATATGCCACTCGCATTGCGCAGCTTGCTTAAACTTTTGGGGATTAATGCCAGTCAAGATGCCACCTTTGCCAGTTATCTATTATTTGAGCCGGCATACCTTCGCCAGTTGATTGACATTGGTTACCGTGATGCACACAATCATCAGTCTGAGATCCTTTCTTTATTGACAGATTAGTTACTTTAAAACAGTATCCTCACTCGCATCCACCCATCGCCATTCGCAAAAATATATAGACTGGCACGATACCTGCTTCATAGATTGAAACCGACGTTGTTACTGAGTAGTTGATCACGCATGAATGCCTCGCACATCAAACAATATACAAACTCTGATCGCGCCCCGCGGATTGTCCCGCTCGGTGCCGATCAACGTTTGTTGTTGTTACAAAAGCTGCAAGGCCACCTTGATATCAAAGTGTTGTTTGAAGTGTATGCGCGTGAACTAGAAAAGCAGATCGATATTGGGCGAATTATTTGGGAGCATGATGATATCTCCAACATCATTCGTCGTGGCGCACAACACACATTTCGTCAGACGTTTTCCATCAAGTTCAATAAGCAGCCATTGGGTGTGTTGCAATACTCTACCCCTTACAAGCTCGACCCAGATGAAATCAGCTTGCTCCATACCTATCACAAGCTGCTCGCCGGCCCGCTGAATAATGCCGTTGAATATACGCGAGTGAAAAACATGGCATTGCTCGATGGCCTCACTGGCCTACATAACCGCACCAGCTTTGAACAAGACCTTCAGCATGCCGTCGCAGTCTGTGAACGGGAAAATATTGGTCTGGTCATGGTGATGTTCGATATGGACAATTTCAAACAAGTCAATGATACCTATGGCCATTTGGATGGTGATAAGGTACTACGTCGTTTTTCATTGCTGGTCAAAGAAGCCGTGCGTGGCAGCGATCGTTGTTATCGACTCGGTGGCGATGAGTTTGCCGTTATCTTGCAACCTGCCAGTAAGAGCTCAGTGAAACACGTGACCTCACGAGTGAAGAGCTTAGTTAGCCAAGATCATTTGTTATCAAGTCACCAGATCAGCGCGTCAGTGGGTTTCTCTGTCTATCGACAAGGTGATAATAACTTGTCGCTCTATGAGCGCGCCGACCAAAGTATGTACCGGCAAAAACGCGCACGTTAGCGCTTTCCTCTCCCCAACGAGATTGGGTATAGTGATCCTCATCATTACTTGAGGAGAACACCATGAAAATAGCAGACTGCTGTGACTTAATTCGCCAACGCTATGCAGAAATTGGCAGTGGCGAACAAGGCTATATACCGGCGGCGATCCATTGCGCATTAAAAGCCCTCAACGATATTGCACAAGACACTGAGATCCAGCAAGCGCGTCGAGAGCAAGCCGCATTTGCCGCGGCCAACTTGTTGATCAGCGATCACGAGGACTAAGATGGATTTAAACAATTACGCCACCATGGACCCTGTCATGCTGATGAGCATCGTCAATATGAAGCTACGTGACGAGTTTGACAGCTTAGAGGTTCTGGTTCGTTATTATGATATCGACAAAGCCGTGTTGTGCACGCGGCTCGAAGAAGCAGGCTTTACGTATATCGAAGACGCCAACCAATTTCGCTAAGCCCATACCTACGGAAAAAGCGGACACATAGTCCGCTTTTTGTCTGCATTGACTTTCCCAGTACGCTTGTTAACCCAACGAAACCCAAAGGACGGTTGCCACTAAGACAGGACAAACGAACTTGACGTAGACAGGCCATACCTTCCAAAACATCCCCTGCTCAATATCCTCGTACCCTTCACGCAAGGCTGACAATTTGCGGTCACGCGACCAAATCCACCCACCAAACAAGCAGAATAGCAAGGCAGCAAAAGGCTGGAAGTACTGTGTTGCCACTTTCGCGACAAGTCCAAATAAAGTGCCAAAATGAAACACGATAACGGCACTGAATGCAGCAATCAGTCCACCCAGTACCCAACTGGTGATTTTACGGCTTGAGCCTAACCGTTCACTGGCGAGCGCGACCGGGCACTCGAGCATCGAGATAGAAGAAGTCAGCGCCGCAATGGTCATCAACAAGAAAAAGACCAAAGAGACATAAGGCCCTGCAGCGCCCAAGCTTTCAAACAACAAAGGTAACACGGTAAATACCAGTGTATCGGCACTCAGCAAGCTGCCATCTTGAGCATAGATTTCGACGCCCTGATTCATCGCCACGAACATCGCGGGCAGAACCACTAGACCGGCAATGACTGCCACCGCGGTATCTACCAGCGTGACACTCAATGCCATCTTAGGCAGGTTTTCTTTCTGACTCAGGTAAGAGCCGTAGATCAGCATCGAACATCCACCAATGGTCAACGAGAAGAAGCCTTGCCCCATCGCTGCCAAGAGCAGATCTCTGTCCATGATCTTGGAGAAGTCAGGAATAAGGTAGTGCTTTAAACCCTCTGTTGCCCCAGGTAACGTCATGATGTAGAGGAACATCGCGGCAAACAACACGAATAACGCTGGCATCAAACGGGTTGACCAACGCTCAATACCTTGTTTCACACCTGCTTGCACAATAAAGATAGTCAACACATAAAAGAGGATGGCGCCAAACAAGTTACGTGAAGCCGAGAAGCCTTTTAACCATGCTGCCACGTCGGTAAAGTGCAAGATCTCTGCAACCGCCGCGAGGAGGAATGACACTAACCAGCCTCCAACAATGCTATAGAACGCTAGCACCATACAAGGAACGGCCAGTCCCACTAAACCCACACCGCTTCCTAAGCGCTTCATCAAAGGATTATCACTCAGTGCACGCATGCTATCCAGTGGATTCGCACGCCCATGACGGCCAATCGCCATTTCCACCACCAGCATGGGAAATGCAACCAGCAAAATCATCAACAAGTAGACGAGTAAAAAGGCGCCTCCGCCATTACTGGCCGCTTGAGTGGGAAATCCCCAAATATTACCCAGTCCAACTGCAGCACCTGCTGCAGCAAGAACAAAGCCAATCCTAGTACCGAATAATTCGCGACTTGATGCCATTACTGCTTACCTTATGTATCATTAGACTAGTACATTAAGTAATTCATCACGATTAAGCAAGACAAGATAGCCTAACTGCTCAATTAATCATCACCAGTTCAGTGTTCTGATCTCATCCAGCTCGCCCGACGTTTGCTCTGGCACCTTGTGAGCGAGCGATGTTAAGTGAGCTAATCGCACAGGTGACAAGGAGACTAAGACTCATGCTGCCAAACAAGCCGCCATTGTTTACCGCTCGCGGTCTGGCTAACATACCTATCGGCAATGGCCACCACTGTCTCGCCATCGCAAATAATCGGTTGGCGTCGGCGCAACCAGCTGGGGATCCCCGCTTCTTGGTAAAGTTTTTTTAGCTTTCGACGCCCTTGTCGGCCAGCAGGATGAATCGACAAGCCACGAGGGTTAAAGTGTACATGCAGTGCCCGCGACGCGAGATCTCCCAGCGCGAGTCCTTTCGCTGTCGACGAATAAGGCAGTAAGTATAAGGTACCCAGTCCATCTGGCAGCACTAACGGCGATTCTGACGTCAATGTGCCCTGCCATTGAGATAAATCTGCATAAGGCATCACGATATAAAGCTGTTGCTGGAAGCGGCGAATGCTCACCGTTCCCACGCTCAAGCTTGGGTTGGCATCCGGTTTAGCGTTGATGACATCTGAGAGCAATGCCTGTAACTGTGCTTGCGTTAAGGTAATACTGTGACGCTTTAGCCAATGGCGCAGCATAGCCTGCGTGAGTGCTAAATCGTCTTGTGGTAATGCGGTAATAGGCAGGCTACCTGCTTCTGTCTCCGCCTGTGTCACCATAGGCTCAATCAAACGTGCCAATAACGAAGCTTGTTCGGCACACAGAAGTTGGGTCCGTTGTACCGCTTTACGAAACCCTGGCCAGCGCGTATCCGCTTGCGGTAACCAGTGCTGACGCAAAAAATTGCGATCAAATCGCGTGTCTTGGTTGCTCGGATCGTCTACCCAATCGAGTTGATGTTGGCGCGCATACGCCTCGAGGCTCGCCCGTGATTGCGTCAAAAAAGGACGCACTAGATAGCCTTGCCCCAGAGCTCGCACCGCTGGCATCCCTGCTAAACCTTCCAAACCACTGCCGCGTTTTAGCGCGAGGAAAAAGGTTTCAACCTGATCATCGCTATGCTGAGCGGTTAACACCAGTCCATTGGGCTCAAGCAGGTGCGCGATTGCCTGATACCTTGCTTGTCTTGCCGCATGTTCCACACTGAGCGACGTATCCAATCTTACCCTTTCCATGCAACAGCGAAATCCGGCGTTGTCCGCCCACGTTTGGCACTGTTCCGCCCATCTATCTGCGTCGGGATGCAAACCGTGATGAACATGAACCACAAGGTAATCATGTTGGGGGTGCTGGTCGCGATACTGCGTCAATAATTCAAGCAACACGCGAGAGTCTAACCCGCCACTGAGCGCTAGCACCACCTGTCGCGGTGCCGATGTCAGCGGGGCTAATGTGTCACTCAGTTGATGGTAAAGCATAGCCATTCATCATTGATATAATGTGTCATTGTTACTGCCCTTTACGTAAAAGAAAAGGGCCCGCAGGCCCTTTATCGCAGTTCATTCCATCACGATTAGCAGTAACCGTAATTGAGCAAGCGCTGATAGCGGCGATCCCGCAAGCTTTCGGTATCAAGACTGTCTAAATCGCTTAGCTGGGTAAGCAGTGTTTGCTTAATGCTCTCAGCCATCGCGTTAATGTCGCGGTGTGCGCCCCCCAGTGGCTCAGTGATCACACTATCAATCAAGCCAAGCTCTTTGAGGCGTGGGGCGGTTATCCCCATCGCATCAGCCGCTTGCGGCGCTTTTGCAGCATCACGCCACAAAATAGATGCACAACCCTCGGGGGAGATCACCGAGTAGGTGGAGTACTGCAGCATATTGACATAGTCACCCACGCCAATCGCCAACGCGCCACCTGAACCACCTTCACCGACCACATTACAAATTACCGGCACGGTTAGGCCTGCCATTTCTTTGAGATTACGTGCAATCGCCTCTGATTGGCCTCGCTCCTCTGCACCGACACCTGGGTAAGCGCCTGCGGTATCGATAAAGGTAATCACCGGCATATTAAAACGCTCGGCCATTTTCATCAGACGCAGCGCTTTTCGATAGCCCTCAGGCTTGGGCATACCAAAGTTACGCTTAACCTTTTCATTGGTGTCTCGTCCTTTTTGATGACCAATCACCATCACTGGACGCCCTTCTAATCGCGCCATTCCTCCCACCAATGCTTTATCGTCAGCATAGGCGCGGTCGCCAGCCAATTCATCAAATTCATGGAAAATGCGATCCAGATAGTCGTAGGTATAAGGACGTTGAGGATGACGCGCCAGTTGTGCCACCTGCCATGCGCCTAAATCACCAAAAATCTTTCGCGTCAGCTCAAGGCTTTTTGTTTCCAGTTGCTCAATTTCTTTATCTAAGTTAACCGCGTCTTCTCCACCCCGCTTAGAGACAGCGCGAAGGGCCTCAATTTTGGCTTCTAGTTCTGCGATAGGTTGTTCAAACTCTAAAAAATTAAGACTCATACCAAGAGAATCCTATTGGTCACCGCCAGTGTACGCGTTACGTCACCAGCCTGGCTTAGTTAAACTCTAATTCGACCTGCTCGTTACCGAGCAAGCCTTTCAAGGTGTCGATTAATTCATCGGTTGGCGTTACGCGCCACTCTGCGCCTAAGCGTAACCGCGCGCGCGCATCGTCGCGCTGATAGTAAAGATTCACAGGAACGGTACCGGATCGGTAGGGTGCCAGTGCATCATGAAACCGTTCAAAAAAGGGCGCATCGACCTGCTCAGATGTCATCGATATCCCTAAACAACGCGCATATTTTTCCCGCGCCTGACTAATGTCCATCACTTCACGGGCGGTCATTTTAAGCCCCCCGTTGAAGTCATCAAAGCTGACCTGTCCTGAGACCACTAAAATTCGATCTTTCTCCACTAAATCGAGATATTTGTCGAGCACATCAGAGAAAAGCATCACTTCCATACGCCCTGAGCGATCGTCTAGTGTGAGGATCCCTAATCGAGACCCTCGTTTAGTGGTCATCACCCGAGCTGCGATCACTAATCCTGCCACCGTCGACACCACATCGCGTTTCGTTGCATGAGCATCCTCGAGCCGCCACGTGATATAGTTTTTTAGCTCTTTGCGGTAACTGTTGATCGGATGACCGGTCAGATACAAGCCCAGTGTTTCCCGCTCCCCTTCTAACCATACTTTATCTGGCCACGGGTTGGCATGCGCATAGGCATGCTCGACTTCTTCGGGGGCGTCGGTCAACACCCCAAACATATCGGTTTGCCCGTAGGCTTCCGCTTGGTGATGTTGGCTCGCAGCACGAATAGCTTCATCGACCGAGGCCATCATCGCCGCACGATGAGGGCCGAGTTTGTCCATGGCACCAGCGCGGATCAGGCGCTCTATCACGCGCTTATTGACTTTTTTGGTATCAATGCGGGCGCAAAAATCAAACAAGTCGCGGAAATAACCGTCTTGCTCTCGCGCGGCGACAATGGTGTCGATAGGGCCTTCACCGACCCCTTTTATCGCCCCAATACCGTAAACAATTTCCCCTTGCTCATTGACGGTAAAATGGTGCAGTCCCGCATTCACATCCGGCGGTAACACCGTCAATTTCATTCGCCGACACTCCTCGACCAAGCCAACCACTTTGTCGGTGTTATCCATATCCGCGGTCATTACCGCCGCCATGAACTCCGCCGGGTAGTGAGCTTTCAACCACAAGGTTTGGTAAGAGACCAGCGCGTATGCGGCTGAGTGCGACTTGTTAAAGCCATAGCCGGCGAACTTTTCTACCAAGTCAAAGATCCGCATTGCCAGCTCGCCATCAATGCCGTTGGCAATCGCCCCTTTTTCAAAGATGTCTCGCTGCTTGGCCATTTCTTCTGGCTTTTTCTTACCCATTGCCCGGCGCAACAAGTCCGCCCCACCCAAGGTGTAGCCTGCGAGTGTCTGAGCAATCTGCATCACCTGCTCTTGATAGAGAATGATGCCATAGGTCGGCTCAAGCGTTTCTTTCAACGAGTCGTGTTGCCATTTTTCATCCGGGTAAGACACGACTTCACGGCCATGCTTACGGTCGATAAAGTTATCCACCATCCCAGATTGCAATGGCCCAGGCCGGAACAAAGCCACCAATGCGATCATGTCTTCAAAGCAGTCAGGCTGAAGGCGCTTAATCAGCTCTTTCATGCCACGTGATTCAAGCTGGAATACCGCAGTCGTCTCTGCCTTACGCAGCATCTCGAATGACGCTTGGTCCGCCATGGGAATTGCGGCGATATCAATAGGATCTTTCCCTTGACGCTGTAAGCGCGGATTTATCATCCCCAGCGCCCAGTCGATGATGGTCAGCGTCCGCAGACCCAAGAAGTCAAACTTCACGAGACCGGCGGTTTCAACGTCGTTTTTATCAAACTGCGTGACCGGATGATGCCCTTCACTGTCGCAATAAAGGGGGGCGAAATCGGTGATCGTGGTGGGTGATATCACCACCCCGCCCGCGTGCTTACCCGCATTTCGGGTTACCCCTTCAAGCATCCGCGCCATGTCAATCAGCGCTTTGACTTCCTCATCGTTGTTATAAACCTCGACCAGCTGAGGTTCGGCGTCGAAGGCTTTCTCGAGGGTCATACCTGGGTCTGGTGGCACCAGCTTGGAAATCCTGTCCACAAAACCATAAGGATGGCCCAACACACGGCCCACATCGCGGATCACGGCTTTCGCCGCCATGGTACCGAAAGTAATGATCTGAGATACCGCATCACGGCCATACATTTCAGCGACGTGATCGATCACCAGATCCCGCTTGTCCATGCAGAAGTCGACGTCGAAGTCAGGCATAGAGACACGTTCGGGGTTCAAAAAGCGCTCGAACAGAAGATCAAACTGTAGCGGGTCGAGATCGGTGATTTTTAGGGCGTACGCCACCAAAGAGCCAGCCCCTGAGCCGCGTCCTGGGCCCACGGGGATATCATTATCTTTTGACCATTGGATAAACTCCATGACGATCAAAAAGTAGCCGGGAAACCCCATTTGGTTGATGACCCCAAGCTCGCGCTCTAGCCGAGCATCATAGTCGGGGCGTCGGCGCGTTCTTTCCGCTTCGTCAGGAAAGAGAAAGGCGAGACGCTCTTCCAAGCCTTCTTGTGAGCGCTTAACCAAATATTGATCAATTTCCATTCCCTCAGTCGGGAAGTTAGGCAAAAAGTACTCATTCAGCCGCACCGGGACGTTACATCGCTTGGCGATTTCTACGCTATTGGTCAGTGCCTCGGGAATATCCGCGAAGAGCTCACACATCTCTTGCTCGGTACGCAAATACTGTTCGGCGCTGTATTTCTTGGGACGGCGAGGATCATCGAGAGTGAAACCATCATGAATCGCAACCCGGATCTCATGCGCATCAAACTCCTCAGATGAAATGAAGCAGACTTCATTGGTCGCCACCACAGGCAAGTCATGCTCGGTCGCGAAATCAACCGCAAAATGGAGATACACTTCTTCATCTTGCCGCCCGGTCCGCACCAGCTCCATGTAGTAGGCATCGGGAAAATAGGTTTGATAGAAACGGGCGCATTCCTTAGCCAGTGTTTGATTGCCTTTGAGTAAGGCTTTCCCCAAGTCACCGCGGCAGCCACCAGACAACACAATCAATCCTTGTGCATGCTCAACCAACCACTGCTGATCGATCACTGGGCGGTGCTGAATATGGCCTCGGAGGTAGGCCTTGGAGATCAGCAAGGTCAAGTTCTTGTAGCCGGCTTTATCGGTCGCCAACAGGGTAAGCTGGCAAAGCTCCTCGCCAAAGGCGTCAGACTGGACCAGAAAGTCAGCGCCGATAATCGGCTTAACACCAACGTTATTGGCCGTGTTGTAGAATTTGACCAACCCACAAAGGTTACTGAAATCGGTCAGCGCCATGGCGGGCATGCCCATTTCCGCCACTTTTTTTACCAGTGGCGGCACTTTGGACAACCCATCTACCATGGAAAAGTCACTGTGGATGCGTAAATGGACAAAACGTGGCTCAGACATACGGCTCGTTACTTAACGGTAATAGGGCTGGAATTCACCACACGCACTAGTCAATGCCCAGTGCGCGCTTAACAGGTTTAAAACTTTTGCGATGCATTGGCAGAGCGCCATGCTCGGCCAACGCCGCCATGTGGACCTTAGTGGGATAGCCTTTGTGTTGAGCAAACCCATAGTTCGGGTAAGCGGCATCCAACATGGCCATTTCATGATCGCGATCGACTTTCGCCAAGATCGAGGCAGCGCTAATTTCTGCTACCCGCAGGTCCCCTTTTACCACGGCTTGTGCCGGCATCGGCAAGGGTGGTACCCGGTTGCCATCAATTAATGCGTAATCAGGGGTGACCGATAAGCCATCAATCGCACGCTGCATCGCCAGCATGGTCGCATTTAAGATATTCAGCGAATCGATTTCATCAGGCTCTGCGCGCCCCACTGACCAAGCCAATGCTTTTTGTTTGATTTGATCATAGAGCGCGAGCCGTTTTTTCTCGCTCAACTTTTTCGAGTCCGTTAGACCCGCAATAGGCTGAGCCGGATCGAGAATCACCGCGGCAGTGACCACGGCACCGACCAAGGGCCCACGTCCGACTTCGTCGACCCCCGCGATAAGCTGTGCGTCAGGGTAGTGAAAAGGGTGTTCAGTCATGGCTATCTAATAAATTTAATACGGCATTGGCTGCAGACGTATCCGCATCTTTGCGGATGGTGTGATGCAACTCAGTAAAGGTGGTCAACAATGCCTGGTTATCACTGTCTAATTGCGCACTGACCGCGTCAGCCAGTGCGCCTGGCTCACACTCTTCTTGCAGCAGTTCCGGCACTAAAGGCGCGTCAGCGAGAATATTGGGTAAGGAAACATACTGCGTTTTAAGCAGGCGTTTGGCAAGCCATGCCGTGACCGGCTTGACCTTGTATCCCACCACCATCGGGCGTTTAAGTAACATGCACTCTAACGCTACGGTGCCAGAAGCGAGCAGCACCGAGTCGGCGGCGCTAATCACTTGGCGCGCCGTATCATCAACCAGGGTAAATGAAAGCTCTGGCGCGATCGCTTGCCAAGCCTGCTCAAATTGCTGTCGCCGGGTTTCATTAACGAGCGCGACCACAAACCCCAAGTCCGGATATCGCGCCGCCAGTTGCTGACACGCTTGTAAAAACGGCGGAGCTAACATCGACATTTCACTGCTACGGCTGCCAGGCAGCACTGCTAACCAACGTTTTTGGCTATCTAACCCAAGAGCACGCTGCGCGGCGAGTTTGTCCACCTGCATCGGAATGCTATCGGCCATGGTATGGCCAACAAACGCACAAGGCACATTAAACCTATCGTAAAACGCTTTCTCGAAGGGCAAAAAAGCCAGAACCAGATCAGTGGCTGCAGCAATCTTAAAAATCCGCTTTTGCCGCCATGCCCACACTGATGGGCTGACATAGTGAACGGTTTTGATCCCCGCTTTTTTTAATGATGCCTCGAGACGTAAATTAAAATCTGGGGCATCGATACCAATGAACACATCCGGCGGATTGACGGTAAAATGCTTGACCAACGCCGTTTTTACTTTCAGCAAACGTGGCAGTCGTCCTAGCACTTCCACCAGCCCCATCACAGAAAGCTCTTCCATATCGAACAAGCTGTGACAGCCTTGAGCCATCATTCTTGGGCCACCGATACCGACAAACTCAACATTAGGGTGTTGAGCTCGCATCGCTTTGATCAGGCCTTCACCTAAAACATCGCCGGAGATTTCTCCGGCGACGATTCCAACGCGTAATGGACGTTCACTCGGTAACATTAACGAATAACGCCTCGCGTCGAACGCTCAAAGAAGTCAATGAAAAGAGCCAGCGCCGGCTCGCTCTCGGCTTGCTCTGCAAGCTCTTTTTTCACTTCTTCTAAGGTTTTACCGGAGCGGTACATATTTTTATATACCGCCCGAATGGCGCGAATCGCTGATTTTTCAAACCCGCGTCGCTTCAGGCCTTCCACATTAATACCAAATGGCGCGCAATGATTGCCCTGTGCCATCACATAAGGGGGGACGTCTTGAACCACAATCGAGCCACCGCCGAGCATGGCATGGCTGCCAATCACACAGAACTGGTGAATGGCTGACATGCCACCGACAATCGCATAATCATCGACATGAACGTGGCCCGCTAAGGTAGCGTTGTTGGCAAAAATACAATGATTACCGACCACACAATCATGGGCGACGTGGGCATTAATCATAAACAGGTTGTCGCTGCCAACTTTGGTTTCGCCTTTATCTTGGACCGTACCACGGTGCATCGTCACGCTTTCACGAATGGTGTTACGATCACCGATTTCTAGCGTGGTTGGCTCCCCAGCATATTTAAGATCTTGGCACGCTTCACCAATGGAAGCGAATTGATAAATGCGATTGTCTGCGCCGATACGGGTCGGGCCTTTGATCACAACATGTGTCATCACCTCGGTACCTGTACCGATTTCAACCCCTTCGCCAATATAAGAAAAAGCGCCGATTTTTACGTTTTCGCCCAATACGACGCCGTCTTCGACAACCGCAGTGGGGTGAATGTAAGCCGTTTCGTGGATCACAATTAGATCTCTCTTCTTGCGCACTTCAGTTCCGCCGAGCAGACAACCTCGCCGTCTACTTTCGCCACCCCATTAAAGGCCGCAATACCTCGACGCTCTTTAATAAATTCCACCTCAAGCACCAATTGGTCACCCGGTGAGACCGGACGGCGGAATTTCGCATTATCAATGCTTGCAAAGTAGTATAGCTCGTTGTCTTTCGGCTTACCGAAGGTCTTAAACGCCAACAAGCCTGTTGCTTGCGCCATGGCCTCTAAAATGAGTACGCCTGGGAAAACAGGCAATTGCGGGAAATGACCCGTAAATTGAGGCTCATTGACAGTGATGTTTTTAATCGCGTGAAGGTATTGCCCTTCTTCAAAATCGATAACGCGATCAATCAACAAAAAAGGATAGCGGTGTGGTAACAGCTCTTTGATTTCGTTGATATGTAGAACTTTGTTTTCGCGAGTCAAGGTAGTATTCCCGTTCAAATCCAATACTGACTTCATTAACGCAAAACGGCCCGCGTTGCTAAGGCGGGCCTGTCATCTCGGCGTTAATCTTGTTTTTCGAGCTGATTTTCCAGCTCTTTGAGCCGCTTGTGCATCTCATCAATCTTGAGTACACGCGCGGCAGTCTTCCGCCACTCGCGGTTGGGCTGCAACGGAATGCCGGACGAATACATGCCCGGCTCAGTGATTGGCCGCATCACCATCGCCATTCCCGTGATGGTCACGTTATCTGTGATTTCCATATGGCCATTAAACACGCTGGCGCCACCAATGATGCAGTGTTTACCTACCTTGAGGCTGCCTGCCATGACAGTCGCGCCGGCGATTGCCGTGTTCTCACCGATCGACACATTATGCGCAATCTGACACTGGTTGTCGATAATCACCCCATCGGCAATTTCGGTATCATCCAGTGCACCCCGGTCAATGGTGGTGCACGCACCAATTTCGACCCGATCCCCAATCACAACGCGGCCAAGCTGAGGGATTTTAACCCACTTGCCTTTGTCATTGGCATAGCCAAAGCCGTCCGCACCGATCACGGTACCCGCTTGAATCAAGCAGTCTTGCCCTATCACTACCTCATGATAAAGGGTGACATTCGCCCAAAGCTTGGTCCGAGCGCCCACCTTTGTCCCTTTGCCGACAAAGCAACCCGCACCGATTTGCACACCATCACCAATGAGCGCGCCGGATTCAATCACCGCATTCGGTCCAATCGCCACACCTTCTCCCAACACTGCATCATCGGCCACCACCGCGGATGGGGCAATGTCGGTGGCGCAAGCTGGCGTCGAGTCGAGAATTTGCGCGACGTGGGCATAAGCCAAGTAGGGGTCTGACACCACCAAGGCGTTGCCTTGGCAGTACGATAGATCGCCCTCTTTTAGCATCACAGCGCTGGCGCGGCAGAGTGCCAAATTTTTACGGTATTTAGGGCTGGATAAGAAGGTGATTTGCCCTTCTCCCGCTGAATTCATCCCTGCAAGCGAGGTTATCGTTACAGCGCCATCTCCGTGGAGCTGTGCATCCAGTTTATCCGCTAATTCAGCGAGAGTAATCGAAACCATGGGCTCCTCGACTGTTATTTAACTGCGTTGATCACTTTTTCAGACAAGTCATCACTTGGGTTGGCGTATAAAACGGCATTGGCGTCAATCACCATGTCGTAGCCTTCTTGCTCAGCCACTTGATCGACCGCTGTCTTCAGCTTTTTGACCAGTTTAGACTCTTCTTGACCACCACGCTTGCGTTGATCTTCTTGTAACGCTTTCACTTTCAGCTTGTAATCGGACTCCATTGATTGGAGTTTACGCTGAAGCGTTACGCGCTCGTCTTCACTCATCAACTCACCATTACGTTTGAGCTTTTCCACGCCTTCAGAGAGCTTCTCTTTCAAGCGCTCAATTTCGGCCACTCGGTCTTTAAACTCACCGCGTAGCTTCTCATTGAGGTTGTTTTTCTTCGCCAATTGCGACATCACGGCCCCGGTTGATACATAGCCCACCTTCTGTGCAGCATCAGCCGCTGATGCGTACATGGACGTCGTCAATACCGCGACACTCAGTCCCGCTGCTTTCAAAAATGATTTCACAATAGTCTCCTTTCTGATCATCAGAATGTGCGCCCGATCGTGAAGGTAAAGAACTCTTCATCGTCGCCAGGCTGGCTTGTAATAGGTTTTGCGATGGAAAATACCAAAGGTGCCATCGGGGACATCCACTGCAGTGCCATACCATAAGAGGCACTGATATTGGATGGATCTGAATAATCCTTAATGTTATCTCGGCCACTGTAATTAGCAGCAGCGGATACGTCATACTCGGTATCCCACACTGAGGCAGCATCAATAAACACACTGGTACGGATTTGTTCGCGCGCTTCCTCTGAGGCGAACGGCGTTGGCACAATCAGCTCAGCACTGGCGCGTGCCATAGCGTTACCACCGACGGAGTCTGAAGAGCCGTAATCCCCTTCATTTTTCTCAACATCGTCACTACCAGGCTGCGTGGAACCACCGTCCTCATACACCGCTTTCGGTCCCACCGAGTTCGAGCGGAAGCCACGCAGTGACGAGAAGCCCCCCGCGTAATAGTTCTCATAAAACGGCAGCATGTGATCTTGGCCATTGGTTTGCCCATAACCGTTACCATACGCAAGTCGGCCACGCATCAACAGCGTAAACTCGTGCTCTTGTGTCAGCGGCACGTATTGGCGGATGTCATACTGCATTTTAAAGTACTGTACATCCGAGCCGGGTACCGTCATCCGATACGAGGCACGTTGGTAGTTACCTGCGGTTGGGAAATAGCCGCGGTTGAGGTTATTGCGCGTCCAGGATACTGAAATATCAAAGTCGTCAACTTCCAGGCCTTCATTGTGATTCAGGTTATCCTGATGACGCTCCAAAAACTCATCAATTTGATAATAACGGCCGAGGTTCTCAATCTTGTTATGCGTGTACCCTAGCGAGAAATCAATCGAGTTCAGCTCATCAGTCCAAAAACCCCAGGTGAGGTTGGTACCGTAACTTTGGTTGGTATACTCAACGATGTTAGCGTCACGGGCTTCAAACTCGTTATAGAATACCTTACCGCCCAGGCTCACACCGTCGAGCGTAAAGTAAGGATCACGGTACTCAAGCGTCAGGTTTTTGCGATAGTCGTTGACCATGGCGTTGATACCGAACCGGTTCCCAGTGCCCGCAAAGTTATCTTGCTGTAAGCCGAGCTGTAAGCTTGCGCCTGACTCGGTGCCATAACCGATACCAAAGTTGATACTACCTGAGTTAGCTTCTTTAACTTTGTAGTTAACGTCGACTTGATCATCAGTGCCTGGTACGCGCTGAGTGTCCACTTCAACATTCTGGAAAAAGCCGGTTCGACTGAGACGCTCTTTACCGCGGGTGACCGCTTTTGAGTTAAGCCAAGTGCCTTCAAGCTGTCGCATTTCACGGCGCAACACTTCATCTTTGGTGGTGGTGTTGCCTGAAAAACGGACATTGCGCACGTAAATACGCTTTCCTGGCTCGACATTGACCGTTAACGACACTTGCTGATTGTCATCATCAAAGCTGGGTAAGGTGTTCACTTTGGGGTAGGCAAAGCCCGTCTCGCCTAAGTGGCGTTTGATCGCCTCTTCAAGTGCAGTCACTTTATCACCGTTATAGGTATCACCACGGGTGAAGGTGACTAATGAACGGTAAATCTCTTCATTCTGTGGATCACCACGAAAGTCCAAATCAGCGACCTGATAAGGCTTGCCTTCGTTGACATTCAAGGTGATGTAGACCCCTTTTTTGTCAGGTGAGATAGCCACTTGTGTCGACTCAACACGGAACTTAAGGTAACCGCGATTGAGATAAAAACTGCGTAGTTTTTCAAGATCGCCTGCAAGAACCTGTTTTTGGTACTTTTCGTTGGCGAGGAAGTTCCACCACGGCACGTCGGCACGCAAATCAAAATTATCACGCAGCTGCTCATCACTGAACACGTCATTGCCGACAAAGTTAATTTGCTCAATTTTGGCCGATACGCCCTCAGTGAAAACAAATTTCAAATCGGCACGATTACGCGGCAAGGGAGTAACCACCGCTTTCACCGACGCACTGTACTTACCGACGCTGTAGTAAAAGTCTTCAAGACCTTTTTCGATTTTGCTCAGTTGGGTGCGATCGAGCGCTTCACCGACACGAAGGCCTGACGATGTCAGGTTCTCTTTTAGCTGCTCTTCCTTAATCGCCTTATTCCCTGAAAAGGAAATACTGGCAATGGTCGGACGCTCTACCACTTTGACCAGCAGTGCTTCGTCATCGCGGTAAACTCGCACATCCTCAAAGTTACCAGAGGCAAAAAGTGCATTGATAATGTCAGCCACATCGTCGTCGTCCACTTTGTCGCCGACACGCACTGGCATTGACAACAAAGCGGCCCCTAGACTGACTCGTTGCAGTCCCTCAAAGCGGATATCGCTGACTTGAAATGTGTCAGCATGCGCCATACTACTGCTTACTAAAAGAGACGCTATTAATAGTTTTTTCATCGCCATCTGCTATCTGACTTATCCTTGAATACTAACCGTTTAAAGTCGGGCGAAGTCGTTAAACAATGCCACTGCCATTACCATCATCAACACGGCAGCGCCGATTCGATACCCAAAGTCCTGCACACGCTCCGATACCGGTCGCCGTGTGACAGCCTCAATCCCAAAGAACAGCAAATGGCCGCCATCCAATACGGGCAGAGGGAGTAAATTGATAATGCCTAGGTTCACACTAATCAGTGCCATAAACCCTAAAAATGAGATCAGCCCGATCTCCGCGGTCATCCCCGCGCCTTTTGCTATCGATATTGGGCCACTCAAATTATTCACCCCAACATCGCCGGTAATCAGTTTTTTGATCATATTGACCGTCATACTGATCACTTGGCCTGTTTTCCCCACTGCCTCCGGTATCGCTGCGAATGGTCCATACTGTTGGGTGAATCGATATGACTCGGGCCACTCGTCCATTTGTGGCGCAATGCCAGCATAGCCTGTGACCTCACCATGACTGCGACGCGCATCCGGCGTTAATACCACAGATTGACGCTGTCCCTGTCGCAATATTGTCAGCGACAGGGGTTGGTCTGGGCTCGCTTTAATCACCTCGACCAAGCGCTGCCATGACGACAGCTCGGTATCAGCCACTGCAATAATTTTGTCGCCTTGCTTGAGACCCGCTTGCTCTGCCGCGCTTCCTTCTACCACTTGCGCGATCGATAAAGTAATCGCAGGGCGATAGGGGGTGATCCCCAGCGTCGTCAGAGGTGATTGGTGCTCTGGGTCAAACTGCCATTGGCGTAAATCCAGTTGATAGTCTCTGCCATAACTAGACGTTGGGCTCGGTTTGGCGGTGAGGGTCATGCTCTCATCACCAATGTGACCCATCAACGCAAAATTAACAGCTTGCCAATCAGCGGTTTCGACGCCTGAAACCTGGGTTAGTTCCATACCTGGTTCAATTCCCGCTTCTGCCGCGATCGAATTGGGTGCAATTTCACCAATCACAGGTTTGACGGCAGGAACACCTATCATCATCACCAGCCAGTATGCAAAAACGGCAAATACGAAATTAGCGATGGGGCCAGCGGCAACAATAGCACTGCGCTGCCACAAAGGCTGGTTGTTAAATGCGCGTGGTTTATCGGCATCCGGCACCGCTTCGATGCGCTCGTCCAGCATTTTGACATAGCCGCCAAGGGGGATGGCGGCAATCACATATTCGGTGCCATCCTTACCAAATTTTCGCCACAATGCGCGACCAAAACCAATGGAAAAGCGCTCCACTTTCACGCCACAACGGCGAGCCACCCAAAAATGGCCGAACTCGTGAATCGCAACCAGTATGCCCAACGCGACGATAAACGCCGCTGCATTCCATAGAAACCCGCTCATGGTGTCACCTTAGCAATCTGCTCATTTGCAGTGATGCGCGCTATTCTATCCAGCTCAAATAAGCAATCCAAGCTTGTTGGCGTAGGAAGCGAGGACTGGGTCAAAACCTGTTCATTGATACGCGCAATATCCATAAACCCGATTTTTCCTGCCAAAAAGGCTGCCACCGCCTGTTCGTTGGCCGCATTCAAGCTCGTCGTCGCCGCTTGTCCTTGCTCGCAGGCCGCGATCGCGAGCGATAAGCAGGGATATCGTCGAGCATCCGGTGCCATAAAGGTAAATTCGCCAATTTGGGTAAAATCCAGCGGCGCAACGGAGGCATGAACACGCTCAGGGTACCCCATCGCATGAGCAATAGGGGTACACATATCTGGCGTCCCTAATTGTGCTAACACCGAGCCGTCACACATTTGCACCATGGAGTGGATCACTGACTGAGGATGGATCACCACCTCCAGCTGTTCAGGCTTGGCGTTGAATAACCAACGCGCTTCTATGTATTCCAAGCCTTTATTCATCATGGTGGCTGAGTCGACTGAGATTTTAGGGCCCATCGACCAGTTCGGATGTGCGACTGCCTCTTCGACGCTCACATTGGTAAGACTTTGCGGTTCGCGATAACGGAACGGGCCACCAGAGCCGGTTAACAGGATTTTGCTGACCCCCGCGGCATGAAGATCGCAACGCCCAGGTGTGTGTTGAACCGCCTGCGGCAAGCATTGAAAAATGGCATTGTGTTCACTGTCGATAGGGAGCAGCTCGGCGCCATACTGGTAAACGGCGTCAATAAAGAACTGTCCAGACATCACTAGGGCTTCTTTATTGGCAAGCAGAACACGTTTGCCCGCCTTCACCGCCGCCATGGTCGAGGATAACCCTGCCGCCCCAACCACGGCAGCCATCACCATATCTACCTCAGGTAGCGAAGCCAGTTGACACAGCCCCTCCTCTCCAGCAAGCACCTCGGTAGCTAAGCCTTTGCTCGCGAGTCTTTTTCTAAGCTGCTGAGCCGCATCGTGGTCGGCCATCGCCGCATAAACGGGCTGCCAATAAAGACACAAAGCGGTCATTTTTTCCACATTGGTATGGGCAGCCAGTGCCACTACCTCATACTGCTCAGGGTTCGCTTCAACCACTTTCAATGTGCTTGAACCAATCGAACCTGTCGCGCCTAACACGGTGATTTTTTGCATTTCAACGACTCGTTTCACTTAATTC
Source organism: Salinivibrio sp. PR6 (assembly GCF_001995955.1). Lineage (NCBI taxonomy): Bacteria > Pseudomonadati > Pseudomonadota > Gammaproteobacteria > Vibrionales > Vibrionaceae > Salinivibrio > Salinivibrio sp. PR6. The sequence goes on along the minus strand of NZ_MUFA01000007.1, from coordinate 298,465 downwards.
GCAAACGCGAAGTACAACACGGTAAAAACAGGGAATGCCGCCGTCAGACTATCAATACGATCGAGAATGCCGCCGTGACCGGGCAGCAGGTTCCCGCTGTCTTTAATCCCTGCCACACGCTTAAACATGCTTTCCGCGAGATCCCCCAATACCGACGCAAGGGCCGTCACCATTGCAATCGCCAACAAGATACCGAGGTTGGCAAAATGAAGCTCGAGAACATGGGCGCCAAGCCAGGTCACACCGACCGCTGCGGAAAGTCCACCCAGCAACCCTTCGAGGGTTTTATTAGGGCTTACCGCCGGCGCCATTTTGTGTTTGCCAAATTTCTTGCCGGCAAAGTAAGCGCCACTATCGGCGCACCACACCAAAACAAAGACCAGCAAGACTAGCTTCGCACCGTAATAGGTCGAAAACTGATAGTCCGCCGCCCGCAATAACAACACACTCCACATAAACGGCAGCATAGTAAGCAGGCCAAAGACAAGACGGAGTAGCTTGCTGTGAGTCCAATAGTTACCCGAGCGCGGGAACGCGAGCACTAAAACGGTGGCAAACAGCCACCACGCCGCCCCCGCAGCAGCAACCGCAAAAGGCGGAAAACGTACGTGCCCCAATGCCATGGCATCAAAAGGGAGAGCAAACAGAGACAATGCCAACGCAGCAGCGGGAATGATAAAAGTCAGCAGGCGTGAAGACGCTGAAACAAATTGCGTCCACTCCCATAGCCCAATAAGCGTGACGACCGCTATCGCTGCCACAAAGGCAGGAAAGGGTAAGTAGAAGACGCCCGCGACCACTAACGGGACTAATAAAGCCGCGGTTAAAACTCGTTGTTTGAGCAAACTGATTCCTCGTGGTTACTTATCCGTTGTTATCATGGCTTTGATTTGCTCGCCCGTGCAACCAAACCGTCGCTCCCGGTTGACGTACCAAGCCACAGCATCATACAAACTCTGTTCGTTGAAGTCCGGCCAATATTGCTCGGTGAAACACAGCTCGGCATAAGCGGCTTGCCATAAAATAAAGTTACTAATGCGACACTCCCCGCTGGTGCGGATCATCAAGTCCACATCCGGCAAGTCGGCCAACATGAGATGGCGCGCAATATCTTGTTCGCCAATATCATTGGGCTGCAACTGTCCTGCCGCGACTTCTTCAGCCACACGGCGTGTGGCCTGAGTGATGTCCCACTGCCCTCCATAATTGGCAGCAATATTGAGCACTAAACGGTCATTGTCGGCCGTTAGGGCTTCGGCTTCGGCTATTTTGGCTTGCAGTGACGGGCTAAAGCGAGAGGTATCACCGATGATACGTAGTTGCACCCCATGACTGTCGAGTCGTTTGACTTCACGAGAAAGCACATTGATAAACAGCTCCATCAATACACTCACTTCGTCTTCAGGGCGACGCCAGTTCTCGCTGCTAAATGCAAACAAGGTGAGGGCTTTGACCCCGATTTCAGACGCTGCTTTCACCGTTTTACGCACCGCTTTCACACCCGCTTTATGTCCAAACACACGGGCTTTGCCTCGTGCCTTGGCCCAGCGTCCATTACCGTCCATGATTACGGCAATGTGCTGCGGTAAAGCGGCAGATTCGAGCTGCGCATCAAGAGACTGGGAACTCATGTTTCTCCTTGGCAAATAAAAAGCGCTGTACTGCACGCACAGCGCTTTAGCATCGGCGGTAAAGTCTAATGAGATTTAGACTTCCATCAACTCTTTTTCTTTTGCATCAAGAAGTGCATCAACATTCTTGACCGCTTCGTCAGTCAACTTTTGAATATCATCTTGCGCACGACGTTCGTCATCTTCAGAGATTTCTTTGTCTTTAAGCAGCGCTTTAAGCTCATTGTTAGCGTCACGGCGAATGTTACGAATAGCCACACGGCCTTGCTCGCCTTCGGCACGCACTACTTTCACCATGTCTTTACGACGCTCTTCGGTCAGCGGCGGCAAAGGGACACGGATCACGGTGCCGGCTGAGGCTGGATTGAGACCCAAGTCTGAGGTCATGATTGCTTTTTCAACCGCTTGAGTCACTTGCTTGTCGTATACGCTGATCGCCAACGTACGCGCATCTTCAGCCACGATAGAGGCGAGCTGATTAAGTGGCGTTGGAGCCCCATAATACTCGACAGTGATCCCCTCCAGTAAACTGGGGTGAGCACGGCCTGTGCGCAATTTACCTAGCGTGTGTTTTAGCGCCTCTACACTTTTATCCATACGCGCTTTCGCGTCGTCTTTTATGTCATTAATCACGGGAGTATCCTTGCGATTGAATTAGTTTGTAAGATTATGCCACCAATACCGGCTTAGCTGTTAGTGATCAAAGTGCCTTCTGCCTCGCCCATCACGACACGGCGCAATGCACCTGGCTTGTTCATATTAAAGACACGAAGTGGCAACTTATGATCGCGTGCTAACGTAAATGCGGCCAAATCCATCACTTTCAACTCTTTTTCTAAAACATCTTGATATGTCAGCGAGTCATAAAGCGTTGCATCCGGGTTTTTGGTTGGGTCATCACTGTAAACACCATCAACCTTGGTTGCCTTAATCACGATATCAGATTCAATTTCGATACCGCGTAAGCACGCCGCCGAATCCGTGGTGAAGAAAGGGTTACCTGTCCCGGCGGAGAATATCACCACGCGACCATTGCGAAGCTGGCTAATCGCTTCTGCCCAATTGTAGCTATCACACACACCATTCAAGGGAATGGCTGACATCACTCGCGCGTTCACATAGGCACGATGAAGTGCGTCACGCATTGCCAATCCGTTCATCACGGTGGCTAACATACCCATGTGATCGCCCACAACACGGTTCATTCCCGCCTCAGCAAGACCAGCACCACGGAATAGATTACCGCCGCCGATAACCAAACCCACTTGAACACCCAGCTCGACCAGTTCTTTGATTTCTTGTGCCATGCGATCTAGCACGGCGGGATCAATCCCGAATCCATCATCGCCCTGCAGGGCTTCACCGCTAAGTTTAAGTAAAATTCGTTGATAAGCTGGCTTAGGATTTGTAGTCATTTCACTACCTTTCTATTAGGCACTAGTTAGGGAAGAAGGTTATGGAAGACCGCGGCGAGCACCGCGGTCTGAGTCAGAAAAATTAGCTTTGTTGTGCCGCAGCAACTTCTGCAGCAAAGTCTACTTCTTCTTTCTCGATGCCTTCGCCCACTTCAAAGCGGATGAAGTCGGTCACTTCGGCACCTTTCTCTTTCAGCATTTGGCCCACAGTTTGTGATGGGTCCATGACGAATGCTTGACCCGTCAGAGAAATTTCACCGGTGAATTTCTTCATGCGGCCAGCAACCATTTTCTCTGCGATGTCAGCAGGCTTGCCTGATTCCATTGCGATATCAACCTGAATTTGCTTCTCTTTCTCTACCACGTCGGCAGGTACATCTTCAGGGTTAACATAGTCAGGCTTAGACGCTGCAATGTGCATAGCCACGTGCTTGATGGTTTCTTCGTCCGCTTTTGCCGCAACGATAACACCGATGCGACCGCCGTGACGGTAAGAACCCACTTTCTCGCCTTCGATGAATGAAACACGACGGATATCCATGTTTTCACCGATTTTCGCGACTAGATCAGCACGCTGCTGTTCAAATTTTTCTTTCAGTGCGTCGATGTCAAGGCCTTCAGCCAGTGCAGTTTCAGCAACTTGATCAGCAAATTCCGCGAAGTTTGCGTCTTTTGCAACGAAGTCAGTTTCACAGTTGATCTCAACGATCGCTGCTTTGCCTTCGTTTTCTTTCACTAGGATCACACCTTCAGCAGCAACACGGCCAGCTTTTTTCGCTGCTTTTGCCGCACCGCTCTTACGCATGTTCTCGATTGCCACTTCGATATCTGCGTTCGCTTCAACCAGTGCTTTTTTACATTCCATCATGCCAGCGCCAGTGCGCTCGCGAAGTTCTTTAACCAGGGCAGCGGTAACAGTTGCCATTGTTCAATCCTCGATTCGAAACTATTTGGGTAAAAAACAGGGGCCCGAAATCGGCCCCTGCTAACCATACTTAGCTTACAGCATGAAAGATGACACGCTGATGGCTAAGAACGCTCACAAGGAGCTGTCGTCTTATTCAGCGACTTCAACCAGCTCGTCTTCTGCTTGCGCAACGATGTCTTGGCTACGGCCTTCTTTGTAAGCGTCAGACGCGGCATTCAGGTAAAGCTGGATAGCGCGGATTGCGTCATCGTTACCTGGAATGACGTGGTCAACGCCGTCTGGGTTAGAGTTAGTATCTACCACTGCAAATACTGGGATACCCAGGTTGTTCGCTTCTTTGATGGCAATGTGCTCGTGATCCGCATCGATAACGAACATTGCATCAGGCAGGCCGTTCATGTTCTTGATACCACCCAGTGATTTGTCGAGTTTTTCCATCTCACGGGTGTACATCAGTGCTTCTTTCTTGGTCAGCTTCTCAAACGTACCGTCAGTAGACTGAGTTTCCAGGTCTTTCAGACGCTTGATAGATGTACGAACGGTTTTCCAGTTAGTGAGCATGCCGCCCAACCAACGGTTGCTTACATAAAACTGCTCGCAGTTTTCTGCTGCCGCTTTTACCGCTTCGCTTGCTGCGCGCTTAGTACCAACGAACAGGACTTTACCTTTACGCTCACCGATTTTTGACAGTTCAGCCAAAGCATCGTTAAACATTGGTACAGTTTTCTCAAGGTTGATGATGTGCACCTTGTTACGTGAACCAAAGATGAAAGGCTTCATTTTTGGGTTCCAGTAACGAGTTTGGTGACCGAAGTGTACGCCCGCCTTGAGCATGTCGCGCATTGAAACAGTAGCCATGATAATTTCCTCTTGGGGTTAGGCCTCCACATATCCCATTCACCGACCCGCTTGAGGGCACCCCGGTTAATGTGTCGATATGTGTGTGATTTAAAATAAAAAGTATTGAGTGAAGACCATCAAACTGAAACCCAGCTCGGCTAGATTGATCACAATGACGGTTTTCGGCGCGCTTTATACCACAAAAACACCAGCAAAATCCAGCAATATTGCGCATTCGGTCAAGCGTGGTTGCCACTGCATCTCATCGGGATCCTGCCCCTTTTGGTTTCCAGAATGCAGATGGCTTGGTACCATAGCGCCACATCATACGGCTGATCACCTCAGTCACTGCGACAAGCGTAGCAGGTCTGGGCGGCTGTGCTCGATGATACCGAGCGTGAAAAGATCCGGCTCTCGTTCTTATCGTCATCATTGAGCGACCCAAATTAAAGTGAGAAAGCAAAATGACAATCCCGATTAAAACAGAAGAAGAAATTGAAAAAATGCGCGTCGCTGGCCGCTTGGCGTCCGACGTGCTCGTCATGCTTGGCGACCATGTAAAACCCGGTATCACTACGCGTGAGCTGGATGACATTGCCCACCAATACATGACTGAAGTGCAAGGCACCACGCCGGCTACCTTGGACTACCACGGTTTTCCAAAGTCAATGTGCACCTCGATTAACCATGTGGTTTGTCACGGCATTCCGAATGATAATGATGTGTTGCAGGATGGCGATATTGTCAATATCGATGTGACCGTGATTAAAGATGGCTACCATGGCGATACCTCAAAGATGTTTTTAGTCGGAGAGGTCTCTTTGGAAGACAAACGTCTTTGTCGTGTGACACAAGAAAGTCTCTATCACGCGATCAAAAAGGTAAAACCGGGGGCTACCGTGGGTGAGCTCGGGACCGCCATTCAAAAATTCATTAAAAATAGCAATACACGCTACTCTATCGTGAAAGAGTACTGTGGGCATGGCATTGGTGCGAGCTTCCATGAAGACCCTCAAGTGGTGCACTACAAAAATAATGATCGCACTGTACTCAAACCTGGCATGTGCTTCACCATTGAGCCTATGATTAATGCAGGTAAATACGGTACCGTGCTCGATGAAGACGACGGCTGGACGGTATACACCATCGACGGTAAAAAATCGGCCCAGTGGGAGCACACCCTGCTGGTCACCGAGACGGGCGTCGAGGTATTAACGTTGAGAGAGGAAGAAAACCTCCCGCGTTACATCAACCACTAATCCAACCCTTAAAAGCCGGCTTCGCTCCGGCTTTTTTTTGCGCAAAGGATCGCCATGACAGACACAGTGATTACGCCACAACACCTTGAGGATGATCAGCTCGACCCCATCACCCTCAAAGCCCAATTTCAGCAATTGCTTGAACAGCAAAAACAGGACTTTTTGGCCAATGTTCCTGTGGCGGAATTGGTGTACCAGCGCACCGATTATATGGATGCCTTACTGGCACGCTTGTGGCATCACTTTGGGTTCGCACACACCTCACTTGCCTTAGTCGCGGTGGGGGGATATGGTCGGCGCGAACTGCACCCTCTGTCGGATATCGATTTACTCCTGCTCTGCCAGGCCCCATTAGATGCTCACCAGCAACAAAGTTTAAGCGATCTGCTTACCCTTTTATGGGATTTAAAGCTCGAAGTCGGCCACAGTGTACGCACCGTCGACGAGTGCATTCGGGTTGGGCTGGACGATTTGACTGTCGCCACCAACCTACAAGAATCTCGCTTATTATGTGGTGACGCGCAGCTTTTTGATGCGCTTGAAACGCGCGTGCATGATGACAGCTTTTGGCCCAGCGAACGGTTTTATCAAGCCAAAGTTGAAGAACAAAAAGCCCGCCACCGCCGCTATCATGACACCGCCTATAAGCTTGAGCCTGATCTGAAACTCAGTCCTGGCAGCCTGCGCGATATTCACACCCTATCGTGGATTGCGCGCCGTCACTTTGGTGCCACCAGCTTACGAGAGATGAGTGATTTTGGCTTTTTAACCGACGCGGAATATCGCGAGCTCAATGAGTGTCAAAATGTATTGTGGCGAATTCGCTTTGCGCTTCACCTTGAGCTGCGCCGTTACGACAATCGCCTCACCTTCGCGCATCAAACATCGGTCGCGGAACTACTCGGTTACCGCGGTGAAGGGAATCGTGCGGTCGAAACCATGATGAAAGACTTCTTCCGCACACTTGGGCGGGTCGGTGAGCTCAACAAAATGCTGCTACAAATCTTTGATCAAGTGATCATCGATAATGGTCGCGCCGGAGAAATCGACGTCTTAAGTGATGATTTTCAGCGCTGCGGACGCACCATCGAAGCGCGCAAACCCGCGCTATTTCAAGCGCGACCGGAAACCATTCTCGACATGATGCTACATATTGCCAATGACACGTCGATTGAAGCGATTGCAGCGCCTACCCTGCGGCAGTTGCGTACAGCAAGACGTCGACTCAATCACTTTTTGTGTCAGCAAGAAGACGCGCGCGAAAAATTCATGGCCCTGGTTCGTCACCCCAATGCGCTGCACAAGGCCTTTGGCTTAATGCATCGCCACGGGGTGATGTCGGCCTACTTACCACAATGGAGTCAAATTGTTGGGCAGATGCAGTTTGACTTATTCCATGTCTACACGGTTGATGAGCACACGATCCGACTGCTCAAACATATGCGCTTATTTGATGACGAGGCCAACCGAGACCGCCATCCGATCTGTTGTGATGTCTTCCCCCGTTTAGCACGCCGTGAGCTTTTATTGATTGCAGCCATTTTCCATGACATTGGCAAGGGACGTGGCGGGGATCATAGCGAAATTGGCGCCATTGAATCGCATGATTTTTGTTTAGAGCATGGTTTGTCAAAACCAGAAGCGAATATTGTTAGCTGGCTCGTCCGTAATCACTTATTGATGTCCGTCACCGCACAGCGCCGCGATATATACGATCCTGATGTTATCACCGATTTTGCCAAAGAAGTGCGCGACGAAGAACGACTGGACCTTCTCCTTTGTCTCACCGTCGCAGACATTAATGCCACCAACCCAGACTTATGGAACAGTTGGAAGCGCACACTGATCGCAGAGCTGTATTACTCTACACAAAAAGCGCTCCGCCGAGGCTTAGAAAACCCGCCAGATGTGCGTGAACGCATTCGTCATAACAAACATTTAGCGGCTGCAATGTTACGTAAACAAGGCCATAGCCCGAGGAATATAGAAGTGTTATGGCAGCGTTTCAAGGCGGACTACTTTCTGCGCCATACCCATAAACAAATTGCTTGGCACAGTGAGCATCTCCTTCATCACACCGGCGACGCCCCACTGGTGCTGGTAAGTAAAAAAGCAACCCGTGGCGGGACCGAGATTTTTGTTTACTGCCAAGACCGGCCCAGTTTGTTTGCGCGCGTGGTAGCGGCTCTCGATAAGAAAAACCTGAGCGTCCATGATGCACAAGTGATGACCAGTAAAGATGGTCACGCTCTCGATACCTTTATGGTGCTAGACCAAAATGACGATGCCATTCCTCTTGACCGTCACCCGAGCATTATCAAAGGGGTCAGCAAGGCGCTCGGAGAAACCGGGACAATGACTATCCCCAAACGGCGAGCACCGCAAAAACTTCAGCATTTTTCGGTTAAAACCCAGGTACTTTTCTTACCCACGAAAAACGGTCGTCGCACATTGATGGAGCTAGTAGCACTCGACACACCTGGACTACTGGCTCGGGTCGGGGCCGTCTTTGCGCGCCAAAATGTCAGTGTCCATGCCGCTAAAATCACCACCATTGGCGAGCGCGCCGAAGACTTTTTTATCGTCACCGACGCAGAGAACCAAGCATTAACTTCCGAGCATCAGGAACAGTTAAAAGCGGCACTGGAGAAAGCGCTCGCTCGCGCCAAGTAACAAGCAACCCCCATCAACTATGCTAAGCGACGGTGAGTTCGTCGCTTAATAGAGAAAACATTCAACCATGAGGTGGCTATGTATCAGCAGTTGAAAAATATCGGTATTGAACATCCGGAAAAGATTGAGCGTTATTCTCTGCGTCAAGAAGCCAGTTATGACACGCTCAAAGTGTACTTCAGCAAGCAAAAGGGCGACCTTTTTGCGCGAAGCATGAAATTTAAGTATCCACGCCAGCGGAAAAATGTGGTTGTCGACAGTGGCACCGGACGCTCTCGAGAGGTCACTGAGATCAACCGCAGCTTGTCTCTGGTGATCGATGAACTGGATCGTATCGTTCAGCACGAGCACACCGAACAAGACGTGAAGCAAAAAGTACTCACCGATCTCCGTCATCTGGAAAAAGTGGTCGCCAGTAAGATTGCCGAAATCGAAGCCGAGCTAGATAAGCTCTAACACGTATATTGGTGCGGCCTGCAAGGTGCGGCCTGCAAGGTGCGGCCTGCAGCGGGCTGTTTACGCCAAGGAGGTTGTGCAAGGCACATCCCACTCCAATGCCGACAGGACACGCTGCCACGTGGTATCGAGCGGCGCCTGTACCTTGACCGTCTCAGCGCTAACGGGATGGATAAACTGCATCTCATTGGCATGAAGTAAAAGCTGATGGCAGTGAAAATGCTCGCGGAAAACACGATTGTGCCTTCCGTCGCCATGCGTAGTATCGCCAATAATCGGATGACTGAGGTGATGCATGTGGCGACGCAATTGGTGTTTTCTTCCCGTTTGCGGCTGCATCGCCACGAGGCTATAGCGGCTGGTCGCATACCGTCCTGTTGCGATAGGCAGCTCCACCGATGCCAGCGGTTGATAATCCGTCACGGCCGGTTTGGCCGTGGGCGGCTGGCTCGCCTTTTTATCTGCTATTTTGTCTTGTTCTTCCACCAGTGGGTAATCGAGTCGACTGGCTTCTGTGATCCAGCCTCTGACCACCGCATAGTAGGCTTTTTTAATCTGCCCTTGCGCAAACTGAGGCATCATCAAGGACGCCACCTCGCTCGACAGCGCAAACACCAACACACCAGACGTCGGTTTATCGAGTCGGTGTAAAGGGTAAACATGCTGACCAATCTGATCCCTTAGTGTCTGCATAACAAAACGCGTTTCCCCTTTATCCAGCCACGAACGATGGACCAGCATCCCTGCAGGCTTGTTCACCACAACCAATGACTCATCGCGGTATAAAATGGATAATGGTTGTTCACTCATCATTGGGTTAAAAGCGCATCAATACGATAAGTCACTTTGACCACCGCCGTCGCCCCTTGCTGCTCTTTCATCGCTTCTTCCACATAGGGGGCGATTTCAAAATTTCTTGGCAACGGCTGGCGAGCAACCACCAAGGCACGCATTTTGGGTATAAATATCCACTGTAACCACTCATGGCAATCAAGCGTATCCACCGCAAACGGCTCGCGGCTGGCCAGTCGTTTAGGTGATGGTGGCTCGGACTGGAGCAGGTCACAGGCATCTAACACTTGCTCAAGCTCATCCAGAAGTTGCTCACACTGTTGGTAAAGTGTCATTGACAATCCCATCATTACTCAAATTAGAAACCGCGAAGCATAGCATGATCCCGACAAAGACAACATCAACAAGACAAGCATCTAGCCGGGAAAAACTGATATACTCGCGCGCATCAAGCGATAACTAAGAGCGGACATCATGGAAACGGTTCACGCCCTCAGCGCCCTATTCGACCACGCCGGTTGTCAATTCAGTATTTACGACCTAGGCCGTCGTGTTTGTCAACTGGATGAAACGGCCTTTCGTGCGGTTGAGGCCAATCAACAACCTTACCCTTACCCCTTGCGTCAACACGCGCATATGGCTATCGCCTTTTGGCCGCCAGGCGGCGCTCCTTGGGTATGGTTCTTAAAAATGCCTCTCGATGAACGCGGCCTCCTCAATCACACCGCGATGGGAGACTTTTTACAGTATGTCAGCGCGGCCATGGGAGAGCGCTTAACCGCCACACCGAATAAAGAGCAGCGTGAGAAACTGGCCAATAACCCCTATACGTTTACGCCCACCGACGACAAAATGGCGATGTTTCATGCCACATTGACCTATCAACTGGGCCGGCCAGCTAGCCAGTATTATGATCATGCACAGCATTATTTAAATGGCGAGCTTGGCTGGGATAATTGGCAAGGGGTGGGCCTACAAGGGCTCGCTGATACCTGTGTACGCATGGCCGAGCAAAACAATGCCACTCGCGTCCGCAAAGCGCTCAATCATCTACCGACCACACCATTGTACGCCCTTCTCGGGTGCTTGGAGCACTGCCAAATCAATGACAAACTCGCGGCAAGCTTGCGCGATATGTTTCAGCAAATGTGTCAGACGCAAGAGGTTGATATTTTTTTGGTCAGCGCATTAATCCGCGCACATGCGGGCGCCCCATCAGCCACTCGGCATCAGCTGATTGATGCGGTACTTGATCGCGCTGAATTACACCATCGCGAGATTTTTGTCGCGATAGCCGGTCGCTGCTGGCATCACTTGACCGATGATGCTGCTCTGGATCGCTTTTTGATTGCTCTCGCCGATCAGCACGATGCGACGTTATTTCAACAGGTTTATGCGGATCTGGTGATGTTACCTCCCCTTCGTGGCGCGCTATTGGGTCGTTTACATGGCCATACATCACCCGCCCTGACTCAAGCAATGGCACGCATGCAGCAAGCGGTGAAGCAAACCCACCATGATCACTGATCTATTCACCATTCTCTTGGTTGTTGTCGCCGCTTTACTGTTCTGGCAACAGCGGCGACAATCCGAGCAAGCGCACCAGTACATTCGCCAATACTGCCAGCGGATGGAGTTGCAATTATTGTCTATCGCACGAGGCCGTCACACCATACGGAGAACCGAGCAAGGGTGGCAATGGCTCACTCAATACTGGTTCGAGTTTTCTGCCACCGGGGATGATCATTATATCGGTCACGCTCATCTTCGAGGATTAAGATTAAAGGCTATAGACACACCGGTTCATGCGATGCCAAGAGCAAGCCAAACCGACGGTTAGATGTCACCCGACAACGCCAACCATGTTGATACTAAAAAGGCGGGGATAATTATTCGCGCGACGTGAAAAGCTGTACTAGATTAGAAGTATGGTGCACACGCAAGGTTAGTGCTAACGGTGCGTGACAGGGAGTCACCGGTGTCGGTTTAACCGGCCAGAAAAAAGGAAAGGGCGCAGCTTGCGCCGCGCCCTAGAGTTTTACTTGCAGCCATCCTGCTACTAAAAGGTGCTCCCTGCATCATTCCTTGATCAGTCGCCGAATCCTTCAGCGTCGTTCCATGTCTCTCCGTCTTGGAGGTGTCCTTTCGTCATCCTGACAAACCGAAATTCCCGTTTTCGATAAGCTCTCCATCCTGGAGATGTCCATGACTTCGTCCTGAAGTAGTCCTTAAGCCCCCATCCTGGGTTGTCCTAAGTCTTCCTGACGTACAAGCTTCCTGCTTGTAGAGAACGGCTCCATCCGTTGTCCTTTTTGCAATCCATGCCAGCGCTTCTTCCTGAAGTACTGCCTCATCCTGAGGTACCAAGTCCTTGGTGATTCCTGTTCCCTGTGTCAGTTCCCTTCCGACACCGATAAGATTACGCGACTGAGCGTTTGGTACAAGCCATTCTCACCTGCTCAATCTCTCATTTTTTATCTTAAACCAAAGAATAAACAGTAAGCACTTGTAATAGAAGAAAAAATAAAAACAAGGGGGTCAATTTTCGTAGCAAGATTCTGCTTTTATCCCACGCTCTTGTAAGAGATATCTCACACGGAGCAGGGACCTTTTCTATGCATTGTCCTATGCTCACAGGCACCGCTTTCATCACAACATGGGGCGGAGGCTGCTATTATAGTGAGTATAGACGCGTATCGAGCAGCCAGGAGGGACAATGGAAACCTTTCAACACGACTTACAGCACCTGTTTGAGCAGCTGGGCTTAGCAACCGATAAGGCCTCAATTGAGCACTTCCTATCCAGCCACTGTTTGGTTGAAGGGCAAACACTGGTCGATGCCCCATTTTGGAACGCGGCACAACGGGCGTTTATTGATGAAGCCATAAAGGAAGACGCGGATTGGGCGGAACAGGTTGATATGCTTGATGCGCTGCTGAGAAAGCCCTAATCTTTCTCTCTCCTGTTATGTCGCTAGGATTAACTGATGAGCTATCAAGCTGAGCTGGCGCGAGCACTCAAGGTGCTCGACGCAAAAGGGCAAACCGTCACCGTGGCAAAGGTGAAAGCCCAATTGACAACGCAAGTCCCCCTCCCCTTGATTATTCAAGCGGTGAAGAGCGCGAAGACCAATACACCGCTACCCGAGATACCCGTCGATGACATCAAGCTATCTAATGCTGAGCGTATCAGCCAGCTCGAACAACACGTGGCCGAGTTAAGCGAGCGATTAGCGACGCTAGAAGCCCAGTATTCAAGCCGCTAAGCCAGTTTAAAGTCCCAAGAAAGGTTGGATACTAGCCGGCAACGGTCGCATTTAAACAGAAAGATATCGTGTAACGGGGCCTCAAGCCGCCAAGGCTCGCCACACTGAGGGCATGGGCGATGAAGCTCACTCTCTTTATCTTTACCGCCAACGCGATATTGATAGTAGTAAGTCGGCGTGCCTGTTAAGTACTCTATCCGCCCACGTAAATCCCAACCGCGCTGAAATAGGCGCGTATTGGGACACCCAATTTCATTCAAGCCTGCAAATTCGGCATCGCTGGCACCGGCCATTTGTAACTCATCACAGGCTTGCCATTCTGTTTGCCATTTAATGACCGCTTTGTGATCACCGTTAAAGGTGGCGGGTAAGCGATAAAGCGGGATGGGGAGCAGGGTATCGCCACAACGCAGCGGCGAACACGTGTGAACAAAGGTGGTGTAGAGCACTTGCCAGGTCGGTGAGACACTTGGAGCGGCTTGTTCTGAGTTCAAATCGCGCCCCAGCACACGCACTTTCGGTTGGGTTAAGCACGCATCGGCTAGCTGCTGTAAGGCCCGTTTCACTTGTGGGCTGTGAAAGCGTGGGTGCAAGGCGTCTTCATCTGGGCAGACAACACGAAGCTGAAACTGGCCTTCTTGCATCAAGATCGGAAACTCGCGTCCAAGCACCTGGCCATTATAACGTAATGCATCCATGAGGCCGTTGATAGTACGGTCGACCGCACTAACGGTGGTATTATCAAAGCACTCAAAGGTCAGTTCCGTGAGAATCATGCCACATCAACCTCTAATGCCGCGAGAAATGTTTCCAGGTTGGGGGCAATCACATCACGCGTCCCTTTATTAAGGGTTTCTCTGATCACTTCTCCGCTCATGTTATCAATTGCAATGATCACCATTTCATCGGCTGTGGTCGCAATAAAGACACTCGGTGTAAGCTTGCGCTGACGCTGCATCATCAGATGCCCCAAGATATTTTCTTGTAAGCGCGCCAAGTCATCATCACTCCATACCTGAAGCAAGCTTATCGACTCCCCCTGATAACGAACCGATAAATCTGCACAATAAAATGCGTTGTAAAAATCTTTAATATCGCTATGCAAACGCAACGTAATTGCTTGTTCTACATTGGAAAAATCGGCCAAAGCGTCGCGCTTGACCGGTTGCCATTGTAGTTGGTGATCGTTTTCGCTCACGACACAGGGAGATGGCAAGCCAATGTAGGCATCTGTACAGGGTAAATGTTGATAATGACTCTGCCATACCGCCATATAATTCTGTGTTAGCGCCCAAAGGGCACGATGTACTGTGTTCTCCATTCGCAACCTATAGCAAGATTCAGTAAACTTTACCCATTCTACTTGAATCAATAGCAGATCCGTATGAGCAATTATCAAGATGCCGATGCCCTCGCCAATTTATCGCTTGGCGAAAAAACAGATTATCCAACCCAGTACGATCCGTCACAACTGCGTGCGGTCCCTCGCGCGCTAAATCGTCAGGCCATCGGACTAGATAATGCGCCGATGCCCTTTACCGGTTACGACACCTGGACCTTGTATGAGCTGTCATGGCTCAACAAAAATGGTTTGCCCCAGGTCGCGATTGGCGAAGTCCGTCTACCGGCCTCTAGCCCCAACTTGATCGAGTCAAAATCATTTAAGCTGTACCTCAATAGCTTTAATCAAACCCGCTTTGATAACTGGCAACAGGTAGCTAACGCATTGCAAACCGATTTATCCGCCTGTGCGGGCGAAGAGGTGGATGTCACCTTATCACCGCTCAGTGAGTTAGAGGGAGAAACCATCGCTGGCCTAGCGGGTGAATGCATCGATCACCAAGATATCAGCATCGATGACTACACATTTAACCCAGACTGGCTCGACGGGGCCGCTCAAGGCGCGGTTGTGTCTGAGACCCTTCACAGCCATTTACTCAAATCAAATTGCCTGATTACCAATCAGCCAGACTGGGGCTCGGTGAGAATCGCCTATAAAGGCAACAAGATAAACCGTGAGAAGCTGCTTCGCTACTTGGTGTCATTTCGTGAGCACAATGAGTTTCATGAGCAATGTGTGGAGCGCATTTTTATGGATATCATGCGTTTTTGCCAGCCAGAAAAGCTCACCGTTTATGCCCGTTACACGCGTCGCGGTGGTTTAGATATTAATCCATACCGTACGAACATGGGTAAAACACCAAGCGAAAACAACCGTTTGGCAAGACAATAACACCACAGGCTGCCTGCGGGCAGCCTTTCTCTCATCGCTTTATTTAGAGGATGGCGCATGCGCATCAGCCGACTACTCGTAGGCCTGCTTTTTTGGTTAACGTCGATAACGGCGTTTGCCGCTATCCACTCCTCACCTGTGCTAACCAATGCCGAAAAGCTTCTCGAGACCTCTCCAGCGCAATCGTTGGAAATCAGCAATCGGTTTTTAGCCCAACGCCGCCTAACCACAGGTGCCAACCGCTCACACGTCAATAACGACACGGATCGCTCGATTCGCACGCCATTGCATACCGTGTATGCCTATTTGATCAGTGCCCGAGCCTATGCGTATCTCGATCAACCCATAGAGGCTAAAGCCGCGCTACAAAAAGCGTATCAAGTGGTCGATGAATACGACTTAAAACACGTACAAGTGCAAGTTTTACTGACCGAGGCCTCTCTTATCTGGCACCTTGATCGCGACTCGACGCGCGCCTTAGCGACACTCGATGCCGCCCAAAAAGCGATTGAAACCTTGCCGGAAAACAGCTTAAACGGCCAAGCAAGCCGCTTTAAAAGCGCTTTACTGCGTGCCAATATTCTCGCGGCGACCGCAGACAGTGAAACCGCGCTTGTCGCCTATGAGAATGCGCGAAGCCAGCTTAGCAATGATCCCCAAGACTTGCGGGATAAAGTCGAGTTTCAGCTCTCGTTGGGCGGCTTTTTACTCGACCAAAAGCAACATGAAAGTGCCCTGACCGAGTTACTCAGTGCTTTCTGGATAGCAAGCGAGAACGAATACACGGCATTGATTGCGGATGCCAATATGAAGCTGGCCAAGCTGTATAACCAGCAAGGCGTGCTCAATCAAGCCCTTGAGCACGCGAACCAAGCCGCTGCCTTTTTTGAGCACTTCTCATTAAGCCGACGTTTATCAGCGTCACAGCGCCTATTAGCCACCATTTATGAGCAGCAAGCCCGTTATAATTTTGCCTTGGTGCATTATTTTAATGCGCTTGAAATTGAGCAAGCACTCGGTCGCCTCCAACCGCTTGCGCAAGTCCACTTAGCCATCGCTCGCACTTATTATCAGCTAGAGCATTTCCCGCTCAGTGACAGATACATTCAAGATGCGTTAAGACTGGTCGGTAGCCTACCCAACTCGCCGCTGACCACACAGGCAATGTTGTTACAAGGACGTATTCATCTTGCACTGTCTCAACCAAAGCAAGCAGAGAAAGAAATTCGCACCGCACTGGAGCGAGCAGAGGTAGAAAAAGACCGCAAAACCATGACGATGGCGCATCACGCCCTCTCCAAAGCCTTGGAATCGCAAGGCAAGTATCAAGCGGCTCTGATGATGCAACGTGATTATGAAAAGCTGCGCGCACAGCAAACACAATCAGAGCAACAGCAACAAGCCGATACCTTTAAACAACAACAGCGTGTGGTCGAGCGACAGCTACAGATGGATGAATTGCAGCGCCAGCTAGATAGCGCACACCAAGAGCAGCTCCACCTACAAAAGGTCAACTATTTCCTACTAGGCAGCCTTGGGGTGTTAGTGGCCATTGTTTACCTTCGTCATCGTGCCGCGGTGATGCGTCAGGGAGAACTCGAAGAGCTGCGTGATGACTTTTATACGCACCCACGCACCGGGCTGAGGAACTTACGCATGCTGAATGCCAAGTTACCGCGTTCGTTGGAAAAAAGTAACGCCAACTTTGAGCAATGGTATCTGAACGACATGATCCACCAGCCACTCAGTGATCGGCTACGCTTTGCCATGTTCGATGTAGCCTTTCTAAAAGCGCTATTTTTGCGTCTCGGCTATCAAAGGGCGCAAGATATCGAGCGTCAGCTTGGCGACTATTTGTCCGAGCGTGTCACTCAATCTGGCCGCTTATATCATTTCGCCGATACCTTGTTTATTTATATCGAGACCAATTGGGATCAAGATACCCAGCCTGATGCGCTTGCTCATTTTGTGCAGTCTTTGATCGCAGACTTTGTCAGCCACTACCAAAGCTGTCAGGCACAAACGGTGAATGCAGGTGACCAACCTCCAGCGCTCACGCCGCAAGTCGCCATTGGTCTCGCGGAATACCCTTTTTTACCGCGCGCGTACACATCGATTAATGACCAAGAGTTAATCGAGATTTTATTAACGGCTACTCATCAAGCCAGTGATCTCGCGCAACAGACCGGAGAAAGTCATTGGGTACACTTTAGCGCGATTAACACAGCGCCCGCCGCGAGCTTCGTGAACACCAACTTACGTCATGCTTGCTTGAAAGGGATTGACTCTGGATTGGTAAAGGTTAAATCTTCAGCGAACGACTTATTGAACTGGCAGAAGGATCACGAATCTGATAAAAAGCCATCGTCAGTTATTGATGATCAGAGCAATAAGTCGGTATAGCTACAGGTAGTTAGTGAAACTGTTTTCGCTACCAATGGCGCCAAAACGCGAATATAATCAGGTATTTCCTCGATAAAATGACTAAGTCCACCCCATCACCGTTGTCGGCCCAGCCCGCTCAGGCGGGTAATAATGCGTCGCCCTCAACGTATCGGGAGCTGGCGCTTAAGTCGCGTCGAGAAATCCATAGCCTTAAACGGCTGGTTTCGCGCTTTATCGCCACGTGCTCGGGTAAAAATAACTTGGTCGACCAAAAACTGGCCGAGTTCCGTGACGTATTGTATTCAACGCAGGATGTTAGCGCGTTGCTTCCGCGTTTAGCCGTTATTGAACGCATGGTGGGTCATCAAAACATGACACAAGCAAAAGCACAGTCACACCTCGATGAGCAATTTCACACCAGTGGTGAAACACTACAGCGAGTGACAGGTCTCCCCGCTCAATTGAAACGTGACTTGCGAGATCTATTAGCGCAACCGGCGAACGGTGATACCGAACGCACACAACACCTCATTAAGTTACTTCAGCTTTACGAACGCGCCGTGACCTTGCAAGTTGCTAGGCCCCGCACCCAACAAACACCAGACATCGACAACGATCAGATACGTCGCGTCGCTGATGAACTACAAAACCTGATTACAGAGCTCGATATCAACGGTCAAGCAGGCGATAAGTTGCTTGAAATCCGCCGTAAACTGCTGACCGATATATCACCGGCTACCGTGGTGTCTTTGACGTTAGCGGCACTCAAGCTGATTCTGGAAGCCACCCAATCTGAGCGGCGGGCTTCGCAGCAATTTCTCAGTCAAGTCAATGATGACCTCGTCTCAATAAGCCAACAAAATACCCGTGCGCATGATCATGCGACACAACTACGGCTGGCACATCAAGGTGTCGATCAGCGCCTCGACCGCACCATTAACGATATTGAACACGAACTCAAACGGAAAGGCGCGGCAAAAGCCAACCCAGAAGCCGCATTAACCCAAGCGCTTGCAGAGCTGAAAGTGATCGCGCAAGAAAACAAAGCGCTCAAAAATCGCGAACAAGCCTTGGAAGAGCAGTTGGCACACAATCAGAACCAACTTAGCGCCTTAGCAGAGCAAACCCTCGATCAACATCGTCGCGTCGGCGACCAAGAACGTAAACGCCTGTTAGACCCGCTGACCCGCGTCTACAACCGTGCCGCCCTTAACGATCGTTTGGAGCATGAGTACCGGTTATGGAAAAAGTACCAGCGTGAGTTTTGCCTTGCCGTCATTGATCTTGACCACTTTAAACAAGTGAATCAGCAATTTGGCTACGAAGTCGGTGATAAAGCGTTGAAAATTATCGCGCGCAGCATCTACCAATGTCTGCGCGACACCGACTTTATTGCCCGCTTTGGTGGCGAAGAGTTTGTCATTTTACTGCCTGATGCGGATGATGAAACGCGGACCGATATTTTGGCCAATATTAGCCACACCATTCGCAAACTCCCGCTGAAGTTTAAAAACGAGCGCGTTTCAATTAGCGTCTCAATTGGTGCCACCCTCTTCCAAGGTGAGGACACCCCCACACCGGTGCTAGAGCGTGCTGACCAAGCGCTCTATCAAGCGAAAAACAGTGGTCGCAACCAAATCATCTGGTGTTAATTTTTACTGGTCAATTGTGGCTAGCGTGTGTATTTTTAATTAACACACTGATTTTTATAGCACCGCTCGGCAGCCTGGCTTGCGTTAAACAGGATGTCGGCGTGTAAGAGGTTGTCGCTATGATCACACACATTAGTCCGATTGGAACGATGGATCTGCTTTCTCAAATCGAGGTCGATCGTTTAAAAGCCAGCGCCAGCAGTGATCTGTACCGCTTATACCGCAACTGCTCATTGGCCGTTTTAAATTCAGGCAGCCATACAGACAGCTCCAAAGCACTTCTTGAAAAACACGCCAACTTTGAAATTCGCGTGTTGCGCCGAGAGCGGGGCATCAAACTCGAGCTGGTTAATCCACCGGATCATGCCTTTGTCGACGGTAAGATCATTCGCGGCATTCAAGAGCATATGTTCTCGGTACTACGCGACATTATTCACGTCAATGTGCAGCTCGAGCATAGTCCTGCCCTCAACCTCGATAGCTCACCGCATATCACTAACTTAATATTCGGTATCTTGCGTAATGCGAAAACGCTCCGTCCGCGAGTCGATCCTAATTTAGTGGTTTGCTGGGGGGGGCATTCAATCAACGACATCGAATATCAATACACGCGTGAAGTGGGTCATGAGCTTGGTCTGCGTGAACTAGATATTTGTACGGGGTGTGGCCCTGGTGCGATGGAGGGGCCAATGAAAGGCGCAGCCATCGGCCATGCCAAGCAGCGCACGTATGACAGCCGCTTTATTGGCTTAACCGAGCCCTCTATTATCGCTGCTGAGCCGCCGAACCCTATGGTTAACGAGCTGGTGATCATGCCAGATATTGAAAAGCGCCTAGAGGCATTTGTCCGTATCGCGCATGGGATTGTCATTTTCCCAGGTGGCGCAGGGACAGCGGAAGAGCTGCTGTATATTCTTGGCATCATGATGCACCCTGATAACCGCTCACAGCCTTTGCCTATCGTGTTAACCGGCCCGAAAGAAAGTGAAGATTACTTTCGCGATATCGATGCCTTTATTCGTGATGTATTGGGCGAGGAAGCCACCCAATATTATGAAATCGTGATTGACGATCCAGCCAAAGCCGCACGATTAATGAAAAATGCCATGCCTGCCGTCAAAGAGCATCGCAAAGCCACCGGCGATGCCTACTCGTACAATTGGTCATTGAAAATCGAGCCGGACTTCCAACATCCCTTTGCGCCAACACACGAAAACATGGCTAACCTCAACTTGCACATGAATCAGCGCCCAGAGTTACTCGCTTCAGCGTTACGTCAGGCATTCTCGGGCATTGTGGCAGGGAATGTTAAAGACGAGGGGATGCGCAATATCGAGCAACACGGCCCATTTAAAATTGATGGGGACAAGTATTTGATGGCAAAAATGGACAAACTGTTACAAAGCTTCGTCGACCAACAACGGATGAAGCTGCCAGGCACCGCCTATGTGCCGTGCTATGAGATTGTTTCCTAGCCCGAACGCGCACTGAGCCGGCGAGCTGTCGATAACCTGCATCTCGCACACTGCGTTATGCCACTAACACAGGTATAATGCGCGGCTCATGCTGCGCGTTATTACTGGTTTTTATTATGTCTAACCTCCATGTTGTCATTATCGATGCAATGAACCTCATTCGCCGTGTCCACGCGGCTCAGCCTGAAGGCGATGCCATCGACACCACGGTGAATGCCTGCCTCAAAACCCTCAATAAAATCATCAATCATAGCCAGCCGAGCCATATTATTGCTGTCTTTGATCACCTGGGTAATGATCGTGGCTGGCGCGCAGAGATCTTGCCGGCATACAAACAACACCGTAAACCAATGCCTGCAGTACTCGAGCAAGGGTTAGATGCGATTCAAGATGCATTTTGGCAGCACGGCGTCGACTCGTTGCTTTCTCAAGGCGATGAAGCTGACGACATGATTGCCACCCTGGCTTTAAAAGTGGCCGAGCGCCGGCAAGATGTCACAATCGTATCGACTGACAAAGGCTACTGTCAGCTATTGCAACCGACAGTCAGGATCCGCGATTACTTTCAGCAGCGCTGGTTAGATCTCGCCTTCGTCCAATCACAATTCGGCGTTCGTCCAGAGCAGCTTTGCGATTTTTGGGGGCTCGCAGGGATCAGCAGTAGTGAGATCAGTGGCGTGCCAGGGATCGGTCCCAAAACGGCCGCCAGCTTGCTGAGCGACTATGCCACTATCGATGCAGTGTTCGCTGCTGAGGATCTGGCACCAAAGTGGCAAAAAAAACTCAACGGTCATTATGAGCTGGCTCAACGTTGTAAAAAGGTCGCGCAACTAAAAACGGATATCCCACTAGGCTTTAACCTACAAGATATCCGTTTTGAACCTGCCGCTGAGGGCCAACCCTCGTAACCGTATTCAGTGGTGATGAAGTTCAGTGGTGATGAATAAGTATAAAGCCGGTATGCGGTGCTAAGATAGGCCCACACTGCTGCATCTAGCGCTGACGTTTTACCCGCCGTAAGTGCACCGTGATTTCCTCGCGATCATGGTACAGATGCTTCGCGCGCATTTCATACGCCACCTTGTAGTCATCAAGAAATGCACCTAAGGTGTCGAGGTTCTCCGTCACCTGCTCATAGCGGCGGCTCATGGGCAATTTCAAATTAAATATTGCTTCTTTTGCCCACCCTTCAATCAGCCACTCACCCATCAATTGGGCCACACGAGAAGGCTTTTCAATCATATCGCACACCAGCCAAGTGACATTTTTTCGCGTAGGCTCAAATTTAAATCCATCTTCGGCGTGATGAAACACTTGCCCTGTATCCATGAGCTTTTCATCCATCGCCCCGTTATCCACCGCGTGGACAAACATCGAGCGCTTGACCAATTGATAGGTCCAACCTCCCGGACACGCACCTAAATCGACCGCCCACATGCCGGGCGCTAAACGCGTCTCCCATTCTTGCTTGGGAATAAAGTGATGAAACGCCTCTTCCAATTTTAAGGTGGAGCGACTCGGCGCATCAGCCGGAAACTTCATGCGTGGTAACCCCATATAATGCGGGGAGTTATTGGTTGTCAGTGAATAGCCGATCAAACAGGTGCCTGGGGCGGTAAAGCACACGTGGATCACCGGCTTTTTCGGGTTATCCTTTGCCAGCATCACGCCTTGCTTACGTAGCGCCTGACGCAATGGCACGGTGAACTTGCGACAGAATTTCAACAGGGCTTTCGCTTCATCATTATCTGGGGTTTCCACCCGTAAGTCGCCGCCTTTGGGTAAACGCTCGCCCACTGCCAAAATCGGTGAAATACGATCGTCAGGGTCAAGCTCAGAAAGAGACGCGGTGATAGCGATCATTTGCCGGGCAAAAATCAGTGAGTCTAGCGGGAGATCACGAACAACACGCTCGGCATCGCCCTCTTGGTAACACTCAAACAGGACATACGCACTGTTATTGACCACGCGCGGGAACCCATATACCCCCATGTCGGTGGTTTTTTGTTGGATCTCTGCGGCACAGTCTTTCTCAAACCCCGCACGACAATAAAGCAGAACCTGATTCATAACACCCTCTGGCTCGAACATATCACCACGCTGTGTGGCGGTAAAAATAAGCTGCGCATTATATCTGCCATCCAGACCAGAAAGAAATGCCCGCGAGGCTTTTATTCATGTCAGCGGACTCAGCGCTGATAAGAACGCCAGGCTCCTATGGCTAGCCCCACCCAGCCGATCAGAAAGCTCACACCTCCCATTGGGGTAATGGGCCCAAGCCAATACCAAGATGTCAGCGCCAGGAGGTATAAGCTACCACTAAACGCCACAACACCGATAAGCCAAGCCCAAGCTACAATGGCAAAACAGCGAGAAGAAACCTGGGAGGCGACACCGCAAATCCCCAATAAGGCGAGACTGTGCCACATTTGGTAGTCTACGCCCGTTTTAAAAATGGCTAACTGATAATCTGACAGCACCGCTTTTAATCCATGCGCGGCAAAAGCGCCTAGCCCCACGGCTAACCCTGCGCCGATCGCCGCTACACACACCCAATGATGTAATTTCATCCTTGCTGACCTTGTTGTTCAATAAACCGATGTAGGCTATCCACCGCCCACTGGCGATTGCCTGACTCTGTATACCCTGAGGCTTTACGAGGCTTAAAGCTATGATCGCCATCCGGGACAACAATCACTTGAACCGAGGGAGACAGCGGATAATGCATCACTTCGTCTTCACGGCCGAACGTATCGCGTGCACCTTGTATAATCAGCAGTGGACGCTCAACGGTCGCCAGATGCGCTCCTTTATACTTTTCCGGCTTCCCTGGGGGATGGAATGGAAAGCCCAAACAAATCCCCCCACTGACAGAGGCATGACCAGTCAAATGACTCGCCATACGCCCACCCATCGACTTACCAGCTAACCATAATCGGCTCCCAGCAGGGCGCAAACCATCCACGTGCTCAATCACAGACTCAAAATGGGCAAGTAATTTTGGAGCGCGATCGGGCGGGCGCTTTTTTCCCTCTTGCTCGCGCTTTTCCATATAGGGAAAGTTAAATCGCACCACTTTGCAGTGTTTCCCTATCCGCGCGGCCATATCAGCCATGAACTCGTGATCCTTTCCAGCGCCCGCACCATGGGCAAAAATCACCCAGTCTGTTGCCGTTTCCGGCCCGTCAACCTCTAAACCTGTCATAAATTCATTTTCTCTTGTTCTTTCGCTGCCGTCGCCAACATCCATTCTCGGAATGCGGTAATACGTCCGGTATCCGCATCGCGTTGCTGGCTGACCAAGTAGAAGCCATTATCGCTCTTTAGTACTTGCTCGAAAGGCTGAACCAAGCGCCCAGATGCTAACTCTGGTTGAGAAAGCACATTGTTTCCTAGCGCGACACCTTGCCCATGTGCCGCCGCCTGCAACACCATGGATGAGTGACTAAAAATCGGCCCATGCTCAACATTCACCTCACTAAGTTGATGGGCTTTCGCAAATGCTTTCCATTCTTTACGCGAGCGGTCATGCAATAAAACATGATGAACCAAATCATCTGGGGTTTGTAGAGGCTGCCCTGACTCCAGTAGCAGTGGAGAACACACAGGCAATAAGCATTCTTGATACAAAAGATCGCAGCGCAATCCCGTCCAGTGTCCCCGGCCATAGTAAATGGCAACATCGACATCATCGGTCAGAGACCCTTCTTCCAAATCAACCGCTTTTATCCGAACATCAATATCAGGGTGCGCTGTATTAAAATCAGCTAATCGAGGTACTAGCCATTGAATCGCAAAACTGGGCGGCAAACTAATCGTCAGCGCCCCTTTAGCACTGCGTTCCAGCACTTTATCCGTCGCATAGGAAAGCTCAGAGAAAATATCTTTTATATCAAGAAAGTATCCTTGTCCTTCTTCGGTCAATAGTAACGAACGGTTACGCCGGCGGAAAAGCTTCAAACCAAGAAACTCCTCTAATGCCTTGATTTGATGACTGACTGCCGCTTGAGTCACAAACAGCTCTTCTGCCGCTCGCGTAAAGCTCAAATGTCGTGCGGCTGCTTCAAACACACGCAACGCGTTGAGTGGGGGAAGACGCCTCGCCATATGCTGACACCTCTATGCATTAATTTTTCTAATCGTTGGCATTATAAATTGTCGATTGCTGATATACCAGCAAACTCCTATAGTGCTCCCCGCATCCACTTGTGACGTCTCTCTATTTAGACTGTTTCCGTGGTTGCGATGTTGTGTTTGCATTTGTCTAACACTGGTTAGACAGGTAGTCGTATCTACCACTTTTAACTTCCTGTATTTTGACATTGTCTGTCATTACATATTTGTTGGCACTGAGCGTCGCTCAGTGCTTTTTTTTGTCTGTAATAAGGCGCGAACCAACAACAGACTTGAGTTACATCCACGAGATAGCGATCATAGACGGGATTTTATTTCGGACGATAACTATGACCGACGGTTTTGATCCCCATTTCCTACGCGCCCAGTTTCCCGCTTTTGATACGCCAGGCTGGGTATATCTAGACAGTGCTGCTACTGCCCAAAAGCCGCAGTCAGTGATTGATGCGATCAGTCGCAGCTATATGATGCCGGTTGCAAACGTCCATCGAGGCCAGCACCAAGCGTCCCTCTCCGCAACCGAACAGTTTGAGCAAGCGCGACGAGATGTAGCACATTTTATCGGTGCCAACCCACACAATATCGTCTGGACCCGGGGCGCGACAGAAGCCATTAATCTGATCGCCTATGGCCTAAGCCACTCGCTTACCCCACAAGACGAGATCCTGGTCAGCGAAATGGAGCACCATGCCAACCTGATCCCTTGGCAATTGATGGCACAACGCACGGGCGCTCAATTGGTAAAAATCCCCTGCTGCCCTCGCACGGGGCACTTAGATATGAAGGTATATCAGCAACGCTTAACCGTACGGACACGCATTGTTGCGATCAGTCATGTCAGCAATGTCACCGGCACCCGCCATCCTATCGAGGAAATGACCCAGCTGGCGCACAAAGTTGGTGCCACCGTGATCATTGATGGCGCACAAGGTATCGTCCATGAGCCTGTCAGTATGCAAACACTGGACACTGACTATTATGTTTTTTCTGGCCATAAACTTTATGGTCCCACAGGAATTGGCGTCTTGTATGGAAAATCAGAAGCGCTGAGCGCGCTCTCGCCTTTCCACGGGGGTGGGAAGATGATCACAGACGTGTCGTTTGACCATCATACTCTCGCCCCCGTTCCCGCTCGTTTTGAAGCAGGCACGCCTAACACCGCCGGCGCAATTGGCTTTGCCGCTGCCATTCATTGGCTCCAACAACAAGACAGCCAAGCAGTGGAGGCACACATAGCAAGCTGTTACCAACAACTTATAGAAGCTTTACGCACGAGGCCGCGCATTCATTTGATCGCGCCACAGGCGACCAGTTCTATGGTCTCTTTTGTCGTGCGTGACGAGCATCATGCCGATGTAGCTGAATTGTTGGCCCAGCAAGGTATTGCTGTTCGCTCTGGCCATCATTGTGCCCATCCTTTTATTAAGGCGCTTGGGGTCGATGGCACCATCAGGGTCTCTCTAGCGGCCTACAATACACACCAGGATATCGCACAGTTTATTGCAGCATTAGATAAGACCCTGGATCTACTCGACATTTAATCATAAGGCAGGATAGACAATGGCGTTACCCCATCACCCTTTTGGCACCGAGCTTAACCAAGCGACGGTCACCGAGATGCTCGCGCAACACACCAGCTGGGAAGATAAATACCGACAATTGATTTTGTGGGGAAAACGGCTACCAACCTTTACTGATGCACAAAAACAAACAGCAAGCCAAGTACACGGCTGTGAGAGCGCGGTTTGGTTTCTCCATCAGGCAGAGGGGGACACCCATTACTTTGCCGCCGACTCCAACGCCAGAATTGTTAAAGGCTTATTAGCGATCGTGCTTGCCTGTGTTCACGGTCAACACGGTAATGCCATTCATACCCTCGATATAGACCGCATTTTCCAGCAAGCGGGACTGGCGCACCATTTAAGTGAGTCACGCACCAATGGCTTGCACGCTATCATTGAATACATTCATCAGGTCACTCGTTAGTTCTTTATCCACGTGGTGGCGTGTCGCCACCGCTCTCCACTCAACGCACAAACAGTGATCATTTTCTGACCACACTGTCCATTTAAAAAGGCAGTTTTCAACATAAAGCCACCAACCTGACCATTAATGCAATCCATTTCATGGACTTAGTCAAGCAGTGGGCAATTCGATTTAAAATCAACAAAAACAAACACAAAACAAACATTATTTTAACAATTGATTGCAGTGTTTCCTCATTAGTATGACCAAGATCTCGAATGCGGAACATGGGGTTTTTATACTTTGCGTATTTGTCTAGATTCGTTAGCTTAGAAGCAGGCAGTCATAAAAGGGTCACACCAATCCGTTAGGCTGCCTAACAATATCGGCAGAATGATAAGTTGATTTTTGGCACAACTATTGCTGCTGTGAGAAAAAGATGACTGTAATTCTGGTTTGAAGTGGTTCCAGATGCGGCTTCAGGCATCTCGTTTAGTTTGCTTGTTGTAGTGAATGGAGTCATAAATGAAAAAACTGGCATTAGTAACCGGCGCGAAAGGCGGGATAGGATCAGCAATTACCGAGAAATTGGTGGAAGATGGATACCGCGTCATCGCGACCCACTTTACAGGGGGAGCGGAGTGCGCCCAAGAGTGGTTTGACGAAAAGAAATTTAACCACGACCAAGTTCGTTTGTTTGAGCTTGATGTCACCGATACCGAACAATGCGCCTCACGGATTGCTAAGCTACTCGAGGAAGAAGGCACGGTGGATGTACTGGTAAACAATGCTGGTATTACCCGCGACAGTGTGTTCAAGAAAATGAATGCCTCACAATGGCATGATGTCATTAATACCAACCTCAACAGCCTCTTTAACGTCACTCAGCCCTTGTTCGCCGCCATGTGCGAAAAAGGAGGAGGACGCATCATTAATATCTCATCCGTCAATGGCCAAAAAGGCCAATTTGGCCAAGCCAACTATGCCGCCGCCAAAGCCGGCATGATGGGCTTCAGTAAGTCACTCGCGGCAGAAGGGGCGCGGGCCGGTGTCACTGTCAATGTCGTGGCGCCAGGCTATACCGCGACACCAATGGTTACCGCCATGCGCGACGATGTGTTGGAGTCAATCACCAACCAGATCCCGATGAAGCGCTTGGCCAAGCCAGAAGAAATTGCGGCATCGGTGGCTTACCTTGCCAGCGACGCAGGCGCTTACATTACGGGTGAGACGCTGTCGGTAAACGGCGGCCTCTACATGCAATAAATCAAGGATAGATTGATGGAACGTATTTTTATTGTGGCGGCAAAACGCACCGCCATCGGTGCCTTCTCAGGCACGCTCAAAGACGTCCCAACGGGGCAACTGGCCGCTTACGCCATTAAAGGCGCGCTAAGTGAAACATCACTTGCCCCAACCGCGATTGATGAAGTCATCGTGGGTAACGTGGTCAGCGCAGGACAAGGGATGGGGATCGGCCGTCAAGCTGCGATTTACGCGGATATCCCGACCCATGTCCCTGCGTATTCAATCAATATGGTCTGTGGTAGCGGCATGAAAAGTATCATGGATGCTGTCACCCATATCCGAGCCGGCGATGCACAGGTTGTCGTCGCGGCTGGGGTTGAAAACATGTCACAAATCCCATTTGCGGCAGCGGGTAACCTCCGCACTGGGCAAAAAATGGGCAACTTCGCCATGAAAGACTTGCTCATTAATGACGGGCTTACCGATGTGTACAACCAATATCACATGGGAGTCACCGCCGAAAACGTTGCCAAAGAAGTCGGGATTACCCGTGAGCAACAAGATAGCTTTGCGCTTAGCAGCCAACAAAAAGCCGTTTCAGCCATTGAAGCGGGTCGGTTTAAAGATGAAATCATCCCGATTGAGATTAAGCAGCGCAAGCAAACCATTACTTTTGATACCGATGAGTACCCAAAAGCAGACGCCACGCTAGAGGGCCTCAGCAAGTTGCGCCCAGCATTTGATAAAGAAGGCTCAGTAACGGCCGGTAACGCCTCGGGTATCAATGATGGCGCGAGTGCGGTGATCCTCGCGTCTGAGTCCGCAGTCAAAGAACACGGGCTGACACCACTCGCAGAAGTTGCCGCCTACGCTCAGCACGGTGTCGATCCGAGCATCATGGGCTTAGGCCCAGTGGGGGCTGTCAATACGGCATTGGAGAAAGCCAACCTGACTCTCGACACCATTGATTTATTTGAGCTTAATGAAGCATTTGCAGCACAAGCACTGGGGGTCATACACCAATTGGCGGAGCACCACAAAACAACACCTGATGCGATATTGGCGCGTGCCAATGTCAACGGCGGTGCCATTGCACTCGGTCATCCGCTCGGGGCATCAGGTAACCGCATTGTGGTGACCTTGCTACACGAGCTCGCGCGAAGAGGCGAAACCCACGGGGTGGCTTCTTTGTGTATTGGCGGCGGCATGGGTACAGCTTTAATTGTTAAGCGTACACAAGCATAAACGGACACTTGCGACCTTGGGTTAGAAACCCATACACAACACTATCAGGAGATACACCATGTACACAGATATGTTTAAAGCGTTTTCTGAGCAATCTGAAAAAGCCCTGGCTCCCTATGTTAATTTCAACAAGTTGGTAGCCAAAAATGTTGAGACGCTGACTGAGCTACAAATGAATGCTATGCGCACCTATAGCGAGCTCGGTCTAGAGCAAATGAAAGCAGCCAGCGAAGTGAAAGATGTCTCAAGTATGACGTCATTCAGCAGCCAACAGCTGGCCGCTTTGACCAAGCTGTCTCAGCAAATGATGGATGACAGCGCCAAGCTGCAAAACATCGCCAAAGAGTTTAAAGAAGATATCGACAAACTCACGGCTGAGAATATGAAAGCCGGCACCCCAGCTTAAAGGCAGGGTTTTTGCACTAGTGCCTGCTGTCATTGACGGCAGGCCTTTGTAGTGCTTATCCGATCAAGAGGGCAAGACTATGTTTCATCACTTCTTTTCGGACTACCTTGCCAGGCTGCAAGAACAAAACCAGCAATGGTGGCAGGATCTTGAGCAGGGCAAGGCAGCCGTAAATACACCGTTCAATCAAGCCATGCAGGAAGTCAGCCTGCAAGACACTGCTCAGTTGCTGGAAGGCGCGGCTCAACAACCCGCTGCACTTCTACAAGTGCAAATGCAGTGGTGGGAACAACAGATGCAAATCTGGCAGAACGCCATGCTCGCGCGTGATAACACGGGAGAGGTAGTGAGCGAAGGCAGCGACGATAAACGTTTTAAGGATAAGGCTTGGCAGGAAGATGTCCTTTACAACTTTATCAAACAGTCCTATCTGCTGTTTGGGCGTACCTATATGGAAACCATCGATGCCATTGAAGGCCTTGATGATAAAACCCGTGAACGTCTCTCATTTTTCTCACGCCAAGCGATTAACGCCATGGCCCCGAGTAATTATATTGCGACTAACCCTGAACTGCTTAAAATGACATTGGAGTCTCAGGGCGAAAATCTACTGCGCGGCATGGAACAGCTTAAGCAGGATATGGAGTCTAGTGCGGATATTCTTAAAGTGCGCATGACCAATAATAACGCGTTTCGCGTGGGTGATGATGTCGCCAACACACCTGGCGACGTGGTGTATAAAAATGAGTTATTCGAACTCATTCAGTATCGTCCGATGACGGAAAAAGTGCATACCACCCCCATCTTGGTCGTGCCTCCGTTCATCAACAAATACTATATTCTCGACTTACGCGAGAAAAACTCACTGGTTCGTTGGTTGGTTGAACAAGGGCATACGGTATTCTTGATGTCCTGGCGTAACCCCTCTGCCGAACAAGCCGAAATTGGTTTCGAAGACTACGTGACCCAAGGCACCGTCAAGGCGGTCAGTGCCATCGAAGACATTACCGGCCAATCACAGATTAACGGTGTGGGTTACTGTATCGGTGGTACCGTTCTGGCTTGTACTATCGCCTACTATGCCGCGAAGCGCATGAAAGCACGGATTAAATCGGCGAGTTTCTTCACCACCTTACTCGACTTCTCGCAGCCGGGGGAAATTGGTGCCTATATCAATGACAGCTTGATTCGAGCCATTGAAGCGCAAAACACGGCGCGTGGTTATATGGATGGCCGTTCACTCAGCGTCACCTTCAGCCTACTTCGTGAAAACAGCTTGTACTGGAACTACTATATTGAGAATTACCTCAAAGGTAACAGTCCTGTCGACTTTGATTTGCTGTATTGGAACAGTGACAGCACCAATGTCGCCGCGAAGACACATAACTTTATCCTGCGCGATTTGTACCTTGAAAACAAACTGGTGCAGGACAAGGGGGTGAAAGTTGGAGGTGTCTGGATTGATCTCAATAAGATCAAAGTGCCCAGCTATTTCATTTCAACCAAAGAAGATCACATCGCGCTTTGGCAAGGCACCTATCGTGGTGCACTGAATGTT
The DNA here is from genome assembly GCF_001995955.1 of Salinivibrio sp. PR6. Classification (NCBI taxonomy): domain Bacteria; kingdom Pseudomonadati; phylum Pseudomonadota; class Gammaproteobacteria; order Vibrionales; family Vibrionaceae; genus Salinivibrio; species Salinivibrio sp. PR6. Next base: position 266,905 of record NZ_MUFA01000007.1, on the reverse strand, counting down.
GGCGGGAATAAAACCTTTGTACTGGGCGAGTCAGGGCATATTGCCGGTATCGTGAACCACCCCGTGAAGAAAAAATACGGTTTTTGGACCAACGATAGCTTGCCTGATAGTGCCGATGAGTGGCTCGATAATGCGTCACATCACACTGGCTCTTGGTGGACCCACTGGGAAAAATGGTTACGTAGCTACAGTCCAGAAGAACAAGTGGAGCCATACTCAATAGGCTCTGAGACCTATCCTGTGCTTGATACGGCGCCCGGCGAATATGTTCGCCACGTCCTGCCTATTGAAGCGGAGGCTCAGCAAGCTCAGGCAACGCCAACCCCTGAAGAAGAACAGGCCTGATCAAACGTCACAGCCTGCGTCTCAATATTGAGAATAGTGGTGCACACTCGGTGGTAAACGCTGAGGTGCACCTTTTTTTATATGATTGAACTACACTCAAAGCCATGGAAGCAAAACGGTGTAGCGTCAATATGAGATGGGCATGGTACTGTCTATTAACCACTCTTCTTTTCATTTCGATGAGCGTACAGGCTCAAACACTGCGCCTGACATCGGGTGAATATGCCCCCTTTATTACTCAGACTGTGCCTGATGGAGGCCCGATCACTGAAATCGTGATGCAGGCGGCGCAAGAGGCAGACATCGCGGTATCACTGGGTTATTTCCCATGGCATCAGTCGATGAATCTCGCTCAAACCGGCGAATGGGACGGCACCATAGGCTGGGCCTACACACAAGAACGTGCGAATAACTTCATCTACTCGGACCCAATTTATACCGAAAGCGTTGGCTTTTTCTACCTTACCGAACGCGAGTTTGATTGGCAGTCCCCACAAGATCTTGATGGCTTTGCCATCGGGGTGACCAAAGGCTTTATTGACGTTAAGACACTGACTGAACTGCAAAAGTCAGGCGTCGACGTTAAAATCCAAGAATTCCTTGATGAAAAATCAAAAATCGATGCGCTACTCGCTCAGCAAATCGACTTGGCGTTAGGCAACATAGACGTACTCAAAAGGGTGATCGCACAAGAGGTGGCCCCCAGCCAAAAACAAAACGTTGCCCATCATCCGCGACCAATAAGAATTACCCCGCTGTACGTTTTATTTAGCCGACAAACAAAGCAAAGCTATGATCAGGCAGAGCGCTTTAACAAAGCATTACGGCGACTCAAAGCGGATGGGCGGTATCAAATGATCTGGAGTCATTTTCGCCACGCCCACTACAATCATTAGGCCTTGGCCGTAACGACGTTTTATATCTTGGAGGTGTTATGCGGCGAATACTGCTCGTGACCCTGCTCCTTTATTTACCTTCCATCGCCGCCGCACAGGTTCAGCTAAAATTGTTGGCAGGCGATTACCCCCCTTTCCTCTCAGATCGCTTAGCGCATCAAGGGGTGATTGCCTATATCGTTAAAGAAGCAGGGAAGCGACAAGGACTAGAGATAGAGATCGCGTTTACACTTTGGCAGCAAGCAAAAATGAAGGCGCAAGAAGGCGCGGTTCATGGGACCGTTGGCTGGGGCTACACCCCAAAACGTGAAAATGACTTTGTTTACTCTGCTCCCATTTATACCGAAACCGTGGTGTTTTTTCATCTCAAAAACCGACACTTTGATTGGCAGTCGTTAGCCAGCCTAAACGGCTTACGCGTCGGGATCAGCGAGAGCTATATAGAAGATGCCATGCTGGCAAACTTTAATCAGCAAGGTGGCGACGTGGTGATACGCCGCTATCCTAACGAAGTCGAGAAGCTGCGCAGCTTACTCACTGGCGAAACCGATGTGATTATTGGTAACCAATATGTAGTGATGGATATCCTACGCACTGTGATGCCTGATGACACGCGTCAGCACATTACTTTTCACCCTACCCCTCTGCGTGTCACCCCCCTTCATGTTCTACTGAGTCGCCAGCATCCTGAGAGCACACGCTGGGTAGAACGCTTAAACCGTGGTATTCATCAACTCAAAAGCAGTGGCGATTACCAAAGAGCATGGAGTGCGTTTCGTATGGGCGAATTTGGCTTACGCGCCCTTCCCCCAGAGTAAAGCAGACTCAGCTAGCCTGATCGCGACGCTGATCAGCAGCGATTAGCTTTTGTAAAATGCGCGAGACAGCGACAAAACCAAAACTCGCGGTCACCATGGTTGCCGCCCCAAAACCACTGGCACAGTCCATGCGTTTGGGTCCCTCGGCTGACACTTTGCTTTCACACACACTGCCATCAGGCTGAGGGTATTTGAGCTGCTCGGTAGAATACACGCAATCAATGCCAAACTTACGTCCCTGGGTTTTCGTGAAGCCATGAAAACGACGAAGGTTGTTACGCAGCTTCGCCGCGAGCGGGTCTTGAATCGTTTTAGTCAAATCCGCCACTTGGATCTGAGTGGGGTCGATCTGTCCACCCGCACCACCCACGGTAATGACTTTGATTTTGTGCCGCTTGCAGTGAGCCAATAGAGCCGTTTTGGGCTTGATGCTATCAATAGCATCAAGCACATAATCAAAGCGCTTGTCGATGTACTCAGCAATATTATCCGGCGAGATAAAGTCATCAATCACAGTCACTTGGCATTCTGGATTGATCGCCGCGACACGCTCAGCCATCACCTCGCTTTTGCTTTGGCCGATAGTCTCTTTCAAAGCATGAATTTGACGATTGGTGTTGGTGACACACACATCATCCATATCAATTAATGTCATTGCCCCCACACCGGTTCGCGCTAACGATTCTGCCGCCCACGAGCCAACACCACCAATGCCAATCACACAGATGTGGCTTTGACTAAATACTTCGAGCGCACGCTGGCCGTAGAGCCTTGCGGTGCCTCCAAAACGTTGCCAATAGGCATCTGATAACTGGCGTGTCATACCCGTCTCTTTGTTCATCAAACCGAGGGGCGTTATACCGACTTGCTCGATAATTGTCTAGCGGGATCCCGCGCAAAGCGGTCACAAAGCCAATGCACAACTTGGCTAACGCCTGCGGCGCGCTGCTTGTAGCTTGCACTGTAGAGGTAATAACCATAGCCGCTATCAATACCTAGCCCCAAAGGATTCACGACTTTTCCTTGTCGCAGACTGGTTGTCGCCATAAAGGTAGGAATTAATGCCATCCCCATGCCTTGCTGCACCCCCTCCAATGCCATAAAAAAGTGCTCAAACCCCGCGCCATACTGCGGGTTGCTATCCGTTAAGCCAAATTGCTGCCAAAAATGTTCCCACAGTGTCGGCCTGGTCAGGTGAGAAAGCACCGGCACCGTAGCAAGTAGCGCCGCACGCTCAATAGGCTGAGGGACAATAGCGGCAGCGGCTAATAAAGATAGGTGTTCATTAGCCAGACAGATTGACTGGGAGCCTGCTTGTTGATGTGGCTGGCAACGGATGAGGATATCAACCTCTTTTTCTTTCCCCTGCGGAATAGAATCACTCGCGCTGACCGTCACCGATACCGACGGATAACGAGCTTTAAAGTCTTGTAGTTGCGGGATTAACCACAGACTGGCAAAAGATGGCGGCACCAGCAAGCTGACCGACTCTTGCTGGACACTCTGTTGACGTGCGTAAGCCGTCGCGTTGGCAATTTCATGGATCCCTGAGGAGACTGATTGAAGATAATTCTCTCCAATGGCATTGAGCACCACCCCATACGCAGTCCGCGCAAACAAGGGTTGTCCAATCCACTGCTCTAGCTGTTGGATTTGTTTACTGATAGTACTTTGACTGACATGCAATACCTTAGCCGCTTCCGAAAAGCTGCCTTGCTGGGCGACCACTACAAACGCTTGTAACACTCGCATCGATGGCAAACGCGCTTCCATTCCCATTCCTTTTTTTCATGCCTGGTGAAAATATATCCTTTGTCGCGCAAAATACAATCGGTTCATACTCATGTGCAAACGTCACTATGAGGCAATCGTATGAGCCACGTATTTCATCGCCACTGTCATCACGAGCTTCCTACTATCGCGAGCGGTCACGGCATGTATCTGACTGACACGCAGGGAAAGCGCTACCTAGATGCATGTGGCGGTGCCGCGGTATCTTGCCTTGGTCATCATCATCCTGCGGTATTGGATGCGATTCGCGCCCAACTCGAGGCTATTCCCTATGCGCATACTGGCTTTTTTACCTCCGAGACCAGTGAAGCACTGGCCGACATACTCACTGACTTAGCACCGGCGACGATCAATCATGCCTACTTGGTCAGTGGCGGATCAGAGGCGATGGAAGCGGCATTAAAACTGGCACGTCAATATTGGGTGGAAGTTGGCCAGCCGCAGCGCCAACACTTTATTGCCCGACGCCAAAGCTACCACGGCAACACACTTGGCGCGCTGTCCGTGGGAGGTAACGCATGGCGTCGCGCGCCCTTTGCACCTTTATTAATGGATACCAGTCTGATTGCTCCCTGTTACGCCTATCGCGATCAGCGTCCCGATGAGACCGCTTACGAATATGGTCAGCGGGTGGCCAACGAGCTTGAAGCCATGCTGTTAGAAAAAGGTCCGGAGAATGTCATCGGGTTTGTGGCTGAGCCTGTCGTTGGCGCGACAGCTGGCGCATTGACGGCGGAAGCAGGCTACTTTACGCGTATTCGTGAGATCTGCGACCAATACAATATTTTGCTGATCCTCGATGAAGTAATGTGCGGTACGGGACGCACTGGGCGCTTTTTCGCCTTTGAGCATGAACATATCGTTCCAGATATAGTGGCTATCGCCAAAGGGCTAGCCGCCGGTTATCAGCCTATTGGCGCGACGCTTGTGGCTGACCCTATCTACAACGCGATCGCTAACGGCTCGGGCTTTTTCCAACATGGCCACACCTTTATGGCACACCCTACTGCCTGTGCTGCAGGGCTCGCCACATTAAAAGCAATCCAGCAAGATAGTCTAATAGACGCCGCCGGCCAGCAGGGAGAGGCGTTAAAAGCCACCCTCACTCATCATTTTCATTCCCATCCTTTTGTCGGCGACATTCGTGGCCGAGGACTCTTTCTCGCGCTTGAGTTGGTGGCAGATAAAGCGTCAAAGCAGCCTTTTTCGTCTACATTGCCGCTAGCGAAACAAATCAAACAAACCGCGCTGGAAAACGGCCTGATGTGCTATCCCATGGGCGGCACCATTGATGGCAAACAAGGACACCATATTTTATTGGCGCCTCCTTACATCATTAAACAGCCACATATTGATGAGATAGCCGAAAAACTAAGGATAACCTTAGACACCTGTTTGCCACACTAAGCAAGTCTGTCTTGCTCTCAACCCAGGCTTAAGGAGAAAAGATGACCGATACACGCACCATCATGGTTGCCCCCAATGGCGCGCGACTGCAGCCTTCCCAGCATCATGCCGTCCCCATTGATACGCCATCACTGATTAACTGCCTGCAAGCATGCGCTGACGCCGGTGCCGCCATGGCGCACATTCATGCACGAGATGAGTCTGGCGCGCATAGTTTGGATCCCATTCTCAATCATCGGCTTTATCAGCAAGTCCAAGATGCGGTCGGTGATCGCATGGTCATCCAACTCACGACCGAAGCCGTGGGTCGCTATCGCCCCTCAGAGCAAATCGCGTTAGTGAAAGCCGTAAAGCCTGAGGCCGTCTCCATTGCGCTAAGAGAGCTGGTACCTGGTCCCTCCGAAACGGCCGAGGCCAGAACATTTTTTGCGTGGCTACATCACCATGCTGTTTACACGCAGTTTATTCTCTATCACCCCCAAGATGTGGCGCGCTATCGTCAGCTACGTCACTCCGGCATTATCCCGCCAAAGGGGCACCATTTATTGTTCGTCGCAGGCCGGGATCAAAGCCCCCCATTTGGCCACCCAGAAGACATCATCGCCATGTGGCAAGCGCTCCCCGACCATGACAACCTGCAATGGTCAGCCTGTGCATTTGGCCACCATGAGATCCGCTGTCTAACGACCGCCGCGCTCCTAGGAGGAGACATACGAATCGGCTTTGAAAACAACACCCAACGCGTTGATCAACGCCAGGCCATAGATAACGCAGCTCAGATCACAGATTTACGCAACACACTGGAAAAGCTGGGATATTGTACTAAACCTGTACAAGCACTAAGGCAAACCATGACCCAATCGTTTTAACCCAATACAATTGCTTGCAAATATTGTTAAAAGATTGAAAAAATAGCGCGGTGACACTTTTTTGTCATATTGTCATTGAGTGTTATACAACTTCGAGGGTGCGCCCGGATAGCAACCTCTAACTTAAAAAGGAATCTTAAGCATGAAAGCGATGAAACCTACCCTGATTGCGCTCGGCTTTTCTGCCGCACTAGGAACCGCGGCAAGCGCGCAAGCGAACCAGTTTGTGACCATTGGTACTGGCGGTGTGACTGGTGTTTATTACCCAACAGGTGGCGCTATTTGTCGTCTCGTCAATAAGAGCAAAGATGACCACGGCATCCGCTGCTCGGTAGAGAGTACAGGCGGTTCAATCTACAACATCAACACCATTCGTGCTGGCGAGCTCGATATGGGTATCGCCCAATCTGACTGGCAGTACCATGCTTACAAAGGCACCAGTAAATTTAAAGATCAGGGCGAATTCAAAGAGCTTCGCGCCGTTTTCTCTATTCATCCAGAACCGTTTACCGTGGTAGCACGTGCCGATGCGGGCGTAAAAACCTTTGATGATCTGGAAGGCAAGCGCGTTAACATTGGTAACCCTGGCTCGGGCCAACGTGGCACCATCGAAGTATTGATGGATCAAATGGGCTGGGATATGGACAAGTTCGGCCAAATTTCTGAGCTAAAAGCGGCCGAGCAATCCAAAGCGCTGTGTGATAACAAAATTGATGCCATGGTGTACACCGTGGGTCACCCAAGTGGTGCTATCCAGGAAGCGACTACCGCATGTGACAGCGTATTGGTTGAAGTCGCGAACGATGCAGCTAAACAGCTGATTGAAGATCGTGACTATTATCGCCAAGCCACTATCCCTGGCGGTATGTACCGCGGTAACGACAACGACGTCACCACCTTTGGTGTGGGTGCGACATTCGTTTCTTCCACACAAGTTCCAGAAGACGTTATCTACAACGTGGTTAAAGCGGTATTTGAAAACTTTGACGACTTCCGCCGTCTCCACCCTGCATTCGCTAACCTGAAGAAAGAAGAGATGGTAAAAGACGGCCTGTCTGCTCCCCTTCACCCAGGTGCAGCGCGTTACTACCGTGAAGCCGGGTTGATTGAATAATCAAACCCCGCTTACCAAAAAGCGAGCGTTAGACGCTCGCTTTTTTATTTTCTAAGGGCCTCACCTAACCCGTTATTATGGCTGGCTCACCATTTGTGGCGCTAAGGCGTCCAGTTTCCAAACCCGACCAAAGTGCTTGTAATGCCCGGCTTGCTCGCCTGCTTTACGGCCCATACCATGATACAAGTCCAGATGATTCTCTTTCACCGCGCCACCGGTATCTAATGCCATCAGAAGCTTTAATACATGCTCGCCCGTCCATTTGCCTTGCTCATCCAACTGAGGCACTTCAGCCAGTAACACAGAGCCCATGGGTAAATAACGTCTATCCGCCGCCACTGACGCCCCGGCTTTCAATGGAATACCTGCCGTACCACTGACAGGATCAGCTGCCTTAGGGGTAAAGAAAACATAAGAGGGATTTTGCTCGAGTAATTCACGCACTTCATCTTTACTGTGGGCAGCCACCCACTCTTGGATCGCTTTCAGCGACATTTCTTCGCGCGGCACTTCCCCCCTCTCGATCAGTACTTTTCCAATGCTGACATAAGGGTGACCATTCTTGCCACCGTAGGCAAAATACTCCAGTTGGTCGTTATCGCCAAAATGCACAAAGCCGCTGCCTTGTACTTCCATAATAAAACTATCGATAAGGGAGGCGCTGTAGCCCAGCTCTAAGCCCTGCCCATCCAACGCCCCAGCATAGATAGCAGCACGGTCTGGACAGTCATCACCACAAGGGGGCTTGGCGTAGACAGGATAGCGGAACAGGGCATCCGGTTGGTGACGCATCTCTATCACAGGAGAAAAATAACCGGTAAACATCACGTTACCAAAATCATCTCCCCCTGCCATTTGGTTCACCCCTAAGCCATAATCCGCAAGTGCCTCAATCTCGCCTCCCGCGTCCAACCAGGCTCGCAAACGCTGATAAACCGCTTGATGCTCAGCCACTAACGAGGGTGAGTTGGCAGTCACCTCCGCTAATTGCTCATTGAATAAACTAAAGTCTCGCGGGCTTTCAGAAACCACTTGTGGTACCGGGGTGAGTATCGATTCAAATCGCCCATCCACATATTGTTGGCCCCGGTCAGTGGGACGCATACACCCTGCGAGTGCCGCCACACACGCCATCACGACTAACGCTTTTTTCACACCATATTCCAATCAGTGAGTTAATAGCGCTAAGGCTCGCAAAAACCGCCCCGCTTCGCAATCAGTTCTCAACGTTAAGTTTGTAACTGTCTGCAAACCAATACAGATTTATTGTGACCCTATTCAGCTTACTTCCTTTACCAAGGCGACATTCATCAAAGTGTCATATAATTATTATGTACTGTCCTTGCAACAAAACTGCATAGAAAGTGCAACATAAAGGAGTAAAGCAGCGATGGATTTAAAAGTTGGGCGTTCAACGCTACTTGATAGTGATGCAGTGGAGTACCAATGGATCCGGATGATGGCCAGCGAAGGCTGCACACGCCAGGTGATTAATGCCAGTATTCAGCGTTGTCTAGGTGGTGATGCGCAAACCGCCGATCTCTTGCGAAAGGTGGCGACGAAACAGTGCTCGGTCAACGAGCTGCTCACCACGTTGGAATCACAGCACTACTGATCCAGGTCGCATTGGGGATAACACTTCCTCTTATGAGCGTTTATCTTTAGCAAAAAAAGATGTGTAGTGAGCAGGTTCAATACGCTCGAGCGTCTTTGCGTCTTCAACCCGATACAGGTAGGTTTCCGTTCCTATCGTGTATTTAAGCTGATCGCCATCAAACTGGTACTCAGTGGTGGCGCGACTCCCATTGGTGTAGACACCATCAGGACGTATTTCAAATCGGTCGGCTGCATAAGGGGCCACATCTTGTTCTACCCATTCGCCATAAAGCTGTTTGTCTGTCATATGTGGCGCAAACAGCTCTGGGCGGGTGGCCACGGTAAAACTCACCCAGCCCAGTACGAGAACAATCACCAGCATGATAAATTGTTTGGTTAACCGCACGCTACAACCTCACTTATTGGTTTTATTGTGATTTTAACGAACTAACTGACCCACATTGATAAACCACTTGCGAATCTTGAGAGATAGTTCCCAAACATTGCGCGAATAATGATAAACGTAGTGCAAAAAACATCACGATGCAGAGTACATCCTTGCCTCTCCTCTGCAATTATCTACTTGCTTGGGGGTTGACACGCACCGAACAAAAAGAATAAAAAGGCAATATTAGTGAATAATTAAACGGATGAGCGCGTGAAAATAAGAAGTACCGCCCTGGTTAAAGGATTTCGCCAATCGGCGCCGTATGTCAATGCTCACCGAGATAAAACCGCGGTGATCATGCTTGGCGGCGAGGCCATGGCGGATGAGAACTTTCAAAATATCGTCAATGATATCGCGCTACTCAATAGCCTAGGCATGAAGCTGGTATTGGTGTTTGGCGCCCGCCCGCAAATCAATCGCACCTTAAATCAGTACGGACTGGAAACACCGTATCACAAAGGAATACGCATCACCGACAGCCACGCGCTTGAAGTGGTCAAACAAGCCGCCGGCCAAGTGCAGCTCGACATTACGGCGCGTTTATCCATGGGGCTCAACAATACGCCCATGGCGGGCGCTCAAATTAATGTGATCAGTGGCAATTTTGTTATTGCTCAACCGTTGGGCGTCGACGAGGGCATTGATTACTGCCATAGTGGCAAAATTCGCCGCATCGACATTGACGGCATTCAGCGCCAGCTCGATCAAAACGCGATTGTGCTGATGGGGCCGGTAGCCAGCTCAGTGACGGGGGAATGCTTTAACCTCACCTCCGAAGAAGTGGCGACTCAAGTCGCGATTCGATTACGCGCAGATAAGTTGATTGGCTTTTGCTCCGAGCAAGGGGTCTTAAACCAAGACAATGAGGTGATTTCTGAGTTACTGCCCACCCAAGCCCAACCGCTTTTAGAAGCGAGAGAAGCCGCTGGCGATACTGGCTCTGGCACCAGTCGCTTTTTACGAGGCGCGATTGCCGCGTGTCGCGCGGGAGTCACCCGCAGTCATTTGATCAGCTATAAAAAAGACGGCGCCTTGATCCAAGAGCTGTTCTCGATTGAAGGGATCGGCACCCAGATCGTGATGGAGCGTGCCGAAAAAGTGCGCCAAGCCCAGATTGACGATATCGGTGGGATCTTGGATTTGATCCGCCCGTTGGAGCAACAAGGGATCCTAGTGCGCCGCTCGCGAGAACAATTGGAGCAAGAAATCCCCCGCTTTACCATCATCGAACGGGATGGATTAGTGATAGGCTGCGCTGCCCTCTACCCATTTAGTGAAGCGCGCACCGGCGAGATGGCGTGCGTCGCCATTCATCCGGATTATCGTGATGGCGACCGCGGCGTCATGCTGCTCAATCACCTCAAACAACGCGCCAAAGCCAAAGGGCTCGAAACCATTTTTGTGCTCACCACCCACAGTCTGCATTGGTTTTTGGAACAAGGCTTTTTGCTCTCTGATGTGTCGGCACTCCCCAACACTCGCCAAGAGCTGTACAACTATCAGCGTCGCTCTAAGGTGCTGACTTTAGCGCTTTAGCGGGTTTCGCCACGCTCAAGAGGCCAACAAGGCATCCGGCAAGCCACTATAACGGGCGGTGCGTGCGCCCACACCGTGGCGCAGCACCGGCCAAGACGCGTAAAGATCAAGCTGGCGCTTCGCCCGCGTGATGCCGGTGTAAATCAGCTCGCGGGTTACCACTGGTGAAATGGTGGGCGGACACACCAGCACTGTGTGCGCAAACTCCGAGCCCTGTGATTTATGCACCGTCATCGCAAACGCGGTTTGATGGGCAGGCAGACGGCTGGCAAGCAAATAGCGCACCTCGCCATCGTGGGTTTCAAACGCCACACGCGTGATCCCTTCATGCTGCACCGCAATCCCAATATCACCGTTATACAACCCCAGAGCATGATCGTTTTGCAAAATCATGATTGGTCGGCCGTGATACCAGGTGTCACGCTCTTTGGCGATCAGTCCTGCCGACGCCAAGTGCTGCTCAATGGCTTGGTTGAGCCCAGCGACGCCAAACGGACCTTCAGTCAATGCGCATAACAATCGAAATTGGCTAAAGGCACTCAGCACATCCACCATTGATGACGGGGTTTCGAGCCTCGCATTATCGAGTGTCGTTAAGTAATCGCGATATCCTGCCACCGCTTGTTGCATCAGGGTCTGATAGCTGTCATCACTCAGCACATGGTGGGTAATATCGCCATAGCCGCGTTTTAACACCGCCCCCACCTCGGCCATCTCTCCTCGGTTCACCGCAAAGGCGAGCTGGCCAATGCCGGATTGGGCATCAAAACGATAACTTTTGCGCAGCAGACACAGGGCACTGGCAATCGCTGGCGCGTGCGGGTTTTCGGGTACGTCAAAGCCTGTTAAATGGCTTAAACGCGCCGCCTGCGCCGCTGGATAGCCCGCCTCGGCGTACTGACAAATATCCCCTAGCACCGCCCCCGCTTCCACAGAGGCAAGCTGATCTTTATCCCCCAACAAAATAATGCGTGTTGAGGGCGCCAAGGCATCGAACAGCTGTGCCATCAAGGGCAAGTCCACCATCGAGGCTTCATCGACAATCAACACATCCGCATGCACGGGGTTATTTTTATGATGGCGAAACGCCACCCGCTGCGGAATCGCCCCTAATAATCGGTGAATGGTACTGGCTTGGGTCGGCAGCGCCGCTTTTACGTCATGATCAACAGGCAAGGCGGCAATCGCCCGCCCTAGTGATTCAGTCAATCGGTTAGCGGCTTTACCGGTCGGAGCGACCAGTTTGATAGTGAGCGCTGCAGACGTTACGCGTTCAGCGTGGTGCGACGCCACCAGCGCCGCCAACAAACGGGCAACAGTGGTGGTTTTACCCGTGCCCGGTCCTCCCGAAATCACCGCAAACGGCTGGGTCAACGCGGTGGCTGCCGCCACTTTTTGCCAATCAATCTCCGCCTGTGAGGCGGCAAATAAGCTATCTAGGGTTTGTCTGGCCTCATCCGGTACCGATAGCGCCGTGAGGCGCTGGCGAATGTGCTCTGCCACTTGCTGCTCGGCATGCCAGTAGCGATGCAAATACAGTCGGTGTCCGGCAAGCACCAAGGGCGTTGACTGCATCCCATCGGACACGACTGAGGCCTGCGCCAATTGCTCGCTTGGCGCTTGGCTATCAATATGTTCCAGCAAGGGCTGCCACGCGACATCGCTGGGTGGCTGCCACTGGTGCAAGTCAAGGCAGACATGGCCTTTCCCCACTTCGCGACTCAACAGTGCCGCCCATACTGTGATAGCCGCTTTATCTAATTGGGTTTCTTCTTCCCCCATCAAACAAGCAAATTGCACATCAATCGCTCGCAATTCCCCACGCTGGTAAAGCGCCATTAATGCTTGCTTCATACCGACTCTCCAGCAAAGAGGTTGTCCAAGGCGTCAATCAGCGCCTTATCGGGACGGTGCGCGAATACGCCGGTCTCGCCGCTATCGCTGGTGCCCCGTAAAAAGAAATAAAACACGCCCCCCACATGAGTGTCGTAGTCATAATCTGGGATCCGCTGGCGCAAAAAGCGGTGCAACGCCAAGGTATAGATCTGGTACTGAAAGTCGTATCGGTGTGCGATCATCGCCTCTTTGAGCGCCTCAGGATGGTAATCGGCCACGCTATCCCCCAAATGGTTCGACTTCCAATCCAGCACGTAATACTTGCCATCGGCGCGGAAGGTTAAGTCGATAAAGCCTTTTAGCATCCCGCGCGCCGTGTCAAAGGTGAGCTGGCCAGCACGCGCTGATAGCGCATCGTATCGCGCGGCGAGTCGGTTCAGTCGCTGGCAGTCTAGTGCAGCCAAAGGCATCACGAACTCCATCTCCGTTAATCGACTGGCGTTGTCAATTTGGTTGAGCATCAACCCGTGCTCATTGAGCGGGTGTTTCAATACCTGTGTCATCCACTGCTGCAATATCGGGCACCACTGTGGGTCATAGTTTTCCAAGCTAAGATGATGGGTAATAAGCTCAGCGACTTCTTCACTCATCAGGTCGGCGGTAAAGTCCACTTCTTCAAATAAGGTGTGTAAAAAGGTACCGGCTCGCGCGCCTTTGGGAAATGCAAAAACCGACCAAGGATCCACCGCCACATCCGCCGTCTCCTCGTCAGCGAGATCATCGTCCGCGTCCAAGTCATAACTAGCCAATGTTGGTAAAGCGCTGATGTGATGGCTTTGTTTTAACAGCCCTGAGTAACTGGTTAAGCGCCACTGACGGTCAATCTTGCCGTCGAAGTGACGCGCGCTTAGCGCCTCGTGCGCGCCCGTTTGAGGGGCATAACGGCTATCATCCGGCTCAGGCGGGGCGACCACCGTCACCGCATCGCTCGCGCTTGCTAATCCAGCCAAACTCTCAGCCAGCAGGCTAGCATCACCGGCTTCTCCATGCTGGAGCAAATAACCGAGGGCCGTTAAGTGCAAAGCCGAGTCTTTTTGCCGACTATTACCTTGTTTAAGGGGCGCACAGCCGATAAAACACCCATACACGGCGCGCGTCACCGCCACATATAGCAAGCGGATATCTTCAGCCAGCCGCTCTTTTTCAGCACGTTCTTTCCCTTCATCGACATTATCCAGCGCCAGCACCGGCTGATACTGTTCATCATGATAAAACGGTTGGCTGCTTTCGCGATACTGACAAGCGAACGGCAAGTAAACCAGATCGTATTCCAAGCCTTTCGATTTATGGATGGTGACGATTTGCACCAAATCACGCTCCGACTCCAACCGCACCTGCTGCTCTTCCGATTGTTGAGCCGGCTCGGCCATTCGCTCTTGTAGCCAGCGGATCAGCGCGTGTGGGTTGTCCAATTGCTGGCTGGCACTTTGCAACAACTCCGCGATATGCAAAAAGTCGGTCACACAGCGCTCACCTTGCGGCATCGCCAACCAGTTTTCTGCCACTTGGCGGGCACTGGCGACTTGGCGAAGCATCGGCATCACCCCACGGCGCTGCCAGGTATCACGGTAATGGCTAAAGGCCACCACCTCTTGCTCCCACAAGGCTTCGTCTTGATTGAGTAACGCCAACTGCTCGGCGGTCAGGCCAAATAAGGGGCTGGCTAGTGCCGCCCGCAACTTACGCTCGTTTTCAGGCTGCATCACCGCCACTAAAATGCGCTCAATATCGCTGGCGACGGGGCTGGCGAACACATTATCACGGTTGGAAAGATAGACAGACGCCACGCCTTTTTCGGCCAGCGCTTGCTTGATCAGCTGTGCCTCGCGTCCGGTGCGCACCAACACAGCGATATTGTGCGGCTGAATGTCGGCTTGGCCGGAAGGCGTTTGTAGATAACTATTGCCCGCCACCGATTGGTTGAGCACTTGCGTGATATGCTGTGCGGTACTCACAGCTAAGGTCTGTTCAAAATCTTGCTTGCCACACAATTCATCCGGGCTGTGATGCCAAAAGGTGAGCGCGGGCTGCTCGTTTCCCTCCACCACCAGCGCTTTTTGTTTGGCGCTAGGCGAAGAGGCCACCGCTAAAAAGGGAATGCTGTCTTGATAGACAAACGGCGCCTTAGCACGTGAGAACAAGGCATTGACCCCGCGCACCATACCATCTGTCGAGCGCCAGTTAGTGGCAAGGTTGTAGTGATCACTCACCTGCGCACGGGCATGAATATAGGTGAAGATGTCGGCACCACGGAAGGCATAAATCGCCTGCTTAGGGTCGCCAATCATCATTAAACCGGTGCGCTCACCCCCTTCTTCTTGCTCTTCGAATACAGGGGCATCGTCCGCCACTGGCGGCTGATAGACAGTGCTAAAAATCTGATATTGCAGTGGGTCGGTGTCTTGGAATTCATCAATCATTGCCACCGGATATAAGCTGCGAATACGCGCAGCCAACTGGCCTTGGCTATCTTGGTCTAGTGCGCTGGCAAGTTGAGAGAGGAGATCGTCAAATGAGAGCCACCCTTGGCGGCGTTTTTCTTGGCGGAGCAGCTGCCGCACGTCTTTAATCGCCAGTGCGGTCAATCCCGGCTTTAACGTCGGCGGCTGATCAACCAATGCCTGAATCTGATCAAATAGCGCCAGACTCGGTGGCTCGGCTTTGCTCTTGGCCGCCAAGGTTTGTTGGGCGAATTTTTCTAATTTGTCGGGCAATTGGTAATCAAGCGTCTCGGCATTGGCCCATTGTTCCATCGCATTAAGCCAGTTCGCCAGATGGTCTTTGCGATAACTGCGGCCATCGAGCTTGGCGGCGCTGAGCTGGTCGGTGATCTGTTCCCCCGCCTCGCGCCATGCGCGCTTCACCGCATCAATCTTGGCAATCGCCGCTTGGTGTGCCGCTATGAGATCTTCGCCGAGATCAGGCGCCTTGACCGTGACAGCCGGTCCGGATAAATAGGGCGCAACCTCTTTTAATAAGGCCTCTGGTGCGGGCCAGTAGCTGCTCACCACACCGGCTAACGATTTAGGCAACGGATAAAAACGACGACGCCAAAAATCGGCCGCCGCGCGCGCTTTGATCTGTCGCTCGTCGGTGACAAATTCATGACTGAACAGGCTGCCCGATTCAAACGCATTTTGGGTCAGCATCCGCTGACAAAAACCGTGAATGGTATAGATAGCCGCTTCGTCCATCTGACGCTCGGCCTCTAACAGTCGCTGCGCCGCGGTTTTATGATCGCTTACCTCTGCAAGCAAAGGGCCAATGATAGGATCGTCACTCTCACCGCGCATAAAGGCAAAACGCGCCTCATGAATGCGACGCCGAATACGGTCTTTTAGCTCTTGGGTTGCCGCTTCGGTAAACGTCACCACCAGTATTTGCTCGACCCGACACGGCGCTGCGCGGCCATGCCCAAGCAACAATCGCAGGTACAAGCCAGCAATGGTAAACGTCTTACCGGTGCCAGCGGAGGCTTCGATTAATCGGACACCATCAAGTGGCAAGGTGAGCGGATTGAGGATCTGCGGTTCCATATCATTATTTCATCGCCTAGTCTGCTCGCTATTGTAGCAACCCCTTGGGGGAAAACATATTCTGGCCGAGACAACCGTGCTGAGCTCGCTAAGATTTTCCTGCCCGACTCATTGACTTTTTTTCATGCTCACACCTCTCAAATGATATTAATACTCATTCATTATTTCATCGCCTAGTCTGCTCGCTATTGTAGCAACCCCTTGGGGGAAAACATATTCTGGCCGAGACAACCGTGCTGAGCTCGCTAAGATTTTCCTGCCCGACTCATTGACTTTTTTTCATGCTCACACCTCTCAAATGATATTAATACTCATTATCATGACTTGATATTTAGTTTTAATTCTATTAATAATGGACTGCTTATAACTATCACTCATATAAAACTCATACAGGGAGTATCACCATGCCACTCATCCACCGACTCTCGGTGCGTAATAAGCTCTTACTTTTAGTTGGCTTAGCCGTATTAAGTCTCGTCAGTTTGGCCGCTTACCTTTCTTTTTCCCATTTTGAGGCCATCAAGCAAGAGCGCATCGCCCAGATGCACAAAAAGGTCGATATGGCATGGCACTATCTTGATGCTATGCACCGACAATACCCCAACCAAGACACGCCCCCCGAATCCGTTCTTCATGCTGTCAGCGCACTCAAATATGGCCAAACCGGCTACTTTTTTATCGTCGATCGCAATAATGTGATGATTGCTGGTGCCGAAAGTGCAGTAGGCAAAAACACGCGGCAAATTTTTGATGCCGATGGCCAATCGATTTTACCCGCTCTGACCCAGGCCGCTAATCAAGCTAATGGGGGGATCGCGCGGTATACGTTTCAAAAGCCCGGTAGTCATCAAGCGGTAGAAAAGCTCAGTGTGGTAAAGCGTTTTGGTCCTTGGGATTTAATGGTTGGTTCAGGGTTCTACTTGGATGACCTACGCGCACAGGCGTGGCAGCAAGCGCTCAACGCAGCAGGAGTGACAGCTCTGATTAGCGCGGTGATGATTGTACTTGCCAGTGCCCTTTCCCGAGCGATGCTGACACCGCTCATGGCGCTGCGCCATGTCATATCTTCACTCGCTGAGGGCGATCTTACTCAACGCGCGACCGTGTATGGTCGCGATGAGATTAGCGACATGAGTCAGCATACCAACCAAGCTTTGGATGCGCTGCAGCGGCTGATCTCGCAGGTAGATACCAATGTAAGCGAGCAGCATCAAGGTAGTGAAGAAGTCGCAAGCCTGGCTGCCAGCACCGCTCGTGCGGTTGAAGAACAAAATCGCACTCTCGACTCTGTGGCAAGTGCCGTCGAAGAGCTTTCTACCGCCGTACGTGACGTGCAATACCTTACCGAGTCGAATGCTTCTCAAACCGATAGCGCCACACAGCTCATCAACGATGTCGATAGCAGTTTGCAACGCGCTACCAGCGCGATGGAAACCGTGCAGCAACGCGTCGACGATACGTCTGAGATCTTACGTGAACTCGCCGACTCCACCCAACAAATCAGTGATGTGACTACCGTCATTAACACCATTTCCGAGCAAACCAACCTACTTGCCCTTAACGCAGCGATTGAGGCAGCACGAGCGGGTGAAGCGGGACGTGGATTTGCAGTGGTTGCCGATGAGGTTCGCCAATTAGCGCAATCCACGCAAGAGTCGACCACACGCATCAGTGATATTGTCGGCACACTGCAAGCTCGGGCCGACAATGCAGTCAGCAGTATGGCGGATGGTCAACAACAAACACAAACATGTGTCAATGACGCACAGGCGGCGCGTCGTGATATGGCCGCGTTACAAACTCAGGTTCAAGAACTCGCCGCTTTGAATGGCCAAGTGGCGACTTCAACCACTCAGCAAGCAGCTGCCGCCGAGGAAGTGGCCAAGAACCTAGCAGCTATCACCGAAGTGTCTCATCAAAATGCCCAAGCCAGCGATGATACCCGTGAACTGACCGATAAAGCACTGTCACTCAGCCAGCGTGTAAAGCAAGGTCTCTCGCTATTTTCACACTGATAAAGCCCTAACAGTGAAAGGATCACCAAGACGACTTGGTGGCTCCTTGGCGGTGAGCGATGACTCCCTAAAAAGCGAACATTAAAAAGGCCAGCATGGCTGGCCTTGGTTCATTGATTGAGACGTAACGCTTACGACTGAAGCCAAACTGGGTTGGTCCATGCCGTGCTGCCGTCTTTGTCTTCCACTTCTAGGTTGATCCAACCTTCTGCATCCGCAGGAATAGGCAGTGATAGCTCAAGGCGCTGTGTACTCTCTTCGGGGTTAATGGTGATGCTGTTTAGCACCTCACCACCTTGACCGATTAAGCGCACTTCTTTGAGACCATCAGCGGCGACTACATTGATATCCCATTTATCACCGGCCTTGGCGGTTTCACCAAACATGATGTTTTGTGGGTACAGAATGGGCCCCTGGGTGGCATAGCCGTGACCCGCTTTCAACGCTTTGGCAAAGGCAAGAGGCGTTAGCTCACCATCAACATTGGCCATCATACGAATACGACCGGTAAGCTGGTTCCACGCATCATGAGTATCGGTACCGGCTGTGAGGTACATGGCTTCGCCTTGATCCCAAAGCTTGTGCGCTTTTTCAAGGGTCGGCTCGTTATCGACACGTGCGTTGAGCTCCATCAGGTCGAAACGATCGGTCTTACCACCCGGCACCGCATCCTTAGCGATATTGGTGAAGTAGCCATAATCGTTATATGGGTGGTTCATCGGCACCACTTCTGCGCCCATCTCATGCGCAGCATCAATCAAGGTGTGCACGTCATCAGTACCCGGATCGACCGTCAGCGCAGCGCCATTGTCGATGGGGAATGGGTTCATGTGTCCCCACGATGGCGAGATCTCAATCGATGGAATGAAAGGTACGCCACGTTTTGCTGATAGGTCAGCAAACACTTTGTGATTAATGGTGGAATCGTGATCGCTGATAAAGGTCAGATCCAAGTCAGTTGCCAACTGAGCACGCACTACGATTTCTGGAGGTGTTACCCCTTCCAGCACATTGCCGTGGTGGTGCAAGTCAGCGCCATACCAATGGTTACGGTTCGGGAAAGTCACCTGAGGCACTTTCACCACTTGTTGGTTGGTTTTGCCCGACTCGAGCGTTACATCCAAAGTTTGTGATTCTGCAGTAAAGCCCGCACCGGCGTTAATGCCCAGTTTGTATTCACCCGGTGCCAGTTTTAGCTCGGCATGGCCTGCAGGCAGTAAATCAGTGAAGAAGGTACGCTTACCCAAAAATTCAACCGGTGGCGCTTGGCCTTCAATGATAGTCACACGCGCATCTTTGGCGACACCAGAGGCCGCTTCTTCCACGTTAAGTGCAAGCGTCGCTGGGCTTTTCAGCGATGTGAAGTCCAATGTTTGTTCACTGTCAGCACTGACGGTAATGGATTGAGGTTGGCTATTCGCATGGCCGGTCGCCGTGCCATAGACTTGGTACTTGCCTTCTGGCAATGCCATGTTGTACTGACCCTCTTTAGCAAGGGTCCACGCGTAAGGGTGACCGTCTTTTTCAATCATCACAATCGCATCGGCTGGCACGTTACCGTTGTCGGCGCGCAATTGGCCGCTAATGGTGCCCGTCGCTTCGCCATGACGCTCAGCTTCCGCTTTGACAATCGGTGCCATATCGCCGTTGGGAACAACCTGGAGCTTTGAGTCAAAGGTACGGGTCTCGCCCGCTTTAAGCGTGTGACCCAAATACATATCGCGGCCGTTATATTTGATGCGATCAAAATAAGGCGCATGCAGTGCGAACGCCCAATCACGGTCATACGCCACCATGCGATCGGCTAGGGCATTATCGGCCATCGCTTCTTCATTGCCTTCAAGGCCTGGTACCGCGAACTGATAGCCCGTATCCGGCCAAATCGTGTGGCCTGATTCTAGCTCAAGGTCGTCTTCGCCTTGGTTGCTCATCACGGTTTTGAGTCCAATCGAATCAGAGCCCGCTTCTAAGGTGTACCAAGTGGTAATGTCGACCTTGTCGAAGTTACGGCTCACTTTGATCACCGCTTTTTCATCGCTGTCTTCCACAATGTCAATCGACTTACGATCGTTCGGCCAAGCCGACCAGCTATTAGGGATGAAATCTGCAAAAGCGACTCGGTCTAGATCAATTTTGCCATTTTTCACCGCCGCGAGGTCCACCAAGGTACCACGTGGCACGCCCCATGGTGGCGCAGACTCAACCGCCAATGCGAACGCGACATGCTCATTTTTTACCGTGATGTCTTGGGCATGCGTTGCCTCGCCATCTGGGATTGCAGTCTTACCTTGAGTAATGCTGACGTCGGCGTGCGCTGAGGCACCCAACAAAAGGCCAGAGACTAAGGTTGCCACTGCGCTTTTTGAGAATTTATGCATGAAGGCACTTCCTTTTTTTCATGGTTTGTTATGTGAATTTTCGATGACATTGTGCGTTAAGTTAATTACACGTTCAAATAAAAAACATCGTAAAAACCCTACAAAACCACACATTTAATACGTCCACTAACAAATTAAAAAACCACAAAATACTGATATTGTTATGACTTTTTTTGAAACCCACCATTCAAATGATCGTTTAAAAAATATTTAGACCCCAAATAGATTGACCCCTAACGAGGCGCAAGTCGCGCAATCTTTGACCAACAAATTGATAACAATTGTCGCACTAAACGCCGACGTATTGACGCACCTCCTGCTCACTCTTTAATGATATTTAGCGCGCACATTTAGATATTTACTCAGCTATTATGAATAAAAACACAAGAAGAACATCAAAAATCATGCTTTTAAAGACAATCGATGCACAATAAAAAGCCAAGCATCAACTTGGCTAACAGGGGGAAGCGTGGAGAGGAAGAGACAGAGGCCACATCGCGCCTATGATGTGGACTTCACTGCATGCTAGTGTTTTTGTCGCTGCGCTAACATCGGCATTAAGTGGCGATCGCCTGTTGCTAACAGCGCTTGGCCGAGGCTTTCACGCCATTGCGGCCAAACACGGTAAACGTAAGGGTCTTGTCCTTCGCCAGGATTAAAGCCTCCCACAAAGGCATCGCGTATCGATTTCAGCGCTTTGTCTTGGCCGGTTTCACTGTTATCAAAGCCTTTTTTACTATCTCGGGCTTTTATCCCCGCCCCGACTGAGCTTGGCAGATAGGTAAGTGGCTGATTCAGGCCCTGTTGATAGTCTTCAACCAAGGCTTGTAAGTGTGCTCGCGCGTCATCTTTGCTGAGTGGGGAAAACTCGATGGTTTCTTTCACTCCCACCAGCGTACTCGGCACGGCTTCGCCCATTGCGCATTGGCATAAATGATCAATCCATACCGCAAGCTGATGACGTACAGTCAGATCGCCACAATGAAAGCGAACCAAGCTGTCTTGATAACGCCGATTGAGCCAACCTTGCAGTTGTACCTCACCCAAGGCAGTAGGAAGGGTCAGATTGAGTTCAAGATCGGGGCGCGGCGCGGCGAGCAACGGCGTCAAGCGTTGGTACATGTCACGGATCACCGTAACTTGCGTATCCAAGGTCAATTCGCCAAAGTACGCTAAGGGCAACTTGCCCTGTCCTCGCTGTCGGGCCATAAAGTCCTGCACACTTTGGGGGCTGTCATCGGTTTCAATAAAGTGGGCTAATAGCTGATCGCGCAGCTGAAAGCGGTGCAAGGTATCTAAGCGAAAGGGTTCAAATTCTTCTAACGGCGCTTCTAACTGCTCAAAGAAGACTTTCAAGCGGCGTTGGAAAAAGTAGCGCACGGGCAACCGCCAAAAGCGCTGCAACTCTGCCAATTCAATCACAGGATCAGTATGGCTATCCGGATCTGGGCTTAATGCATCATCCATAAATGCCGGTAGTTGCGTCCCTTGCCCTTTGGCAGCCGGTAGCCACTCTTGCGCGTAGCTACCATCATGAGCAAACGCCTCTGGGCTAAAGGGAGTGAGTGGATGCGTCTGGATAAGCCTCTCTTCCAGCCGCTGACGTGACTGGACTTCGGGTAAGTCGCGGTCACCGGCCAAACAGTAGCCTTGGGTACAATATTCAAGCAGCTCGGTAACCAGCACCGACGGGACTTTTAAGCTGTTATCTTGCACTGAGCGCCCGACATAACTGATATATAAACGCTGCTGTGCTGACTGCAGCGCTTCTAAAAACAGGTAACGATCATCGTCGCGACGCGAGCGATCCCCTGCCCGCGTGCGGCCCACCATTAAATCAAAACCGACGCTAGGCACAGTGCGCGGGTACACGCCATCATTCATCCCAAGCAAACACACCACGTTAAAGGGAATAGAGCGCATCGGCATCAAGGTGCAAAAGTTGGCCTGCCCGGCCAAAAAGCGCTGGCTGACTCGCTCGTTGTTGAGGCGACCATTAAAGTAATCGCGCACCACGGGCAAGGTTAGCGTGTGGGTAAAGGCGGCATCGCTAAGCTGTGTCAGCCAACTGTCTAACTGGGTACGGATTAATTTGACTGCTAACTCTTCATCCCCTTCAATGGCGAAGCAATCATCTAGCATTTGAGTCAACCGCGCCACCCACGCCTTGCCATCGCATTCAATCGCCAGTTGTTGCTGGTAGTGGATCAGGGTGTCGATAAACAGCCCTAACCGCCCCGCCAGCTCCGCATTAAGCCCTTGGACTTCATCATAAGGGACGGTGTCTGCAAACAAGCCGGCCTCACTCGGCATCGCGTAGCCGAGTAGCATACGTTTCAGGCCAAATAGCCACGTATTCTGATACTGCTCGGGCAAGGCAAATTGACTCGCGGTATGGGTATCAAGCCCCCAGCGAATGCCGGTTTCTTCCACCCACTGCTTAATCTGATCAAACTGTTGGCTGTCGATGGCGAAACGGCGCGACACCGCCGGCACCTCAAGAATTTCCAACAGCTCCGCCGAACTGCATCGACTATCAGGTAGGGTGAGCAGACGCAAAAAGGCGGCTAACACTGGGCTTTCTTGATCGGCGCTGCGATCTGAGATGGAAAACGGAATAAAACGCTCACTCGGAGCATTACCAAACACCGCTTGAATGGCGGGGCTGTAGGCATTGATATCCGCCACCATCACAATCACATCGCGGGGGCTCAGTGATGGGTTGGCCTCAAACATCGCGAGTAGCTGATCGTGCAGCACTTCGACTTCGCGCATCGGGCTGTGACAGGCATGGATTGCGATCGAAGCATCATCTGGCTCGATTTCTGTTTTCGCCGTACTGGTTTCAGTCTGCTTGGGATCGCCCGGCTCATTCAAATCCAAAATATCGGCTTGGATGTGATGCAGCAGATTATCGCGGTTGACCTCAACGAAGCCGCTATCAATCTCATTGCAGGCCATTTCCGAGAGCAGCAGTAAGTTGTCGCGCCCCAGTTTTCCCATCGACGCCAGCAAGCTGTTCCCTACTTCACCGTGCTCGGGCTCATCAAGTCCGAGTGCCAATTGGCTCTCGGCGGGGATGTCTTCAATTCGGCTGATTTTATCCCGCGCCAATGCGGCACGTTTAGCCAGATAGCGCTTGTCGCGAATATCGCCCCAATAGTAACGGCATGGGTTGGTGAACATAAAATGCACTTCCACATGCTCGCCCAGTGCTTGCAACGCATCCAGATAGCGTGGTGGGAGCGCGGATATGCCAAATACAAACACCCTCTCAATATCAGCCAGCCCTTCAGGTTTGTGCTGATGGCTGGTTAAGGTATCGATAAACTCTTGATACAAGTTGGCGCGATGGTAAGGCGATTGGCCCAGCCCCAATGTGTGATCGTATAAGCGACGCCACAGTTTTTGCTGCCAAGGCTGCACATCGTCAAGCTCGGGTACCGGTTGTTCTTGCTCCCATGCCAGCACCCACTCGGGGCGATAGACCAAATACTGGTCGAAAATATCGGCCACTTTTTCGGCCAGCTGGTAAGCGCGTTGCTGATCCTGGCTATCTTCCAAATACGCGGCTAAATCAGCGAACTCTGGCGCATCCAGACAGCTGGGTAAGATGTCCATTAGCTTCCATGTCATCGCCTCTTTATTGAAATCACTGCGCTCAGGCACGCCATCCAACACCCGCACAAACAACTGCCAGATAAAGGTGGCGGGAAGTGGGAATTCGACGTTTGCAACAATCTGCTGCTCGTTGGCGAGTGCCATTTTTAACCACTGCGCCATGCCGGGGCTTTGCACCAGAATAAGTTCTTTTTGAAAGGGGTCAGACAGCGGACGCTGCTGGATCAGGGAGACCAACAAGGACTTCAAAAGATCGAGCTGATTAGAGTGATAAACAGTAAACACAAGGCGCTCACATGGGAAAGATAACTGGCATCGATTGTGGCCGATTGCCGAACTAAGCGCAAACCGCTACCGACACACCGCGACCTCGCACACGGCTTGCTAACCGTGTGATGGCACAGCAAATCGCTGAGCGATTACACGCGATTATCACCCACACTGAATGCGATCAGCTGGCTGATATGGTTCAGTGAACGGCCCGACTCTTGCTGCCACTCATTAAATGCCTGTTGCGCTGCTTGCATCGCCCGCTTGGTCTCTCGACCGCTATCAACGATTTTAGTTGCGCGCAGGTAGTGCTCGATATCACGGGTGAACAAGAAGGTGTCCTTGCCCATTCGGCGCAAGGTATAAGCACCGGTATTACCGCCTAAACGCTTACCGTGTTTTTTTAAATACTGCCATAAACCGACAATATCCTCGCTGGGCCAATCGGCGACAAACTGGCTAAAACTGCCGTGCGATTGCTGCACGCGGTGGATCATTTCCGCGTTGTGCGGAATCGTCATCACCTTGGTAAGGTGACGAATAATCGCTGGGTTGGTGGCTTTTTCTTCCCACATTTCCGGCGGCATCAGCAGCATTTTCTCAATATCAAAGCCCCAGAATACCTCTTCGAACCCCGGCCACTTTTTACGGACGACCTGCCAACTAATGCCCGATTGAAACACCTTCTGACTAAACGCCGCTAACCAGCGATCATCCGGTATCTCACACAAGGCATGAGGCGCAAGCGGTGCCACCAACATGCGCTCTACCTCGCGTTGACCGCCTTTGCGCTCAGCGGCACGTTGATAAATGGTGCTAAATTTTTCTCTCATGTCACAATCATGGCCGGGTCAGTGGACAATGGCCCTTATCCTACTGTATAAAAAGACAGTAAATCAACGAAGAGAGGGTAATTATGGCCGTTATCGTCAAGTACGTGGTCGAACGCGAGGGAGAAGAAAAGATGACATTTACCTCCAAAGCTGAAGCCGACGCCTACGACAAAATGTTGGATATGGCGGATGCCATGTTCGATCTGATTGGAGAAAGCGAACTGGTAGACGACGAAGAAAAGCGTGAAGCCTTGTCGCTATACCTTGCTCAACACAAAGACTCGGTGCTTGAAGCACTGGGCGCAAAACGCAAGGCGGCAAAGAAAAAGCCGGCAAAAAGCGAGAACAAAGCGGACGAGAGTCGCGACGACAAAGACGCCGATGCGGCCTAAAGTTGTGATTGCTGACCCTTTTAGCATCCGCGAAAGAGCAAGCCCATTTGGCTTGCTTTTTTTATGCCTGTCTCCTGATGACTATGCATCAACATGAATCGGTGCGCTGACCTGTAACGGTTTTTGCCTCCGCCAGCCGTTAAGCGCTTCCAACCGCCGCCGCTTGTCTTTAAGATGAAGTGTTTGATGTTTTAAGCCCAACGACACAAGGAGATTCCCCCCAATGGCAAGCTTTGCTCTGGCACTCGGTACCGCCACTCAAAACCAGGACGGTAAAATCATTGAAGCCTATTTCCCAGCGCCCCTGCTTAATCCTAGTGATGATCTGGTAAGTGCCCTAAGCGCGCTAACCGATTATAGCGCCGGTAATCAGGTACTAGAGGTTGCACCAGAAACCTGCGCTGCAATCAGTGAAGCCTTCGCCGCCGCTGGCGCCCAAAAGGCAGCTAACTTTGCGAGCAAGGCTCAACAAACCACACAGCCACTGGTGCTGGTTATTCTAGAAAACGACAGCAAACCCGCATCGGTGGCTGAAGGCTTCCTCAAGCTTCAGCTGATCTCGCACCGCTTAGTCAAACCACACGGTGTGGTGCTAGACGGACTCTTTGGCCTGCTGCACAACATTGCTTGGACCAACCAAGGCCCAATCGACTTGCCGGAACTGCCTGAGCGTCAGATGGAAGCGCGTCTGAAAGGCGAAACATTGACCGTTGAGTGCGTGGATAAATTCCCGAAAATGACCGATTACGTGGTGCCTGCTGGCGTGCGTATTGCTGATACCGCCCGTGTTCGCTTGGGCGCCCATGTGGGTGAAGGCACTACGGTGATGCACGAAGGCTTTATCAACTTCAATGCCGGCACCGAAGGCAAGAGCATGATTGAAGGCCGTATCTCTGCGGGTGTGATGGTCGGTCAAGGTAGCGATATTGGCGGCGGTGCATCCATTATGGGGACGCTGAGTGGCGGCGGCCAGATTGTGATCTCAATTGGTGAGAACTCACTGTTGGGTGCCAATGCTGGCCTTGGCTTCCCATTAGGCGATCGTTGCACCATCGAGTCAGGACTATATGTCACCGCAGGCACCAAAGTTACCATGCTCGACGCTGACGGCAATGTGGTCGAAAGCATCAAAGCACGTGATTTGGCCGGTAAGTCGGACCTATTGCTACGCCGCAACTCAAAAACGGGAGCGGTTGAATGCTTAACCAACAAAACGGCGGTCGAGCTCAACCACGAGCTACACGCGAATAACTAATCAAGCCCAATTTTAGTTCTGTTCAAAGGCGGCCAATTTGGTCGCCTTTTTTATGTTTACTTTGCTTGAATCACTATCGCGTCTCCGCAATGCGCCAAAAAGCACAAGCAGGTTTGTGGTACATTTTAACCACAAGCGAAAACTAGGAAAATAAACAGGCGCGAGGCGACCCTGACTGGCGGGTAAATCAGCGTTCGTGACCTCTCCCAACGTAGCATTTTTGGCATTGAGTTCAAGGCTTTTCCGGTCTTTTCGATGTCAGGATTCGCAGGTGCTCACAGATCCTTCTATCGATATCCTTCTCCCCTTTAAACATGAGCTAAGTCACGTTATCAATAATGGAAAGCGGTAGTCTGAAGATGAACCTAATACAGGGGAACAAAGAGGAAAGAGTATGAGAGTGGAAATTGCAGGCAAAAACATCGAAATCACTCCCGCCATCCGTGAGCGCATCGAAAGCCGCTTTGAAAAGCTGGCCAAGTGGCAGGTGGCACTCATCAATCCTCATGCTGTGATCAGTAAGGAGCCAAACCACCAGTTCAAAGTGGAAGCGAAAGCTGGGCTACCAGGTTCAACACTGGTTGCCTCTGCCGAAAGCGACGACATGTACAAAGCGATTAACGAGGTAGGCCAAAAACTCGAGAAGCAACTGAATAAGGTCCAACACAAAGGCGAAGCGCGCCGTAACGATAAGTCAGCCGCGACGGTTGCGATGGAAGAAAATCCAGCCGATGAGGAAATCTAACCCTCAGCGCAACACCTAACTCGCTAAACATGTTAGCCCCGCCCTCGCGGGGCTTTTTGATCCTTGACACGCCTGCCTGCGCCCCATATGGTTAATCCATACGCAAACATAACAACACAACGCCCAATGCTGATTCTCGTTCGTTTTTTTCGCTTCTTTTTTATCTCGCCAACGCGGGAGGAAGCGTGCTAAGCCTGATCAGCCTGGCGCACTAACCTCCCAACCGGGAGGTTTTTTTGTATTAGAACAAGGATAATGTATGCCAGACACACCACGCCCACTGGATGAGATACGCACGCGCATAAGCCAGCTTGATCAAGAGCTGCTGACACTATTGGCCGAGCGCCGTCGCTTAAGCCTAGATGTCGCCAAAAACAAAGTCGCCGTGCAAAAACCGATTCGCGATCAAGCCCGTGAACAAGCCTTATTAGAAAAACTGGTGACCAAAGCGCAAGATCACCAGCTAGACGCCCACTATGTATTGAGTCTGTTTCACACCATTATCGAAGACTCGGTACTTATCCAGCAGCGCTATCTGCAAAACCTAGCCAACCCAGACAATCAGCGTCCAGTGGCACGGGTTTCTTTCCTGGGCAACCAAGGCTCATATTCCTATCTCGCCGCGCGCCAATACTTTAGCCGCAAGCAAACCGAACTGGTGGAAATGGCCTGCGACAGCTTTAAAAAGGTGGTAGAAACGGTAGAAACCGGCCATGCCGATTACGGCATCTTACCCGTAGAGAACACCAGTTCTGGCTCAATCAATGAAGTGTACGATCAGCTGCAGCACACGCGTTTATCGATTGTCGGTGAGCTCACGCTGCCTATCGACCACTGCCTGCTTACCGTCGGTGACCAAGACCCAAGCCAAATTGATACCTTGTATGCCCACCCGCAGCCGCACCAGCAATGCAGCGAATACATTGACACCTTGGGTAAAGTGAAGAAGATTTATTGCTCCAGCACCGCTGAAGCCATGCAACAAGTGGCGGATTTAAACCAGCCCAACGTCGCCGCGATTGGTCATGCGGCAAGTGGTGAGTTTTACGGTTTAACCGCGATTAAGAGCGAGATAGCCAACCAACAGCAAAATCACACCCGTTTTATTGTCGTGGCCCGCAAGCCGGTTAAAGTGTCGTCACTGACCCCTGCCAAGACCACCTTTATCATGTCGACCTCTCAGCAAGCGGGTTCCTTGGTGGAGTGTTTAATGGTATTGCGCGAGCGTGGCATCAATATGACCAAGCTCGAATCTCGGCCAGTGCTTGGCAACCCATGGGAAGAGATGTTTTACGTCGATGTTGAAGCCAATATGGCCAGCAACCTGATGCAAAGTGCGCTGGACGAGCTCACCACTTTGACCCGTTATCTAAAAGTGCTCGGATGCTACCCGTCAGAGACTATTTCCCCCACCGAAGTATCGCTGCCGGACAGCAACGAATAATCGCGAGTAGCCATTAACGCCAAAAGCCCACGATGTGGGCTTTTGGCGCTTTAATCATTATCATATCGCTTAAACCACCGTGTGAAGTCCATGCTGAACACCCCCAAAATAGTCAAATTTTCGCTCAATAAGGTCGAAAAACTGACCGTCCTTTTTTTCGTAATAACGAAACAACGCGTAAGCAATCAGGTCCGCGAGTTGAATCAATCTTGTTGCTTCAGAATCGATAAAGGCAGGGACTTCTGCCATATTCCTCAGCCGCCCCCAGTCATGACCATCGAGTTTAAACGCTTTAGCGAGTGCTTGAATCGGTGCTTCTTTGCTGCTCTTGTCAAAAAGAATCAGACCTCTTTGGGTATTATTGAAGTGAACATGTTGTCTGGCTAAGAAATGATCGAAGCGGGTTACAATTTGTTGAAAGGTATAATGAACCGGATCATTTGGAGAGATGGCACCTTTTCTTACAACTGATGCAAATATTCTAAATTTACGCCCATCAATTAAGCTAAGAGCCTGTTTGATCGCTTCTAGGCGCAACTCTTTATCAAACTTCCGCCAAAAGCCTCGCCCCGCAAGCGTGGGGCGCCGTGGAGTTCAACAGCGTGGGGGTCTTGTGGATTGAAGATTGCCGCGATTTTATCTAACTCAAGAGAAAGCCAATGTGCAGAGCGCTCGAACACACTAAAGCCAGCGAGAACAAAATGCTCTTGGTCTGCGCCACCAGGCGTGCCGGATTCATCTGCGTACAACAAAAACATATACGAACCCCTAAGATAATAGAGAGTCGCTACGAAAGGAAATGGGGGAAAGAAGGCGGCGGAAAGAGCTACGAGCTCAGCGCACTACAACAAGGCAGCACACCATAGATTGTTTCCAACCGCTCGATAACTATATCCCTAAATCACAGACTCTGCAACGATAGTTCTAATACGCTTTCGACCGCTTGCTGTAGCCTCAAACACGCAATAACCGTACATCTCATAGCGACGAAATAATACTTTCGAATCCGCTTAGACTACTACAAAGACTCACTTTTCCACGTGCGAGCCTGATTATAAATACCCTATCACTTTATCCATGCGATCCAGTTCTTAGTCCCTCATATCGATATACACGCTATCTCACTTTATCTGTGTGGCTCTCTACCCTCCTGCCCCCTTGAAAAGGTGAGCCTTGACTAGGTCACGGTGCGGTGGGTGGCGTCGTTGGCTTGTCGCAACAAGCCTTGGCTTTCTTGTAAAAAGCGTGGGGCATAGTCGCCAAACCAGTTTTCCACTTGCGCGAAGGCATCGACAAACGTGGACTTATCATGTTGCTCGAGCAAATCAATCGCTTCCCCAAAACGCTGATAAAAGCGTTTGATCATCGCCAGGTTTTGCGGCGAGGACATAATAATATCCGCATACAGACCCGCATCTTGGGCGAACAAGCGCCCCACCATGGCAAGCTCTAAGCGATAAATCGGTGAGCTTAGCGCGGTAAGCTGATCTAAATTGGGGTTTTCTTCTGCTAGATGGACCCCGTAAACAAACGACGTAAAGTGGCGCAGCGCTTGGATCAGCGTCATGCCTTCATCATGCTCGATGGCGCTGATCCGATGTAGCCCAGCGCCCCAAATCCTAAACTGTTCCAACAACCATTGGTATGCCTCAGGATGTCGGCCGTCGCAATAAACAATCACCTGCTTGGCAAGGCTGGCCACATCGGGGCCAAACATCGGGTGTAGACCAACCACTGGGCCTGAATGCGCGGCTAACATCGCTTGTAGCGGACCTGATTTGATGGAGGTGAGATCCACTAATAAGCAGTCATCTGGCAGTTGGGTCAATTGATTAATGACCGCTTCCGTAACGTCAATGGGTACCGACACCACCACCATACCCGCGTCAGCCAGCAAGGTATCCGCATGCTCCCAATCGTCTTTATCCAGCACAGTGACCTGATAGCCAGAAAGCGCAAACAAGCGCGCGAACCCCCCCCCTAGCTGCCCTTTACCGCCAATGACTACGACCTGGCGTAAATCCGGGTTTAGACACTTAAAGCCAGAGTCGTTTTCGCTGCTGTACGATTCACGCATAGTACGACGCAGCACATCTTCAATTAAGTCTGGTGGCACGCCTTGCGACTGTGCTTCTTGACGACGCGAAGCGAGCATCGCTGCTTCACGGTCCGGCGCATAAATGGGCAAGCCATGTTGGCTTTTTACCTCTCCCACTTCTGCGACCAGTTCTAAACGGCGCGCGAGCAAGCTCACCATTTGCTTGTCGACATCATCGATTTGATCGCGCAATCGGCTCAGTTCTGCCACCATGATTTAGCCCTGTTGAATACGTTGTTGAAGAGAGGTTGCCAGCTCTTGGTGAGCATGACGCAACAATTGTTCGGTAGACGCCCAATCAATGCACGCATCGGTGATCGACACACCGTACGCCATCTCATCTTTCGGCAGATCCGCTGATTGGTTGCCAGCATTGAGGTGACTTTCGATCATCAAGCCAATCACAGAGCGGTTACCTTGTTTAATTTGATGGATCACATCTTCCGCCACCAGCGGTTGGCGACGATAATCTTTACGTGAGTTAGCGTGGCTACAATCCACCATGAGAGACGGATTTAGTCCCGCCGCTTCCATTTGCTGTTCACATTCAGCGACAGACACTGAGTCGTAGTTGGTTTGCTTGCCGCCGCGCAGGATCACATGGCCGTTTGGGTTACCTTGGGTATTCAATAACGCTACTTGGCCGGCTTGGTTGATCCCCATAAACCGGTGCCCAGACGCAGCGGCTTTCATCGCATTGGTGGCGGTGGCTAGATTGCCATCCGTGCCATTTTTAAAGCCGATTGGCATCGACAGTCCACTGGCCATTTCACGATGGGTTTGCGACTCGGTGGTGCGCGCACCAATCGCCGCCCAGCTAAACAGATCGCCTATGTATTGCGGGCTGATCGGATCCAGTGCTTCGGTGGCCAGCGGGATCCCCATTTGCGCTAAATCCGTGAGCAAACCACGCGCTTGCTTTAAGCCAGACTCCACGTCAAAGCTGCCATCCAGATGCGGATCGTTGATTAAGCCTTTCCAGCCAGTGGTGGTGCGTGGTTTTTCAAAGTAAACCCGCATTACAATAAACAAATGATCACTCAGCTCATCCGACAAGGCTTTCAGACGACGCGCGTAATCTTTGGCCGCCTCAACATCATGAATGGAGCAAGGGCCACACACCACTAACAAGCGGTGATCGCGTTTGTGAATAATATCCGCCACGGTTTGTCGTGCTTGGCTGATCGCCGCACGAGTACTTTTTTCAATCGGGAACTGGGCACGGAGCTGCTCTGGTGTGAGAAGCACCTGCTCGTCACGAATGTGGATATTGGTTACCGAGTCTTGCTGCATAGCCTTGCCTTGAGTTGTTCATTAGGTTTTACACAGACAATACCAGGCTCTATTCTAAAAGCAATAGTGAGTGTATCATTTAATTTACTTAGTAAATTTAAGTTTACACTCGAATTTAAGATAGAGTCTTAAACCGTCAATCGTTACTATAACCTATCCGTCATTTTTGTGTGGGTGGTTATGGCCCTGGTTCTTTCCCTCTTGCAGCAAATGAGCGTTTATCTAGTGATCGCCTATTTGCTGAGTAAAACGCCGGCGTTTATGCCACTACTGAGTATCTCAGGGCGGCTGTCGCATAAAGTCGTTTGTTATTTCCTCTTCTCAGGCTTTTGTATTCTCGGCACCTACTTTGGTTTAAGTATCCAAGATGCGATTGCCAATACTCGCGCAATTGGCGCGGTGATGGGGGGATTACTGGGCGGGCCGGTCGTGGGTTTTTGGGTTGGGCTGACAGGCGGGCTGCACCGTTACAGTTTAGGCGGCTTTACCGATCTCGCCTGCGCTATATCGACGACCGCCGAAGGGTTAATTGGTGGTTTAATGCACCGCTACTTAGTGTCCCGCAACCAAACCAGCCGTTTATTTTCCCCTACCGTAGTGTTAGGGGTGACGTTTGTCGCCGAGCTGGTGCAAATGGCGATTATTCTCGCGGTGGCTGAGCCCTTTAGCCGTGCATACGAGTTAGTCAGCGCGATTGCTGCGCCCATGGTGATCGCTAACTCAGTCGGTGCCGCGATGTTTATGAGTATTATTGTCGACCGAAAAACCTTGTTCGAACGTTATTCAGCAGCGTTTTCCAGTAAGGCGCTAAAAATTGCTGAACGATCGGTCGGTATTTTAAGTAGCGGCTTTAATCAGCAAAGCAGTGAACAAGTGGCTGCCATTATTCAGCAAGAGACAGGGGTCGGGGCCGTCGCAATTACCGATCGCGAAAAGATCCTCGCCTTTACCGGGATTGGCGATGATCACCACCTGCCCGGTACGCCTATTGCCTCAGATTACACCCGTCGCGCGATTGCCGATGATCAATTAATTTATATCGATGGCGCCGATACGCCCTACTGCTGTTCGCTATCACCTTACTGCAAACTCGGTTCCGTGCTGGTGATCCCATTGCGCGGCGGTGATGGTTATGTGCTAGGCACGGTGAAACTTTATGAGCCTAAACGGAAACTCTTCTCGGCGATCAATGTCACCATGGGTGAGGGGATCGCGCGACTCCTCTCCAACCAGATTTTGACCGGGCGTTATCAGCGCCAACAAAGCTTGCTCACCCAAGCCGAGTTAAACTTGTTGCGCGCCCAAGTGAATCCGCACTTTTTGTTCAATGCCTTAAATACCATTAGTGCGGTGGTCAGGCGTGAGCCGGAACGTGCTCGCCAATTAATCCAGCACTTATCAACCTTCTTTCGCAGCAACCTCAAGCAAAACCGCGAAACGGTGTCGCTTGAGCAAGAGCTGAGTCATCTTGATGCGTACTTAGAGCTAGAACATGCCCGCTTTGCCGATCGTATGAGTGTTGAAAAACAGATTGACCCGGCTATCTTACACGCGGTGATCCCAAGCTTTACCTTACAACCTTTGGTTGAAAACGCCGTGAAGCATGGGATCAGTCAATTGATGGCAGGCGGTAAAATTGTGATCCGTGGCTGGCAAGAAGGCGAATGCCTGTATTTACAAGTGGAAGATAATGCCGGGCTTTATCAACCGGCAGCACAACACTCAGGACTAGGAATGCGTATTGTCGATAAGCGCGTGCGCGGGTTGTTTGGTAGCCAATACGCGCTGAAAATGACCTGTCAGCCCGATGTGTGGACGCGGGCAACCGTCACTCTTCCCTTAACCTATCAAGCCCCCAACAAGGAGAGACAGGGATGATCAAGGCATTGATTGTTGATGATGAGCTTCATGCACGTGAAGCCTTGGAAGATGAGTTACTGGCACTCGGTGGCGTTGAGGTGCTTGGACAGTGCAACAATGCCATCGACGCGCTGAAAGCCATCAATCAAACCCGCCCCGATGTGGTGTTTTTAGATATTCAGATGCCTCGCGTGACCGGTTTAGAGCTACTCGCGATGCTCGACCCCGACACCATGCCCAAAGTGGTGTTCGTGACCGCCTATGATGAATTCGCCGTACAAGCGTTTGAGG
This sequence comes from Salinivibrio sp. PR6, assembly GCF_001995955.1. Lineage (NCBI taxonomy): Bacteria > Pseudomonadati > Pseudomonadota > Gammaproteobacteria > Vibrionales > Vibrionaceae > Salinivibrio > Salinivibrio sp. PR6. The sequence continues at coordinate 232,158 of NZ_MUFA01000007.1, read as the reverse complement.
AAAATGCATTCGACTATTTGCTCAAACCCGTCGAAACTGGACGATTAAAGAAATCACTGGAAAAACTCACCCGTGAGCTGAGCCAGAAACACGACTACCAAGTGATCACGCCCGCGTTGGATTTGCTCCCTTGCGCCGGACACAATCGAATTACGTTGATCCCTCACCAAGAGGTGGAGGTCGCACGTACCGCGCTAAGTGGGGTCGCGCTACTCACAGCAAAAGGCGAGTCTACCACGCACCTTTCACTCAAGGTTTTGGAAGACAAAACCCCCTTAATACGCTGTCATCGCCAATACTTAGTGCATCCGGCCACTATCCGCGAAATCCAGTTACTCGACAACGGCCTTGCCGAAGTGATCACGCAATCTGCCTATGTGGTACCTGTGAGCCGCCGCTATCTCAAAACACTGAAAGACAAGCTGGGCTTGTGCCAGTAACTCTCACCGCGCGTTAGTAGAAAAGCCCATTTGCTTGGCTTTGAAAGTCGTTGTAGCCGCGCTGCCACTCCATTCTAAAACGCTGAGAGCCAGGGCGACTTTCACACACGCCCATATAGGGGTTGCCATCTAATCCCAGTTGGTAGGCATGCTTGGGATCGCAATAGGCGTCAATACCATGAATATAGCCTTGCTCGTAATCGAGATAGTTGGCATTGATGGTCTCGCCAGCCTCAGAGGCTAACGTCCGCAAATCGCTTAACGAGCGCTGTGGCAATCCGCGCTGTCCATCTTGCTCGCCAAGTCCATACCAGTTCTGCTCATCAACCAAGCCTTGGGTAGTCGATGCGGCGCATCCGACCAACAGTACGACACCCCATAGTGCAAAAAACGTTTTTATCATGCTAAACCCTTCCCCTACATAAAAAGCCCCAGCAGAAGCTGAGGCTTAGATCTTAGCGTATTTGCGCAGATATTGCCGTAAGACCAATCATTTAGATAAAAATCAATCCATGGGCATACACGCTAGTCGCTCTGATGACATGACCATCATTTCTCATCCGCGATCAACTGTGGATTCGGTTTGTAGCCGACAAAGAAAGCAATAGTGGCAGCAATTGTCGCCCCCACACCGATGATGGTAGCGATATTCATCGGTAGGCTAAACCCGATTTCAGCGTTAGCTAAGTAGGTAACAGTCACTGCGGTCATAAACATCGCCGGAATCGTGCACACCCAGTGCAACTTATCACGTTTAATCAGGTAAGCCGCCGCAGCCCATAGCATGATCATCGCGGTGGTTTGGTTGGCCCAGCCGAAGTAACGCCAAATCACGCCAAACTCCGCTTTGGTGATCAAAAAGCCCACCACAAACATGGGGATTGCAATCATCAGGCGCTTCACCATTGGTTTTTGCTGAATTTTCAGAAAGTCGGCGATAATCAGACGCGCAGAGCGGAAAGCGGTATCACCCGAGGTAATCGGCAGCACTATCACGCCTAAGACCGCCATAATGCCTCCCACGGTGCCAAGTAGCGAGGTAGAAACCTCATGCACCACCGCAGCCGGGCCACCGTTAGCCAGCGTTTGATTAAGCGCCTCACTCGACTCATAGAAGCTCAAGCCCAGGCTACACCAGATAAGTGCAATCACACCTTCACCGATCATCGCGCCATAGAAGATAAAACGCCCTGACTTTTCATTTTGCATGCAGCGCGCCATCAATGGCGACTGGGTGGCATGGAAGCCGGATACTGCTCCACAAGCGATAGTAATAAACAGCAATGGCCACAGTGGTAGATCAGTTGGGTGGAAGTTAGTCGCAAAGTTTAGCCCTTGGCTGTAGAAGCTGTGATCGCTCACGGCCAAGCCAATAATCAAGCCGACCGACATAAAGACAAGCAAGGCACCAAACACGGGATAAAAACGGCCGATGATTTTATCAATGGGTACCACTGTCGCCAGCACATAATAGGCAAAGATAATACCCACCCACATCGCCACGCTCATCTCTGACAAGCTACCCAACAACTTGGCGGGACCGAGCACAAATACCACGCCGACCAACATCAAGAGCAACACCGCAAAGAAGTTCATAAAGTGTTTAGCGAAGTTACCCAGATGCTCGCCGACCACAGAAGGCACAGAAGCGCCATTTGCGCGGACACTTAGCATGCCTGAGAAATAATCATGGACAGCCCCCGCAAAAATGCAGCCAAACACAATCCACAACATGGCTACAGGACCGTACAAGGCACCGAGAATCGGGCCAAAGATGGGGCCTAACCCAGCAATATTCAAAAGCTGAATCAGGTAGACTTTTTTGTCCGACAGCGGCACATAATCCACGCCATCGTTCATGCTCATGGCCGGTGTCGCTTTCTGCGGCTTAGGCCCAAAAATTTTGGTAATGAAGGTGCCGTAAGTGAAATAGCCCACAATCAAGGTCACCACGCATAATAAAAACCAGGACATCGCTGTTCTCCGTGTCGTTAGCAGCTAAGCTGTCAATCTTTTAGTAGGGTACAGATGTCATTTTGCCTACATAGCCGCCACATTCATCTGCTTTGTCGGTGAGTGGTCGCATGGCCGAGTAAACGGTTGTAAGAACGGTTGAGCGGTTAGTTGAGGACAATAAAAAAGCCCGTCCAAGTGGACGGGCTTTTTGAGCAATAAACGCCGAGGGCGATTACTTCTTGTTAAGACGCTCTTTGATTCGAGCTGACTTACCAGAACGCTCACGCAGGTAGTACAGTTTGGCACGACGTACTGCACCGCGACGTTTAACAGTAATGCTGTCGATAACTGGCGAATGGATTTGGAAAGTACGCTCTACACCTTCACCGCTTGATACTTTACGTACGGTAAATGCAGTGTGTAGACCACGGTTGCGCTTAGCGATAACCACACCTTCATATGGCTGCAGACGCTCACGGTTACCTTCTTTTACTTTAAGCTGTACCAGGACAGTGTCACCTGCTTGAAACTCAGGCAGGTCTTTTTTCATTTGCTCTTCTTCGAGCTGCTTGATGATGTTACTCATTGTTTATAACCCTAGAATAAACTGAAACTCAATTTGATTCGGCACTTGCACGGTGTTCTTTTATGAACTCGGCAAGTAGTGATTCCTGTTCGTCAGTCAGAGCTAGGTTTTCCAGGAGCTCTGGTCGTCGTAGCCAAGTGCGACCTAGCGATTGCTTTAATCGCCAGCGACGAATGTCCTTGTGATTGCCGGATTTTAGCACCTCTGGTACCCCCAACCCGTCTAACACTTCTGGACGTGTGTAGTGTGGACAGTCTAACAACCCGTTAGCAAAGGAGTCTTCCTCTGCTGACGCCATGTCGCCGAGTACACCCGGTACAAACCGAGCAACCGCGTCCACCAACGTCATTGCGGGCAGCTCGCCCCCACTGAGCACAAAATCTCCCACCGACCATTCTTCGTCTACATGGGTTTGAATAATGCGCTCATCTACCCCTTCATACCGGCCGCAAATCAAAATAAGTTTGTCATTGCTAGCCAGTGATTCAACCCCCGCTTGGTCGAGCTTGCGCCCTTGCGGAGAGAGGTAAACCACTTTCGCTTTATCGCCTGCGGCATGTTTGGCAGCGTGAATAGCATCGCGCAACGGCTCAACCATCATCAACATACCGGGGCCACCGCCGTAGGGTCGATCATCAACCGTACGGTGTCTGTCGTGGGTGAAATCACGCGGATTCCACGTTTCGACGTTTAACAGCCCTTTTTTTACCGCTTGGCCCGTGACTCCAAAATCAGTGACCGCTCGGAACATTTCAGGAAACAGGCTAATAATGCCAACCCACATATTTCCGCTCGCTTACCGTTGGAGTTTAAAAACCAGGATCCCAGTCAACTTCGATCCGTTGAGCAGTGCGATCAATTGACTTGATAACCTGCTCTTCAAGGAACGGAATTAAGCGTTCCTTTTTGCCAAAAGCATCTTTGAGGTTAGCTTTGACGACAAGTACGTCGTTAGAGCCGGTTTCGAGCATGTCAGTCACCGTACCGAGGTGGTAGCCTTTCGCATTCACCACGTCCATGCCAAACAGCTCACGCCAATAAAACTCTTCATCTGATAAAGCAGGCAGCGACTCAGTCCCTACTGCAATCTCAGCATTGGTCAGCATCTGCGCGTCTTCGCGCTGATCCAGCCCTTTGAGCTTGGCAACATACCCCTTGTTGTGGCGTTTCCAGTCTTCTAACTCGAAACGTTGCCACTGCCCGCGCACCTGGATAAACCAAGGAGAGTAGGCAAAAATGCTCTCAGCTTCTTCAGTGTAAGAAAAAATCTTGAGCCAGCCACGAATACCGTATGACGCGCCTAGCTTGCCAACCACGATAGTATCTTGCTCACTCATTTCTTCTTTTAACCCTGACACTGGAGACTTACGCTGCTTTCGCGGCGTCTTTAACTAGCTTAGCCACACGGTCAGAAACCGTTGCGCCTTCGCTAACCCAGTGGTTTACGCGATCCAGGTCAAGGCGTAGTTTCTCTTCCTGGCCTTGAGCTACAGGGTTAAAGAAACCGATTTTCTCGATGAAGCGACCGTCGCGCGCCTGGCGGCTGTCAGCTACAACGATTTGATAAAATGGGCGTTTTTTCGCGCCATGACGTGCCAAACGAATGGTTACCATATCGTCCTCATTTGCATTACTTAATAAAATTGGCCCCGTTTCGCGTAAGCAATGCGGGGCCTCGTGCCAAAATAAAGCTCGGGAATTTTACTCTTTATTGCTGTGAATGCAACTGGTTTAGTCAAATTTCCACCAGTTGTCCCAAGCCTCACAGCGAGTTGATCTGCCTGCCAGCACTGGGCTGACAGGCAAGTCCGCTATCTGATTAGCCCATGAATCCGCCAGGCCCACCTGGGCCACCACCCGGTGGCATCATGCCTTTCATTTGGCGCATCATGTTGCGCATGCCACCTTTTTGCATCTTCTTCATCATTTTCTGCATTTGGGTAAACTGCTTAAGAAGACGGTTCACGTCCTGTACTTGGGTACCTGAACCCGCAGCAATCCGCTTTTTACGCGACCCTTTGATGATTTCTGGACGCTGGCGCTCACGAGGTGTCATCGAGTTGATGATCGCTTCCATCTGCAAGAACATTTTATCATCAACGTTATCTTTCACGTTGTCGGGCACATTCGACATCCCAGGCAACTTATCCATCATGCCCATCATGCCACCCATGCCCTTCATCTGCTCAAGCTGGTCGCGAAAATCGGCCAAGTCGAAGCCTTTTTTCTGCTTAAACTTCTTGGCCATTTTCTCGGCTTTGTCTTTATCGACATTACGCTCGAGATCTTCGATAAGCGACAAGACATCGCCCATCCCCAAGATACGGGATGCCACCCGGTCAGGATGGAAAGGCTCCAGTGCGTCGGTTTTTTCACCCACACCCAGGAATTTGATCGGCTTGCCGGTGATATGGCGCACCGATAATGCCGCACCGCCACGGGCATCACCATCAACTTTGGTCAATACCACACCCGTTAACGCCAACGCGTCATTAAAGGCTTTGGCGGTATTTGCCGCATCTTGACCTGTCATCGCGTCAACCACGAACAAGGTCTCTACTGGGTTGACCGCACTATGAACGTCCTTGATCTCGTCCATCATGGCGTCGTCAACGTGCAAGCGACCCGCGGTATCGACAATCACCACGTCGTAGAACTTCAGCTTGCCGTGATCAACCGCCGCTTTAGCAATATCAACGGGATTTTGGTCAGCACTCGAGGGGAAGAAATCCACCCCGACTTCACCCGCCAAGGTTTCCAGCTGTTTAATCGCCGCAGGGCGATACACGTCCGCAGACACCACCAAGACTTTCTTTTTTTCTTGCTCGGTAAGCATTTTACCCAGCTTGCCCACACTGGTGGTTTTACCCGCCCCTTGCAAGCCTGCCATCAAAATCACTGCGGGCGGTTGGGCCGCGAGATCCAATTTTTCATTGGCATCGCCCATCACCGCTTCCAACTCGGCTTGGACAATCTTGATAAATTCCTGCCCTGGGGTCAGGCTTTTAGACACTTCAATGCCAACGGCGCGTTCTTTGACGCGTTTGACAAAATCACGAACCACAGGGAGCGCGACATCGGCTTCCAGCAGCGCCATACGCACTTCGCGTAGGGTCTCTTTGATATTGTCTTCCGTTAACCGACCACGGCCGCTCACATTTTTGAGCGTCCGGGATAAACGTTCTGATAAGTTTTCAAACATGCGTTACTCGCCCACTCGTCCTATTGGCCCATGATTTTTCATCTGGGTGCAATCGCTGTCGCGAAATTACTGAGATTATACCGCAATCCCCCCATCGCTTGCATGTATCGATAGCGACGAAGATTGAGGCAAGGTATACTCACACCTTCATTCTTATTGATTAACTGACTGATCGGTGACGATGGAAATTCTGACAGCCTTATTCGCATCAATGCTTTATCTGGCCGCCATTTTGCAGATCATCCCCGGCTTGTCCAGCAACAATCAAATTAGTGCGAAGCCGGTCTTTTTCACCGCCGTGGCTGCGCTGGCGCTGCATGCTTATTTGTTAAAAGACCTGATTTTATCCGGCACAGGACAGAATCTTAGCATGCTCAACGTCGCCTCCTTGGTGAGTTTTATCATTGCGATGATGACCACAGGGCTAATTTTTCGATTGCGGCTGTGGTTCTTGCTCCCGGTGGTTTATGCCTTCGCTGGGCTAAACTTGGCGAGCGCGACCCTGCTGCCCGGTGCCTTTATTACCCATCTCGAATCGCACCCAGAGGTGCTATTGCACATTTCTCTGGCGCTGTTCGCCTATTCAACCTTGATGATCGCTACGCTCTATGCGCTGCAGTTGGCCTGGTTGGATTATCAACTCAAACATAAAAAACGCCAGGTCATTAATCACAATGTCCCTCCTTTAATGATGGTGGAACGACAGCTTTTCAACATCATTTTGGTGGGTCAGGTACTATTAACCTTCACTCTAATGACAGGATTTATTTTTGTCGATGATATGTTCGCGCAAGGGAAAGCGCACAAAGCCTTCCTTTCTATGGCCGCTTGGGTCGTGTATGGCGTTCTCCTTTGGGGGCATTATCAATCAGGCTGGCGTGGACGCCGGGTGGTCTGGTTTAGTATTGTGGGCGCCTTTCTACTCACTTTAGCCTATTTTGGCAGCCGTTTTGTCCGTGAGATTCTGATCGCGGGTTAAGACAGCGCGCGCATCACAGAGGGCAACCGGCCCCAGCGCGTGGCGGTAGTATACACTCGAGCATAGGCTCTGATTTTAAAACAAACGTAAGGAACAGTTCGTTGGACGACATATCGACGGGAATTTTAATTTCCCTTTTGGTATTGCTTATCGTCATTTCCGGTTATTTTTCCGGGTCTGAGACAGGCATGATGGCCCTTAACCGCTACCGGTTACGCCACCTTTCTAAATCAGGCCATAGCGGCGCTAAGCGGGTCGAAAAACTGCTCACTCGGCCAGACCGATTGATTGGGCTTATCCTGATCGGCAATAACCTGGTAAATATTCTTGCCTCGTCAATCGCGACCGTATTGGGGTTGCGTCTTTATGGCGATGCCGGTATTGCGATCGCCACCGGGGTACTGACGATGGTGATTTTGGTCTTCGCTGAGGTTACCCCTAAAACCCTCGCCGCCCTCTACCCGGAACGGGTCTCTTTTATCAGCAGTTTTGTACTGACCATTCTGATGAAAGTGTTCTATCCGTTGGTCAGCTTGGTGAACTTTATTACCAATGGCTTTTTACGGATACTGGGATTAGGCGCCAAGGCGGATGGCAAAGACAGCTTAAGCACCGAGGAACTGCGCACGATTGTTAATGAGGCAGGGAGTCTGATCCCTCGCCGTCACCAGCATATGCTGCTGTCGATTCTTGAGCTAGAAGAAGTGACCGTGGATGACATTATGGTACCCCGTAATGAAATCACCGGGATCAATATCAATGATGACTGGAAGTCGATCATGCGCCAATTCACTCATGCTCCGCATGGACGGATGGTACTCTATCGCGACACCATCGACGAAGTCGTTGGCATGCTGCGCGTGCGCAAAGCGTACCGCTTAATGGTTGAGAAAAACGAATTTAACAAAGAAACGCTGCTTCGTGCCGCCGACGAAGTTTACTTTATTCCTGAAGGCACACCACTGAACGTGCAAATGCTGAAGTTCCAACGCAACAAGCAACGTATTGGTTTGGTCGTTGACGAATATGGCGACATGATAGGGTTAGTGACCTTGGAAGATATTCTCGAAGAGATCGTGGGTGAATTTACCACCTCATTGTCACCGAGCTTGGCAGAAGAAATTACGCCACTGACCGACGGTGGGTATCTGATTGAGGGCAGCGCCAATATTCGCGACTTGAATAAGAGCCTTAATTGGACTTTACCGACCGATGGGCCGCGTACCCTCAATGGGCTCATCCTCGAACATTTGGAAGATATCCCTAACAACCGCTTAAGTGTGGAGATTGATGGCCACCATATTGAAATTGTCGATGTCGCAGACAATATGATTAAGCAAGTGAAGGTGTTGCCGGCTAAGCAACCACAAGCGAGTGTAAACAGCTAGTTGGGCACCTTCGCATCAGCCATATCACGGCACTAGCACGCTGCAAAAGCCATACCATGAGATCAACGCACAAAAAAGGTGGGGCATTCCCCACCTTTTTTGTGCTTGCCCTTTTTAGGTCATCACCTGATCGCCCGTTACCACTGCCATCATGAAGAGCTGTTTTCCGTACAGGTATAATGCCGTAATGCCTCAATAAAGCTGGCCTCTTTGATCGGTTTCACAATCACATAGTCGGCACCTGCTTGATAAAAAGCCTCATGAACGTGACCGTACGCATCGGCCGTGCATGCATAAATGGGGACATCGAGGCCCAACGTTTTACGAATCGCTTTTGTCGCATCAATACCGCCAAGCTTCGGCATATGATTGTCCATTAATACCAGATCATAATGCGCTTGTTGGAGACGCTCGAGGGCCTGCTCCCCATCTTTTACCCAATCAACTTCAATCTGGTATTTTTTGCAAAAGGCTTGAGCCACCATGGCATTGATTTTGTTATCCTCGACCAGCAACAACCGCTCTATGCCCAAAGACGCGGGGTCAAAGGGGTCGGCCTCTACGGTTTGCGCCGGTTTAGCGTGTGTCACAGCCACAGGCACAGTGACCATAAAGCGGCTACCTTTATCCGGCTCACTGGTCACATCAATCTCTCCCCCGAGCAAGTCGAGTAAGCTTTTCACGATAGATAAGCCCAAGCCACTGCCTCCGTATGTGCGCGTGACGCTGGAATCGGCTTGTACAAAGGGATCAAACAAGGATGATAGCGCTTGTTGGTTCATCCCCACCCCCGTGTCACTAACCTCTATATGTAAGCGTGTTTGCTCACCCGACTCGACTAATTTGATGGTCATCCCCACCTTGCCAACATGGGTAAACTTCACCGCATTGCTCATCAAGTTGAACAGGATCTGAGTCAGACGTGATTGATCAGAGCACACCATGGTGTCATCGGCGACGGGAGCATCAATGGTCAATGCAATTTGTTTGCTCTCACAAATCGGGGTATAGATATTCTCAACCGTGCGAATCATGTCGTGCAGATAAAAGTCGCCGTGCTCGATAGTCATCTTTCCTTGTTCAATTTTGGAAAGATCAAGCACATCATTTAACACAGTAAGTAAGTGCTCACCACTTTGATAGAGACTCCCTAGCAGCTCTTTTTGCTCTTTTTCTTTCGCCTTATCACTCAATATCTGGGTTATACCTAAGATACCATTGAGCGGCGTTCGAATTTCATGGCTCATCTTAGCCAAGAACTCAGACTTGGCACGGGCAGAGGCTTCTGCCGCTTCTTTAGCGCGTTGGCTTTGTTGCTCCGCTTCAATCAAAGAAGTGATTTCTTGCCCCTGCCCAATCACCGCTTTCACTTGGTTGTCGACCATCAACGGCGCTAAGTTCCAACGGTAAACCCGACGATCAATCTCGATATTCACCCCTTTTAAAATCGTCCCGTTTAATGCGCGTTGTAGGTGAGGGGTAATGGCATACATAAACTGGTCGTAGAGCCAACTAGAGGCATGGATTTGCTCGTCATAATTAAGCTTTAGTTTGGCCGCGGGGTTAATACGTGTGATATCAAAGTGGGTGTCCCAAACGATGATGGGCGACAAGGCATAGTCAAACAGGTCTTGTAGGGAGCGCTCTTTTTCATACAAGGCATCAAATGTGGACTCCAGCGTCTTACCGATATGGTTAAACTCTTCAATATCCGAGCCCGCAAAAGGCAAGGTGCGCTGTCGCGAGCGCGCGCCTTGGGTATAACGCATCAATTTTTCCAATGAATCCGCGATGCGCGTTTGCACAAATCGGTTAACCCAGATCGCTGCCACGATAATCACCATCGTGGTCAGCAGCAGGTTAATCCCCATTTGCCGTTGCAGTGCCACCACATTGTCATTTTGCTGTGCCGACAACAGAGCAATTTTTGAAGGCTCACCGGCGATGCGTAACTTGGCTTGGCTCACCAAATAGTGGCGAAACGCCTGGCTCTCTCCTGGCGAGGGCAGCGTAAGATCGCGCCCAATCTCATCGTTGCTGCTCAGCGTCGAGGCGAGAGTGACATTATCTGCAGACAACCACACCGCTTRCGTACCGCTCGCGCGCTGCAAACTTTTGACAAACGAGAAGTTACCATTAAGCATCACCACCACATATAAGTAACCACCCAGCTTGCCACTAGACTGAAACACGATTGGCGTTCGCCGCATTAACAAATAGCTCTGCTCTACCTCTGTGGTGATGGTGGTTAACGTCCAGCGGTTAACGCCTCTGAGTTGCAGACGTAACTGCTCCAGCTCGTCACCATCAATCCCATGAAACAAGCTGCTGCCATCATGCCAAAGCACCCGATCGTCTTTGGCGATAAAGCGGAAATCGGGGGTGTTGGCCACGTCTTGTTGCTCTTGTTCGATAAAATAGTCATCCAACGCCGCGCTGTTCTCATTCGCCACCATTGACTGCAGTGTCACACTCGCCGCATTGGTATTTTGGTGGATTTGTAGTGATGTGAGACGACTGTCAAACACATTTTGCAACAGGCGAGACGTCTGCGTCAGCGTGCGGGTGATTTCTTGATTAATCCCCGCCAAAGTAAGCTGATAACTCTGTATATACACCCCGGCCGTCACAAAGAGGAAAAAGACCACGATCAAACGGGTCAGTAATTGAGACAGTGACAGCTTGGGCGAACCCGATATGGCCATTTTTTAGTCCGAATACCTAAATGCTTTTTTCTTAAGTGCCTCTATTCGCTTGGGATCATCGTAGCGAGTGACCACTTCAAACCGCCCAGAATAGACCACAGGCACAGGTTGATGCTCAATGTCACGTTTGATCGCCTCGGCCATGGCGATACCTGTATCATCATTCATTCTCATCACAGTCACATCAAGTTGACCGGCGGCAATCGCGTCAAGCTCTGCTGAGCCACCTCCCCAGCCATTGAGTCCAACCGTGTCACGGTCTAGCTCATCGAGGGCCTGGACAGCGCCAAACGCGACGTCGGTTGCACACGCATAAATAAAGTCGAGCGTTGGATTATTGTTTAGCATCGCTTTGGCCGCCTGGTAACCCGACTCTCGGTCACCCTTGGTGTAATAGGCAGACAGCAAGTTGCTATCAGCGTGCGAGCTCATGGCCTCAATAAAGGTATCCCCCCGTGCATCACTGACATAACCTTGCGAAAAATAAAGCACCGAATAATTCACGCCTTCAGGATATCGCTCTTGGTAATAGGTTGCCAATGCACGACTACCACGTTGGTGATCAAACCCCACATATAAGAATGGTTGATTATCTTGCCACGCTTTTACGGGCGTGGTGATGTTTTGCAAAATAAGCTTGGTTTTGTTCTGGGATAACACATGGTTAATAAACTTACGATGGCGCACACTGTTCAAGGTAAAAATGAGGTAATCGGCCCCATCACGTAGCGCCGCATACAACGAGGCGCTTTGTTCACGAATATCGGTATTGGGGCGCGTCGTGACTTGTTGGAGCTGGTAAGGGATATTGAGTGCATTCAGCCGCCGCTCGAAAGCACGTACGTTACGTTGCCAGTAATCGGATATTTGCTCGCCTGGCACCACCACAGAGATTTTTATTGGCTCCATGGCACCTAAAAAAGGCACCGGCTCTGCTTGTACCTGAGCGTCCAATTCGGTGGTTAAGCTTTTTTGCTCAGGGTGCAGGGCAAGGTACTCATCGTAAGACCAAAAGCCATTGAGTGATCCGTGGGCACTGGACATCACCATCAGCAAGGTGAGCCCAGTCAACCAACGGAAAAAACGGATCGCGTCATTTAGGTGTCTGGTGCGTAAACTCACTTTTATCCCACAGCCTTTTTGTTTCCAAGTCAGTGTCAGCTTAGCGAAACCCGTGCACGGACGCAGCGAGAAAAGCGAGAAGCGTGCTTGATGAGGCAAAAAAGATGCAACAAAGCCTACACTTCCCAGGCATTTATCTAGCAATCAAGACAAAAAAGGGAGAAAGCCATGAATACCAAGAAAAACGGCAGCCCAATATGGACTGCCGTTAACGTTCAAGACAGAGGCACACTAGTCAACGCGCAACGTTTGTAGCATGGACTCAGGCAAGGAAAGATCATCGTTTTTATTCACGGTCACCCCTGCATCTATGATGGCACGAGCGATATCTTTTGCCTCGCTGAGTGAGTGCATCTCATACGTCCCGCATTGATACTCGTTGAGCTCAGGGATCTTGTCTTGCGATGGCACAACCAACACATCTTCCATCGCCAGTTCCCATGCTTTCGCCACCTCAGGCTCTTGGGGCTCCCCAATCAGGCTCATGTAGAAGCCAGTACGACACCCCATAGGAGAGATATCAATGATCTCGACCTTATCGCTGTTAAGGTGCTTACGCATAAAGCCGGCAAACAGGTGCTCGAGCGTGTGGATCCCTTTTTCCGTCAAGTGCTCTTCGTTAGGGCGACAAAAACGAAGGTCAAAAACGGTAATCGTATCACCGCTGGGTGTTTGCATCGTTTTGGCGATCCGCACTGCTGGCGCATGCATACGTGTATGATCAACCGTAAAACTATCTAGTAGTGGCATCTTACCTCCTTTATTCCTCGCAGTGCCCCTTAAAATGGCCACCAGCTCAGATTATCCTCGAGTCGTTGTCGGCAACCTTTTAGCTGCCAACCGTAGTCCTTTGCTTGTTGTTCGACTTTACGCGCCACGCGTTTTAACCCGGGTTTCCCCTCAAACGAGCCGCGCTGAAATCCACCTCTACCTTCATGGTAAGCCAAATACTGGCGATACACATCCCATTTAGACACCCCGAGTTGGCGGTAGGTTGCATCGGTATACCAACCAATAAACTGCAACGCATCGGCAAAGTCAGTGCGGGAGCCGCCATTGTCTGTGGCTTTTTGATAATCAGACCAAGCCGGGTCTTGCGCCTGCGCATAGCCATAGGCACTGCTAACACGCCCCCACGGCAAGATGCCTAACACATAATCACGGGGTGGCAGGGCATCATGCACAAACGCGCTCTCTTGCTTGACGAACGCCATGGCCACTTGGATGGGCGTTCCCCAATCCGCTTCCATCTCAACCGCTGCTTCAAACCAATCTGGGTGTTGGTCGAATATCTCACAGAGGTTATTGGGATTATCCGGTGGTGGCGTGGCACATCCTGATACCATCACCACGGTGAAGAATGCGCCAATATGACGGAAAAAGCGCTTCCTGCTCATCGTCGTCCGTCCAATTACCAGCTTTCGGCCATGGGCACGTCTTTAAAATAAGCATTCAAAAAAGCTTCAAAGCTTTGTGTATCGCTTTCTTCGACCGCTTTTTGACGCGCGACGCTCTCTTTGGCTTCTTGTAAAAAGTCGGCATCACTGTGGATCTTGTAAGGCACATCCGCTAGCGCCGCTTTATGGTCACGGGCAAGGCTTAGCCCTAGGCCGCCGATACCGCCTTGCGCGATCACGTCTGCCAGAACACGACCAGATAGCGTGAGTTCTGGGTTATCAAAACAGGCGATCATTTTATCACATACGGTTTCATAGCGATGGTCGTCGACCGCGCGATCCATGACTTTCGCCAACTGCTTAAGCTCCCCCATCACTTGTAACCCCCACTCTGCTTGCGTCAGGGTCTCGCCCTCACATCCTGTTGTTAGGGTTAATCCTGGTTTGCGGCCTTCGAGTACAATCTTGTTCCAATTGTCACGCCAGCAATTGAGTTCAGGGTCGGTCATCGGCTCAGAAGGCGATAACGCACACCAGGAGACAAAGAGATCAAGAAAATGGATCTGATCCTCTTCAATCCCCACCGGGCTGTATGGGTTGACGTCCAAAGAGCGCACCTCAATGTACTCGACACCGCCTCGCTCAAGCGCTTCGGTCGGCTTTTCACCGCTTTCGGCATTCCGTTTGGGGCGTATAGGCGCATAGAGCTCGTTTTCAATTTGCAGCACATTGGTGTTGAGCTGACGATACGTCTCGCCATCACGAATACCTAGCTTGGCAAACGCCTTTGAGGGAGTACGAATCGCGCTTCTTAAACCTTCAAGGTATTGCTCTAGGGTGTTAAAACCAATTTTCAGATCCGCTTGCGCATTATTGGTATACCCTAAATCACTCAAGCGCAGCGACGTTGCATAGGGTAAGTAACACGTACCTGACGGCATATGCTCAAAGGGCAACTGGCTTTGTGCATGCTTGATAAACGAGCCACATAACGCAGGTGACGCACCAAATAGATAAGGGATCATCCAACCATGGCGATAATAATTACGAATAAGATCAAAGTAACCTTGGGTGACTGACGCTTGGCTTACCGTGTCTGAGTGGTACAGATGCTGCCAAAATGTCTCAGGCAAAGAGATGTTAAAATGCACCCCTGAGATCACTTGCATCACACTGCCATAGCGATGCTTGAGCCCTTGGCGATACAAGGTCTTCATCCGCCCAACATTTGAGCTGCCGTATTGCGCTAAGGTGATATCGTCTTCGGATGCCACCACGCACGGCATTGACATAGGCCACAACTGTTCGTCGCTCATTTGCTGATAGGTAAAGCGATGGATATCCTGCAACTCATCCAGCATCCCTTTCACCGACGTGTTAACCGGCGTAATAAACTCCAACAGTGATTCAGCAAAATCCGTCGTGATCCAACGGTGTGTCAGCGCGGATCCAAGTGTCTCTGGATGCGCCGTTTGCGCTAAATGACCTGCTGGCGTAATGCGTAATGCCTCGCGCTCCAATCCGCGGCCAATCCCCTTTAATGCATCTGGGTTTTGCGCTAAACGCGCTAACCGTTGGGTAAAGTCAGTCAAAATGTATCTCTTATTTTTTTAAGCTGCGTGGCGGTCAATATAAACAAGCTATTACTCAAAAGCCATCACGCAGCGGAGTAAGTTTATCCAAATAGGCTTATCGGTAATCGAGCGCTAACGTGCGCACTGGCAAGCCAAGTTGACGTAAGCTATCACCAAGACGAGAGGCATCCCCGACCACAATAATTTGATAGTCGTTAGGATCAAACCAACGTGCCGCCTGGGCATTCAGCTGTTGCAATGAGATTGATTGCAATAAGGCTTTTTGTGCCTCTCGGTAGTTGTCGTCTAAATCAAAGGCTTCAATATGTGCTATCAAGCCTGCTTTTTCCCATGGCGTTTCATAACTCAGCGCATCACGCTGCCCACTCGATTGACGCAGATAGGCCAATTCTTGTGCCGAAAAGCCATTTTCTTGTGCATGCGCCATCTCTTGCCATAGCGCTTTAATCGCATCATGCGTCGCATCAGCACGTACATCGGTACTGACTTCTATGGTGCCTGTCTGCCGGCCTCCATAAACACCACTGTGCGCGCCATAGGTATAACCTTTATCTTGACGCAAGTTTTGATTCAGGCGCGCATTAAAATTGCCCCCTAAATTAAAGTTGGCCAAGCGGGTTTTAAACATCGGGCCGGTGGCATCGTATGGCATACCATGGCGCACCATACGAATACTGGTTTGTGGGGCTTGCGGTTTATCTACCAGCCAAATTTGTGCCTGGTCGTAGTCTTTCGGGACAGCACGCGCCACCTGAGCCGTAGGCTGCGTTTGCGCTTGCCACGGTGTGATCCGGTTGGCGAGATTGATCGCATGTTCACGAGAAAGGTCGCCCACCACAATCAATTGGCTGCCTCGCAATACGTAGTGCTGGCGATAGAAGTGTTTAACATCGTCAAGTGTCATCGCTGCAATATCTTCCGCGACGCCGCCCTCTGGCGCTCGGAAGGTGGCATCTTGATATAACAGCTGGTTTGTCGCTTGGCTGGCTAGCCAGCCTGCATCATCGGCGCGAGATGCCAGACCCTCCAACAACTGTGCTTTAACACGGTCAAAATCTTCTTCTGCAAAGGTCGGCGCGCGCAAGGTTTTATTCACGAGTTTCAGGGTCTCACCCAGATGCTTTTTCAGTGATGTTACCGTGATTTGTGTATGGTAACTGTCCGCGTCGATATTGACTTGACTGCCCAGCTTGTCTAGGGCTCGAGTGAGCTCAGCAGCTGACATACCTGCCGCGCCCTCGGTCACCATGGTTGCCGTTAAGTTAGCGATACCTCGCTGATCGTTAGGCTCCATCAAGGTGCCGGCAGGTAAACGAAGCTGCAAGGTGACCGTGGGTGTCTCGCGACTCACTGTGCCTGCYAGATGCATCCCATTGTCCAAGTCGGCCCGATAAATGCGTGGCACATTAACCGTGACACTCCCATTAGGAGCCGGGATCTGGGTGCGATCGAAATTTTCTGGGGGTTCACGTCGTGCTAACGTGTCGTGCTGGTTTTGCGTCTGTGTCTGTTCATATTCTGGACGTTGATAGATAAAATTCGCGGGCGCAGCGACCAAGTCCGTCCGTCCAATAGGGACCACACTGGTGTTTACTGCGGGCTGATCTTTTATCCACTGCCGATAGCTTTCCATCACCTTGTCAGGGGTCACCGCATTCAGGCGTGAAAGGCGCTGATTCATACGGTTTGCATCACCGTAGAGCGTATAATCACTGGCCAGCTGTGAGACCTTACCGTCGACACTTTGTAGCGCAAAGATATTATCGGCTTCCACCATGGATTGGATTTGGTTGATATCCTCGTCACTGACGCCTTTTGCCTCAAACTGCGTCATGGTTTGCGCTAACAAGGTACGGATCTCAGCCAGAGATTGACCTTGGCGACCGACACCGTAAACCTCAAACGTACAAGCTAGCTCACCACACTGGTGCGATGCGCCTGCACTTAACAGCTGCCCCGTTTGTACGAGGGATTGATAAAGGACACTGTCACGCCCTTGCCCCAATACATTGGCCAGTACCCCCAGGCGCGTCGTGGTGTCCGTCTCAGGCACACTGGTAGGAAAGGTCATCACCAATACCGGTTGCGATACCTTATCTTCCAATGTCACAAAGCGAGAGCCGTCCAGCGTGACCGGTTGCGGTTTCGCCTCTGGTATTGATGGGCCTTGAGGAATATCACCAAAGTATTTTTTCACCCACGCTAAGGTTGTCTGAACATCAATGTCGCCACCAATGGTCAAGGTGGCATTGTTCGGCCCATACCAGCGCAGGAAGAATTGCTTGAGATCGCCAACATCGACACGGTTAAGGTCCTCAACATAACCAATCACCGGCCATGAGTATGGGTGACCCTCAGGGTAGAGTGCTTGATTAATGGTCTCGTTAACGCGGCCATACGGGACATTGTCTATCCGAAATGCCCGTTCGTTTTTCACCGTGTCACGCTGCACTTCAAATTTGCGCTGAGAGACCGCATCCAGCAAAAAGCCCATGCGATCAGATTCAAGCCAAAGGACACGCTCAAGCTCGTTGGCCGGTACGGTCTGGTAATACTGGGTGGTGTCGCGATTGGTCGAGCCATTGTTATAGCCCCCCACCTCTTTAATACGTTTTCCGTGATCATCTACGTGCTCAGAGCCTTCAAACATCATATGTTCAAAAAAATGCGCAAAGCCTGATTTTCCCGGCTCTTCTCGGGCAGAGCCCACATGGTAACGTACATCAACATTGACAAGAGGGTCGGAGTGATCCTCATGCAACAACACCGTCAGTCCATTATCTAATTCAAATTGCTGATACGGGACTTGCGCACTCCCTGGCGGAGGCGCGACGGTTTTAATCCAAGTGACGCCCTCAGGTGTTTGGGTTGGGGCTGAGCCAGTCAACTGGCATCCAGACAACACTGATAGAAAGAAAAACGTGGCAAGCAATAAACGTGGCATATGATAGTTCCTAACCCGCTACCCAACGGATTGAGATGACAATCACTAGGTAGCGCGATGCTTTTGCAACAAAGATAATCAGCCAGCACCAAGATTGCCGAAGGCGCAGCCAACCGGCAACCACGCAGAGCGGATCACCAATAATCGGTACCCAGCTTAATAGCAAGGCAGCATAACCATAGCGCTGCAGCCCAGCGAGCGCTCGGCGGTGCCATGATTGATGCGGTTGATAATCAGGCAGCCAACGCCCGATGGCGTAATTGGTCATGCCACCGAGTGTGTTGCCTACCGTGGCAATCGCCACAAGGATCCCATCCGCGAATGAGTGCTGAGTTAATAAATACACCAAGTTGGCCTCAGAGCCACCTGGCAATAAGGTCGCACCTAAAAAGCTGGTGGCAAACAGCGTTGCCAGCAGCACCCAATCGTCCATTCGACCCCATGTATTATCATTGGTTCAGCGCGAGCTCCCTACGACGCCACGGCCTCATCAACCCGACGAGAGCCGGAAGACGAAGCCCTGAGGTTAAGACGAAGGCATTTCCAACACACGTTTACCGCGAGTATGGCCTGCCTCGAGTGCGTAATGTGCCTGCGCGCCCTGCTCAAGCGGGTAGACCGCAGCGATATCGATCTTAAGTTCACCTTGGTCCAGCATATCGAGCAAGCGCTGGGTCTGCCAAGTATTTGGATCAACCAACATACCTGTCGCCTTCAGCCCTCGCTCGGCAGCGGCGGAGGTAATGGTATCGCGCGTATTGGTGGGGACTGTGACGATACGCCCACCTGTTTTTAGGCTTGCTAATGCATCAATGGCGGTGTCCCCTCCCACCAAATCAATCACCAGATCAAATTCACCATTGGCGGTGGCCCAATGCGCTTGATGGTAATCGATCGGGGTCGCGTCCAGTTGACGTAGAAAGGCATGATTGTTTTCAGAGGCAGTGGCATAAACCTGCGCCCCGAGACGCACGGCCAACTGGACCGCAAGGTGCCCGACGCCGCCGGCGCCCGCTAAAATCAATACTTTTTCATCACGCACCAGTTTACCATGCTCAAGCGCTTGCCAAGCCGTCAGCCCAGCCAATGGCACTGCAGCGGCATCCACCATTGGCACACTTGGCGGTACTGTTGATAATAACCCGGCATCAGCGACCACATATTGGCTGTATCCCCCGCCTTCGGTCGGAAAGCCAATCATCCCAGCGACACGATCCCCAACATCAAACTTGCTTTCATTGGTGCCATTCGCCACCACAACACCTGCAACATCATAGCCAGGCACCCAAGGCAAATGATCGCGATTATGCTCAGCGGCCCAGCCGAGTCCGGCACGCGTTTTCGCATCAATGGGGTTAACGCCTGCAGCCTTCACTTGAATCAGCACCTGTTCTTCAGAGGGAGAAGGAATCGAACGGTTGACCGGAGTAAGTACCTCTGGCGCGCCAAATTCAGTGATTGCAAGAGAGAGATTGTTCGACATATTGACTCCTTTCGCATGCCATTGTGCTTATGCTGGCGTATACAGTAATGGTACTTGCCTTAACGAAGAGATTAAGCACAGAGCCATTGCAAAGCGTAAACCTCTAGTCTTAACAAAAAAAGCGGCAGACTCAATGCCTACCGCTATTTTCTTTTTATCTGCTCGGTGTCAAATCACTGACGATTAGCCAACCAGCGCCAACAAAATACCGGCCGCCACCGCAGACCCCAGGACACCAGCCACATTTGGCCCCATCGCATGCATTAGTAAGAAGTTATGCGGGTTAGCATCCAATCCGACCTTGTTAACCACACGGGCGGCCATGGGAACCGCCGACACCCCAGCCGCACCAATCAATGGATTGATAGGGTCGCGGCTAAAGCGATTAAGGAGTTTAGCCATCAGTACGCCTGTTCCCGTCCCGATGCTGAACGCGACTGCGCCCAATACCAAGATGCCAAGGGTTTCAAACTGGAGGAACTTGTCGGCTTCCAATTTGGAGCCCACAGCCAGACCGAGAAAAATGGTAACAATGTTGATCAGCTCATTCTGGGCAGTGCCCGATAAACGATCCACCACGCCACACTCTCGCATCAAGTTACCGAGGCAGAACATACCAACCAGCGGCGTTGCCGAGGGCAAAAATAAGATGGTCATCATCAGTACCGCCAACGGAAACAGCACTTTCTCGGTTTTCGACACATGACGAAGTTGCTTCATCTCAATCTTGCGTTCACTTGCAGAGGTGAACAACTTCATGATCGGGGGCTGAATAATCGGTACCAATGCCATATAGCTGTACGCCGCCACGGCAATGGCCCCGAGCAAGTCCGGCGATAATCGACTGGCGAGGAAGATAGCCGTCGGCCCATCCGCACCACCAATGATCGCGATGGAGGCCGCATCTTGCAGGCTAAACGCCATGCCTGGCACCAAGTTAAGTAAAATGGCACCAAACAAAGTGGCAAAAATACCAAACTGTGCCGCCGCACCTAGCAACAAGGTGCGCGGGTTAGCAATCAGCGCGCCAAAATCGGTCATCGCCCCCACCCCCATAAAGATCAGGAGGGGGAACACGCCAGTATCAATCCCGACATGATAGACGTAGTAAAGCAGGCCGCCCGGCTCGTTAAAGCCCGCATTGGGAATATTCGCTAATATCGCCCCAAAACCGATAGGTAACAAAAGCAAGGGCTCAAAGCCGCGCCGAATCGCTAAAAAGAGTAATAGGCAGCCCACGGCAATCATTACAAGCTGTGGCCACTGGAAGTTTGCCAGTCCAGTTTCCGACCACAGGATCATTAATCCTTCCATGCTGCCCTCTTATCCTAAGTGCAATAACGGCATGCCAACGGTCACGGCATCGCCTTCTTTCACTTGTACATCTTGGACAGTGCCCGCATGGGCTGCCCGCACCTCGGTTTCCATCTTCATCGCTTCCAAAATGATTAGGACATCACCTTCCTGCACGTGCTCACCAGGGGTCACCATCACTTTAAAGATGTTGCCTGCCAAAGGTGCCGTTACCGGCTCAAGGTTGCTTGGTGCGGCTTGAGGGGCTGGCGCACTCGCCGACGCTGACACCTGACTCACTGGCTGAATGTCACCCAGCGCCCCATCTGGCCCTACATCTACCTGATAGACCTGGCCGTTAACACGCACACTATAGGTTTCCACGTCGCCACTGCCTGATGGCTGAGGAGCGGCGGGCGCAGAGGCTGGCTCCCCGGTTGGTGCCGGTTCAAATGCTTCAGGGTTACCTCGGTTTTGTAAGAACTTCCATCCCACCTGCGGGAACAGGGCGTAAGTCAGCACATCATCAATGGTCTGCTCCGCCAAGGTGACATTCTCGGCCGCGGCTTTGTCGGTCAGTGTTTGGGTCAGGGCATCCATTTCCGGTGCCAGTTTATCGGCAGGACGACAAGTGATCGCCTCTTCGCCGTCTAACACGCGAGCCTGGAGGGTGGCATTAACCGGCGCGGGGGCTTTCCCATACTCCCCTTTCAAAAGGGCCGCCGTTTCTTTGGTAATGCTCTTGTAGCGCTCACCGGTTAGCACGTTAATGACCGACTGAGAGCCGACAATTTGCGAGGTCGGGGTGACTAAGGGGATATAGCCTAAATCTTCACGAACCCGAGGAATTTCCTCTAACACCTCGTCCATTTTGTCGGCCGCCCCCTGCTCTTTGAGCTGGCTCTCCATATTGGTCAGCATGCCACCGGGCACTTGTGCTATCAAAATACGTGAGTCGACCCCTTTGAGCTGCCCTTCAAATTGCGCGTACTTTTTGCGCACAGTACGGAAATAAGCCGCAATCGACTCTAGCTTGTTCAGATCAAGCTGCGTGTCACGCTCAGTGCCTTCGAGCATCGCCACCACGGTTTCCGTCGGCGTGTGTCCGTATGTCTGGCTCATTGAAGAAATGGCAGTATCGAGTACATCCAAGCCTGCTTCAACCGCCTTGACGGCCGTGGCCGTCGATAATCCCGTGGTGGCGTGACAATGCAAGGATAGGGGGATATCACAGGCTGCTTTGATGCGGCTTACAAGCTCGTGCGCTTCATAAGGTTTTAATAAACCAGACATGTCTTTAATGCATAACGAGTGGCAGCCAAGATCTTCCAACTGTTTGGCCAAATCTGTCCAAGTGTCCATGGTGTGCACTGGACTGGTGGTGTAGGAGATCGTGCCTTGCGCATGCGCACCGACATCCACCGCCGCCCCCACTGCTGCTTGGAAGTTACGGACATCATTCATGGCATCAAAAATTCGGAACACATCCATGCCATTAGCATGTGCGCGCTCAACAAACTTATGCACCACATCATCAGCGTAGTGGCGATAACCTAACAGGTTCTGACCACGTAGCAGCATCTGCATCGGGGTATTTGGCATCGCTTTTTTGAGCTCTCGCAAGCGTACCCAAGGATCTTCACCCAGATAGCGAATACAAGCATCAAAGGTCGCCCCACCCCAGGTTTCCAATGACCAAAAACCAATTTGATCCAGCTCGGCAGCAATTGGCAACATATCGTCCAAACGCAGACGTGTGGCAAACAACGACTGATGGGCATCGCGCAATACCACATCGGTAATAGCTAACGGCGTAGACATAACAAACTCCTTTTTTATATGTGCCTGACCACTCAACGGTGACGTTGGCGGTACTGCTGAACAGCCACAGTAATAGCGGCAATCACATCCGATGACGGCTGTGATGCGTCAGGTGCAGCTTGGGCTTTGGGCTGAGCGGCCGCGTTCGCCGCGGCAGGTGGGATAGGGTCGCCAAAACGTTCCAGTTGGCGGACCAAAAAAATTAATATCGAGAGAAATACAAACACAACAACCATGCCAGTTAACATCAGCATCATTGCCTGTTCTAAAAGCGGGCCTAAATCCATGATTTTCTTCCTTGTCACACTCACTCTTGCTTACATCGAAGCAGTGATTGCCCCCGTTATTATCCATTTATCTTGGTGGCAAATTCATCATCGGCGTTCAAAATACTAACAATTCGCATAAATGACAATCTGACTATTGCGTTTTTGTTACCTCATAACGTCCGTTAATGGGCATTTTCACTCACTGATTAAAAAAGACGGATCAACGGGATGTTTATGCAAACTCACGGTCAGCAGGCGAGTAGCAACGGCGAGCGGCAGAGCGCGACTGTAAAGAAAAGCAATGCCAGCCTCACGACTGTAGCACTTATGGAAAAAGCGTTTTTCCGAAAGCGACCAAGATCGTTGAAAGCCGGGCACGACAAACATTCCGGGATGATAAACAGCAAGAAGGTAAACGTGTTGAAATAAGAGGACGTCACAGAAACGAGGATGAAGACGCGAAAACGGTCGGTTTTGCCCGATTGGCGACAAGTCATGCCGCGAGGCGATGTGCGAAGGGGAGCCAAAATGGCGCGTCCGGGAGGATTCGAACCTCCGACCGCCTGGTTCGTAGCCAGGTACTCTATCCAGCTGAGCTACGGACGCGCTGACGGATTGGCTAAGATTGAAGATGGCGCGCTCGGGAGGATTCGAACCTCCGACCGCCTGGTTCGTAGCCAGGTACTCTATCCAGCTGAGCTACGAGCGCGTGTCGTCAATCTTACGTTCATCATGAACAATCTTGCGGGTCTTCCGTGAAGAGATGGCGCGTCCGGGAGGATTCGAACCTCCGACCGCCTGGTTCGTAGCCAGGTACTCTATCCAGCTGAGCTACGGACGCACATCTTACTACAAGGCAGGCTTGTAAATCATGGCGGTGAGGGAGGGATTCGAACCCTCGATACGGCTACAAACCGTATACTCCCTTAGCAGGGGAGCGCCTTCAGCCACTCGGCCACCTCACCGCAAGTAGTGGCGCGTCCGGGAGGATTCGAACCTCCGACCGCCTGGTTCGTAGCCAGGTACTCTATCCAGCTGAGCTACGGACGCGCATCTATCTTGCTTGCAACAACATGGCGGTGAGGGAGGGATTCGAACCCTCGATACGGCTACAAACCGTATACTCCCTTAGCAGGGGAGCGCCTTCAGCCACTCGGCCACCTCACCGTCGCTGCGGGTGCACATATTACTTTGAGCCACATATATGTCAAACACTTTTCTGGCAAAAATCGTCTTGCCACCAACAAATGGACAATTATCACCCACAGCCCGATTTTATTGTTGGATTTATCGCCGTTTCATTCTGATTTTATGGGAAAAGCGGCGATAAAAAAGGCCGACCTGTGGTCGACCTCTTCTTGCCTTGTTAGTAGTCGCTCTGACCACCTGAAGGCGCGCCTTTTTCGGCCTGAATACGCATGTAGATCTCTTCACGATGAACCGAAACATCTTTCGGTGCATTCACACCAATACGGACTTGGTTACCTTTTACACCCAATACAGTGACAGTGACTTCATCACCAATCATCAAGGTTTCGCCCACACGGCGAGTTAAAATCAGCATGCTTCTACTCCTTGAGTATCAATCTTTTACTTATTCAATTAGTGTCTGAGCCAGATAACCCGCCAGCGTATCGGCCCGTTACCTGTGATCGTTGGATTCTTTCCCTGCTCATGATGCCAATACGGGCGCTTACTCGCGTCCGTATTCCACACTATGGCCGAATTATCACACCATATCCAGAAAAGGGCAGAGAAATTTACTGTTTTATCATCATGCCGTTAGCCGTGGAGGCGATTGACCTGAGATAACAGTGTAAGAGAAATCTGTACTGCATTGGCCAGCGTGGCGACAAAATCTAACCAATATCACGTCTTACCGCTGACACAGCGCTTAAGGCGTTGCACTATACAGAATCAGAAAAAAAGTGCAATTATTAATCTAGATCACAAAAAAGGGTCGCAATACGCGACCCTCTTGACTTTTCAATAAAAACAAAAGTGTATTACAACTGCTCAGTGAGCCATGTCTCTGCTGAGGCTAGCGCGCTAGGCAGTGCACTCACATCACTGCCCCCCGCTTGCGCCATATCAGGACGACCACCGCCTTTGCCACCCACTTGTTGCGCGACAAGATTGACCAGTTCACCCGCTTTTACCTTGCCGGTCAAATCCTTGGTGACACCCGCAATCAGGCCGACTTTGTCATTGGCCACATTGCCGAGCAGCACGATACCGCTACCCATTTGGTTTTTCAGATCATCAACCATACTACGTAGTGCTTTGTTATCCGCGCCATCAAGTTGGCTAATCAACACTTTTACCCCGTTTAGCTCACGGACTTGATTGATCAGCCCAGCACTTTCTTGTGCGGCCAATTTCTGCTTAAGCTGCTGAATTTGTTTTTCTAACGCTTTCGCTTTGCTCTGGGCATCGTCAAGCTTGGCTTCATAGTCCGCCTGTTGCTGATAAACGCTATCAATGGCCGCTTGCCCGGTAATGGCTTCAATACGACGCACACCGGCCGCGATACCCGCTTCCGAGACGATTTTAAACATCCCAATGTCACCCGTACGCGTCGCGTGTGTCCCGCCACACAGCTCGATAGAGAAGTCGCCCATGCTCAGTACGCGCACTTGGTCATCGTACTTCTCACCAAACAGTGCCATCGCCCCTTTTTGCTTGGCAGCTTCGATATCCATCACCTCAGTCTGCACGGGGCTATTTTCACGGATTTGCTGATTCACGATCCGCTCAACCGCTTTGAGTTCGTCAGCGGTGACAGGTTCAAGGTGTGAGAAGTCAAAACGCAAACCATCAGGCCGGACGAGCGAGCCTTTCTGCGCAATGTGCTCCCCCAGTACCTCACGCAGCGCGGCGTGCAGTAAGTGGGTGGCGGAGTGATTCATCGCTACCGCGTGACGACGCTCTGCATCGACGCGGGCGGTTGCTTGTGTCCCGACACTCAGTTGCCCTTCCGACAAGCTACCGTAATGCGCAATGGCTTGCCCCGCTTTTTGGGTATCCGTCACGGTAAATTGCCCTTGGTCTGTTTCTATCACCCCTGTATCACCACACTGGCCACCAGCCTCGGCGTAGAAAGGGGTGTGGTCAAGGATCACGACCGCTTTATCGCCTGATACCAGGCTATCAACGGTATCTCCGTCGACAAAAATCTCAGTGATCTGACCGGTGCCTTCTGTCCCTGTGTAACCACAAAAATCCGAGCCATGCTCCACTTTTATCGCTTGGTTGTAGTCGGTGCCAAACTGCCCGGCTTCCCGCGCGCGCTGACGCTGAGCTGACATCGCCGCTTCAAAGCCGGCTTCATCAATACGATAACCGCGCTCACGCGCAACATCGTTAGTTAAGTCTGCTGGGAAGCCGTATGTGTCATAGAGTTTGAAGACAGTTTCGCCATCCAACTCGTCACCCTTAACCTTGTCCAAAGCCTCTTCCAACATCAACATGCCACGCTCAAGCGTGCGGCCAAAGTTGTCTTCTTCAATCTTAAGGACTTTTTCCACCATGGTTTGCTGCGCACGCAAGTCTTCACCTGCCGTCCCCATGATGGTGGCGAGAGGACCAACCAACTTGTAGAAAAACGCGTCTTTACTGCCGAGCTTGTTACCATGACGAACCGCGCGGCGAATAATACGGCGCAACACATAGCCCCGCCCTTCGTTCGATGGCATCACGCCATCAACAATCAAATACGCACAAGAGCGGATATGGTCTGCCACCACGCGCAAAGACTGGTTAGTCAGATCTTCAACCCCGATGATCTCCGCGACTTGCTTAATTAATTGCTGGAAAACATCAATTTCATAGTTGGAATGGACGCCCTGCTTGATGGCCGCAATCCGCTCAATCCCCATGCCGGTATCCACTGATGGCTTAGGTAAGTTCTCCATCGTACCGTCAGCTTGACGATTGAATTGCATAAAGACGATATTCCAGATCTCAATGAAGCGATCTCCGTCTTCTTCTGGCGTCCCTGGAGGACCGCCCCAGATATGCTCACCGTGATCATAAAAGATCTCACTGCATGGTCCGCATGGCCCAGTATCGCCCATTTGCCAAAAGTTGTCTGACTCGTAAGGCTTACCGCCTTCCTTATCACCAATACGCACAATGCGATCCGCAGGCACGCCAATTTGCTGGTGCCAAATATCGAACGCTTCGTCATCGGTTTTGTAAACAGTCACCAGTAGCTTTTCTTTTGGCAAGCCAATCGTTTCAGTCAAAAACGTCCACGCGTACTGAATCGCATCTTGCTTGAAGTAATCACCGAAGCTGAAATTGCCGAGCATTTCAAAGAAGGTATGGTGGCGCGCGGTAAAACCGACGTTTTCAAGGTCGTTGTGTTTGCCGCCCGCCCGCACACAACGCTGTGCTGACGTTGCACGCGTGTAGTCACGCTTTTCAACCCCTAAAAAGGTGTCTTTAAACTGGTTCATTCCTGCGTTGGTAAACAAAAGCGTTGGGTCATCGGCAGGCACGAGCGACGAGCTAGGCACAATCTGGTGCCCTTTGCTTTCAAAGAACTTGAGAAACGCTGTACGGATCTCATCAGTGCTCATATACATTGGCTAATCCTGATAATCGAATATTGCGTTAGCAACCAGATATGGTCGTGACGCGATGGAAGCATGGTTTTATTTACGCCATTGTAAACAACCGATCGCGTGCGGAAAAGAGACAGAGTGGGATTGGTTTAGAAATGCGTGTCCGGATCGTCGTGACTGAGTGCGTATTGGATTTGATCAAAGTTAAAGCCACGTGACTGTAAAAAGCGCATGCGTTTGGCTTTTTCCTTTTGCTCGGCAGGCGGAAGGCGACCATCGAGATCGGCATATTTACGCTCTGCGGTCTCTCTGGCTAGCGCATACCAGTCAACCTCCTGCTCCTGTTCGGCGCGTGATAATAACTCAGTGTCGATACCTTTTCGCTTGGCGTCTTGGCAAATACGTAACCAGCCATGGTGTTTACTTACACCTTGGCGCAACAAGCTGGCCGCAAAGCGGGCATCATCCAACCACCCACGCGCCAGACACTGCTCCAGTGTGATGTCGATGGTGTCTTGGTCAAAGCCGCGTTGCGACAGTTTTTGCTGCAGTTCGTGAACAGAGTGGTCACGGCGGGCCAATAAACCCACCGCAACCTCTTGGCACGACGCGGCCATTACAGTTGGTCGTCCTCGGTTTCTGCTTCCGCGTTCGCGTCGACCGCTTCGTTATTTAGCGCGGTTTGCAATAGCATCTCACGCAAGGTGGTGTCGATTTCTTCAGCGACGTGTGGGTTTTCTTTTAGGTATTTGCATGCGTTTGCTTTGCCCTGGCCAATTTTATCGCCTTTGTAGCTATACCAAGCACCAGCTTTTTCTACCAGCTTGTGTTTTACGCCCAAGTCCACTAATTCACCTTGCAAGTTAATGCCTTGGCCGTAAAGGATTTGGAACTCGGCTTGTTTGAAGGGTGCAGCGACTTTGTTTTTTACTACTTTGACGCGGGTTTCGTTCCCCACCACTTCGTCACCTTCTTTAATCGCACCAATGCGGCGAATATCCAGGCGAACCGAGGCGTAGAATTTTAACGCGTTACCCCCAGTCGTGGTTTCTGGGTTACCAAACATCACACCAATTTTCATGCGAATTTGGTTGATGAATACCATCATGGTATTGCTGTTTTTGATGTTGGCTGTGAGCTTACGCATCGCTTGTGACAACATACGCGCTTGCAGACCCATGTGTGAGTCGCCCATCTCGCCTTCAATCTCAGCTTTAGGTGTCAATGCCGCTACCGAGTCAATGACGATCATATCGACAGCGCCCGAGCGTGTCAGTGCATCAGCGATTTCCAACGCTTGCTCACCGGTATCTGGCTGAGAGACCAAAAGGTTATCGATATCCACACCCAGCTTGCGCGCATAAATAGGGTCAAGGGCATGCTCAGCGTCGATAAAGGCACAGGTCTTACCCATTTTTTGTGCTTCGGCAATCGCTTCTAGCGTCAGCGTCGTTTTACCTGATGACTCTGGGCCATAGATTTCGATAATACGACCAAAAGGCAGGCCACCTGCACCTAGGGCGATATCGAGAGACAAAGAGCCGGTCGATACGGTTTCGATGTCCATAGTGCGGTCATCACCCAGACGCATGATTGAGCCTTTGCCAAATTGCTTTTCGATTTGTCCGAGTGCGGCTGCGAGCGCCTTTTCTTTGTTATCGTCCATTTCAGTCTCCAGGAAATAAAACGCTATCGCTATGCGATGAAAGCTATCAGTAATTGGGGCTAAGTATACTGTCCATTTATACAGTGTCTAGCCCTGTATAGAAAAAATCTTTGTGATGCGACACGCCTCCATTTACGGAGACAAGCGCGTGAGAGCATGTGACAACGCGTGCACGACCGTTTGTTCACGGACCGCGCGCCTATCACCCTCAAAATGACACACTTCAGTGTCGGTTTCGCCGCCATGCCAAGCCCATGCGAACCACACGGTGCCAACAGGTTTATCCGCACTGCCTCCACTCGGACCAGCGACACCGCTAACGGCAATCGCCAAGTCAGCGGCAGCCTCATTAAGTGCGCCCTCTGCCATGGCCGTTACCACAGGCTCACTGACCGCGCCGTATTGGGTCAATAAATCGTCTGGCACATGCACCTGTTGATGCTTAGCCTGGTTGCTATAGGTGACCCAAGCTTGCTGAAACCACTGCGAGCTACCCGGCACGTCCGTCAAGCAGTAAGCAATACCGCCACCGGTGCAAGACTCTGCGGTGGTCACCGTTAAGCCCGCATCCAATAAGGCGTCGCCGAGTTGCTTTGCTAGCGAGAATAACTGTTCCACCATTCACTCCTTTTGTTTAGGGTGAAGAAACCGGTACCGCAACTTTACCCTTTGCCGTACGATCACGTATTCTACCTACCCTTTTCAATGTTCCATTTTGCAGGTCTAGTCGTGACAGTACAAGCGCTCGAAAAGCACACCCCTATGATGCAACAGTACCTCAAACTCAAGGCGCAGCACCCTGAAGAACTGCTGTTCTATCGCATGGGGGATTTTTACGAACTCTTTTACGACGATGCCAAACGTGCCTCTCAGCTTTTGGATATCTCGCTGACTAAGCGCGGCAGCTCAGGCGGTGAACCGATCCCCATGGCGGGTGTGCCCTTTCATGCCGTAGAGGGATATTTAGCCAAGCTGGTGCAGCTAGGAGAGCCGGTGGCGATTTGTGAACAGATCGGCGATCCCGCCACGAGTAAAGGCCCGGTTGAGCGCCAGGTGGTGCGAATCGTCACCCCCGGTACGGTATCGGATGAAGCGCTGCTTAGCGAGCGGGTTGATAACTTGGTCGCCGCACTGACCTGTCATAACGACCAATTTGGTTTTGCCACCCTAGATATCACATCAGGGCGCTTCGTGCTGACTGAACCTGCCACCTACGAGCAAATGCAAGCGGAGCTGCAACGCACGCAACCGGCAGAGCTGCTTTACCCCGAAGACTTTCCCTACCCTGATTTACTTGCGGTGAGCCGCGGCGCAAGGCGTCGCCCCATTTGGGAGTTCGATCTCGACACTGCTCGCAGTCAACTGACCGGTCAATTTGGCACGCGCGATTTAGTCGGTTTTGGCGTGGAAGACTGTACGCTGGGGCTCTGTGCCGCTGGCTGTGTGTTGCAGTACGCCAAAGAAACCCAACGCACCGCGCTCCCCCATATTCGTGCCATCATCAAAGATCAGCAAGACACCGCTGTGGTGTTAGACGCTGCCACACGGCGTAATTTAGAGATCACCCAAAACCTCGCTGGCGGCACCGACAATACGCTGGCTGACGTTTTGGATCGGACGACAACGCCGATGGGTAGTCGCTTACTGAAGCGCTGGCTCCATCAACCTCTACGCGATAGCCATGTACTCAACCAACGTTTGGATGCAATCGGGACATTGCTTGATAGTGGCCTACACTCGGAATTAAGTGCAGCACTCAAACCGGTTGGCGACATTGAACGTGTACTGGCTCGCTTGGCAATGCGATCCGCCCGTCCGCGTGATATGGCAAGGCTGCGCACCGCATTAGCACAGCTGCCCGAGGTACAGACACTGCTCACCGAGCTGGATCACGGTGCGTTTTCCGATTACCTCACTGCCACCACACCGATGCCAGAGCTGCAAGATTTGCTCACCCGTGCAGTGGTCGAGAACCCGCCGGTGGTGATCCGTGATGGCGGTGTGATTGCGCCAGGTTACAACGCGGAACTGGATGAATGGCGCGACTTATCGGAAGGCGCATCACGCTACTTAGAAGAACTAGAAACCCGCGAGCGCGAGCAATATGGCATCGATACCCTGAAGGTGGGTTATAACCAAGTCCATGGCTTTTACATCCAAATCAGCCGCGCGCAAAGCGATCGGGTGCCGACACACTATGTCCGCCGGCAAACGCTTAAAAATGCAGAGCGTTACATTATCCCCGAATTAAAAGAGCACGAAGATAAAGTCTTAAGCTCTCGCTCTAATGCGTTAGCGTTAGAGAAGCGTTTGTGGGAAGAGTTGTTTGATTTGTTACTGCCACACTTGGCCCAGCTGCAACATGCCTCTGAAGCGCTCTCTGGGCTCGATGTACTATGTAATCTCGCCGAGCGAGCAGATACACTCAATTATCACCGCCCCACCCTTAGCGACAAACCGGGGATCAATATTGAAGCCGGTCGCCATCCTGTGGTTGAACAAGTGATGACTGACCCTTTTATTCCCAACCCCATCGCCTTAAGTCCTGAGCGCCGAATGTTGATCATTACCGGTCCTAATATGGGAGGTAAATCCACTTATATGCGCCAAACCGCGTTGATCACCTTGCTGAGTCATATTGGTGCTTATGTGCCCGCCGATCGTGCAACCATTGGGCCCGTCGATCGCATTTTCACTCGTATTGGTGCCTCTGATGATCTCGCTTCCGGCCGCTCCACATTTATGGTGGAAATGACAGAAACCGCCAATATTCTCCACAATGCAACTGCTAACAGCTTGGTGTTGATGGACGAGATTGGCCGCGGTACCAGCACCTACGATGGCTTATCTTTGGCGTGGGCCAGCGCGGAATGGTTGGCAGAGAAAATCCAAGCAATGACCTTGTTTGCCACCCATTATTTCGAACTCACTGAACTGCCAGGGCAAATGGAAGGCTTGGTGAATGTGCACCTTGATGCCATGGAGCATGGCGATGACATTGCGTTTATGCACGCGGTGCAGGAAGGGGCGGCCAGTAAATCTTATGGTCTGGCCGTGGCGAGCCTCGCTGGCGTTCCCAAGCCGGTGATTCGGCGCGCCAAGCATAAACTGGCACAACTAGAGCAAAGCGGCCAACATACCATTCATGCTGAACAAACGGTCGGTGATCCAGTCCCCGCTCAGCTCGCCTTACTGCCTGAACCTAGCGAGCTGGATAACGCAGTCGATGCGTTAAACCCTGATGAGATGACCCCGCGGCAAGCCTTAGACGCCCTCTATGCCCTCAAGGCGTTACAGCAATCTCGCTAATCGGCCGCGCCGTCATCTTGCGAACCATCATGACCGTCAATAAAAAGGGACAGCCATCGCTGTCCCTTCATTTGCGTCTATGATTGTCAGTCTCGCGCTATGACTGATGCGAGATTGACAGCGCGTTTATTGCTCAACGTTAAAGAGCGATTCAATGCTCAGTCCTTGATGCGTCAGCATGTCGCGCAAGCGGCGTAGCCCTTCCACCTGGATTTGACGTACTCGCTCGCGAGTCAAACCAATCTCACGCCCCACATCTTCCAGCGTTGACGCTTCGTGACCCAAAAGTCCGAAACGACGTGATAACACTTCTCGCTGCTTAGGGTTAAGCTCTTGTAGCCACTGCACAATCGACTTTTTCATGTCATCGTCTTGTGTGGTGTACTCTGGGCCGTCTTGCTTCTCATCTGGAATGATGTCTAGCAAGGCTTTTTCTGAATCGCCGCCAATTGGGTTATCCACAGAGCCAATACGCTCGTTAAGACGAAGCATCCGGTTCACATCTTCCACTGGCTTATCAAGCTGCGCCGCGATGTCTTCAGCGGTCGGTTCATGGTCAAGCTTTTGCGCCAGCTCGCGCGCCGTGCGCAGATACACATTCAGCTCTTTCACCACGTGAATAGGCAGGCGAATGGTACGCGTTTGGTTCATGATGGCACGTTCAATGGTTTGACGAATCCACCAGGTTGCATAGGTTGAAAAGCGGAAGCCGCGTTCAGGGTCAAACTTCTCCACCGCACGGATCAAGCCGAGGTTTCCTTCTTCGACCAAATCGAGCAGCGCTAAACCACGGTTAGAATAGCGACGCGAGATTTTCACCACCAAGCGAAGATTACTCTCAATCATACGCTTGCGAGCAACCTCGTCACCGCGCAGCGCTCGACGTGCGTAGAGCACCTCTTCTTCAGCGGTAAGCAGCGGTGAAAAGCCAATTTCGCTGAGGTAGAGTTGGGTGGCATCAGAGGCCTTTGAAGTGGCCGCTTGTTGCTGTACTGCCTCTTCGACTTCTTCGAGCACCTCGTCAGCTTGTGCTTCCACAGTGTCGAATTCAACGTCTTGGTTCAAGCCGTCCAGTTTCTTTGCGGTATTTGTTTGGCTCATAGCGCCTCCCTTATGACGTAGCAGCTAAGCAGAACGCATTTCTGCTTATACCGGCCCCGTCACATTGGTGGCTGCGGCGATATCACCTTGGTTACCCTGTGCTACCGCTTTGGCAGATAATGTAACGGATTGACCGATTTTCCTTTGTAGCGAATTTCAAAATGCAACCGAACACTGTTTGCACCAGAACTGCCCATGGAAGCTATTTTCTGCCCCTTTTTGACAGCTTGGCCTTCTGAAACGTAAAAACTATCGTTATGCGCATAGGCGCTTAGATAATCATCATTGTGTTTCACTATTATTAATTTACCGTAACCCCGAAGCGCACTGCCGGCGTACACGACTTTTCCATCTGCCGCTGCCTGAATGCCCTGTCCTCGTTGTCCAGCAATATCTATGCCCTTATTGCCTCGCTCTGTGCTAGAAAATCGGGACACCATCCGGCCTCTGGTTGGCCATTGCCAGCTTATCTGTTGGTTAGATGGGCTGACGGTCCGCTTGTTAACAGCTTGTTTACTTTTTTCTTTCGTTTGACTGTACCTCGACGATGACCCCGATTCAACGCCTTTTGCGCGTTCAGTCGCGGTTTTAGACTTCTTTTTTTCCTCGAATTTGCTAGGGTTGGCGCTTTTTCTAGAAGATGCTGCTGCCACGCTCGCGCTTGCAGCTGACGTTGTGGCAGAGGCCACATTTGTCGCGCCTGATGTGGATTGGGCCACGTCAGGGCGTTGGTAGGCGGGCTTCCACAAAGCCAGTGTCTGCCCGGGATAAATGGTATAGGGAGGCTGTAGATTGTTGTGTTCGATGATGTCGTCGATATCACGATCCGTGATATAAGCGATATAGTAGAGGGTATCGCCTTTCTTCACTTCGTAATAACTGCCGCGATAGCTGCCTCTATCAACGCTGGTATAGTCTGGTGTCACGCTGGATACCGGTGCCGGCCCTCGCCAGGAACAACCAGATATAACCACTAACAGTGACAGAAAAAGCGCGATTTTCATCTGTTTTTAAACACAGCTCCATCTCTGAGACAGTTTATGCCAGCTCACCTGCCACCAGGGGAACAAATTTAACCGATTCAACCGTCTCGGTGTGAAAAGTGGTGCCTTGGCGAGTGACGCGCATCAATATTTGCTCATCATCACCAATCGGAATAAGCATCACGCCGCCATCATTGAGCTGATCGCACAACGCGTCGGGCACGTGGGCCGCGGCCGCTGTTACCATGATCGCATCATAAGGGCCCTTCGACGGCCACCCTTGCCAACCATCTCCATGTTTTGTCGACACATTATAAATATCTAGCTGCTTTAAGCGCCGTTTGGCCAGCATTTGTAATGGTTTGATCCGCTCGACAGAATAAACATGATCAACCAAGTTAGCGAGGACCGCTGTTTGATAACCCGATCCGGTGCCAATTTCCAAAATGCGACTATCGCGTCGCAAATTGAGCAATGATGTCATCTTAGCCACAATATAAGGTTGTGAAATAGTTTGTCCCCATCCAATAGGTAACGCATTGTTACCGTAAGCTTGGTGGGTCATGGCTTCAGAGACAAATAAATGCCGAGGCACCGCCTGCATGGCGTTTAGCACATCGGTGTCAGTCACACCTTGTTGCTGCAAAAATTGAATAAGTGATTGCGCTTGACTCAACGTCTGCTTCCTTTATCACTGAGTATAAGTCTATTGAAACGGTTGCCGCCTCAATGCGGCTCACCAACGATGACGTACTTGCCGTCTACTCACTTAACCATTGTGAAAACACGCCTAGGGTATCATGGGCGGTTAAGTCTACCTGCAGTGGCGTAATAGAAACGTACTGCGCCGCAATGGCGTGAAAATCGGTTCCCGGCCCTGCATCTTGGGTTTGACCTGGCGCACCGACCCAGTATATCGGTTTGCCCCGCGGATCGCTTTGTTTTATCACGTCTTCGGCATGATGACGGGCGCCAAGACGTGTCACTTTCCACCCCTCTAGGCTATCGATTGGCACATCGGGCACATTAATATTAATGAGGCGGTGGCTGGGCGCGGCATGGCGCTGGTTCTTGGCTAAGAATTGTTTCACTACATGCGCAGCTGTCTCAAAGTGTTGGTGACCACATAGTGAGACGGCAATAGCTGGCGCGCCCAGGAAAAAGCCCTCTGTCGCCGCGGCCACTGTCCCCGAGTAAAGCACATCATCACCGAGGTTAGCACCGTGGTTAATCCCAGTGATCACAAAATCAGGCTCCCAGGGTACCAATTGCCGTAGCGCCAAATGCACCGAGTCTGTGGGGGTCCCCTGAACCGCATAACGCTGAGGTCCAAGTTCGCGCACGCGTAAGGGGTTTTCCAATGTGAGTGAATTTGACGCGCCTGAACAATTACGATCCGGCGCGGCCACCACCACATCTGCGATGGTCGATAACGCTTCGGTCAAGGTTTGGATCCCTTGGGCATGGTAACCGTCGTCGTTACTAATCAATATTCGCATTGTGCTCTCCTTGTGGGCTCGCGACGACTAACTCTCGCATCACCGCGGTGGCAAATGCGCCCGCGGGTAAAAAGAAACTCACGGTTAAGGTGTCAGCATCGTGTGTCCAGGTCATCGCTTGCGGCAGTAAACACAACACACGACGGTCATGGCGCATGCGATTATCACGGATCACGGCTAATAGCTCAGGCTCTTTGTCGACCACCGCTTGCTCAAAGTGCTGTGCTTGCCCCTCAGTGGGCAACGCATTATCGCCGGTCAGAGGGCCGGTGATCGCAGAATGACACTGCCCTGCCAGCTCAACCAAGTACGTTTGCTGATGCGCGTCGAGACACAGGTCACCCGCCAAGGTAGAGGTAAAGGCATCCGCCTCTATTCGTGCAGAGACGACTTGATTAAACAGCAGCGACCGGGCTGCTGAGAGATAAAAACTACGTTTGCTTTTGTCACGGACTTTTTTCTCTCCACGTCCCCAAGCGCGTGCCATCTCAACATTATTGCCATCACGGCCAAAGCGCTGTGCACCAAAGTAATTGGGCACGCCCTGCTCGGCTATCGCGGCTAAGCGCGGCACTAAAGCCTGTGGCGACGCCAGATCACGAATGCAGAGCGTGAACTGATTGCCGGTCAGATCGCCAGGACGCAATTTATGCTGATGCCGGGCTGTCCCTTCAATGCTCACAACGCCTGGATGATTTTGAACAAACGCCGCTAAGTCCGGATCCGCTTTGCCTGGCAGATGCACACTGAACCATTGCTCAGTCACGGCGTGACGATCTTTAAGGCCCGCCCAGCTCACTTGCCGCGAGCTAACCCCACAGGCTTTTGCCAGCTCATTGGCGACGTATTTGGTATTTTCACCACGCTTTTTAATTCGCACTAAAAAGTGTTCACCTTGACCTGATGGGGTGAAACCCAGGGATTCTGAGACAATAAAATCGTCCGGTGACGCTTTTAACGTTCCTGACTGTGTCGGTTGGCCATGTAAGTAAGCCAAGGGCGCGAGTAAGTCTGTCATACGGCCTCTTTGTTTAATAGCACCACCGCCTCACAGGCAATGCCTTCTTTGCGTCCGGTAAACCCCAAACGCTCTGAGGTGGTGGCTTTGACGTTAACCGCATCCACCGTCACACACAAATCACTGGCGATGGTTTCACGCATTGCGTCGATATGTGGGCCCATTTTAGGCGCTTGCGCGATGATAGTGATATCTGCATTGCCCAAGCGATAGCCTTTGTCTTGTACTTTGCGGTAAACGTCGCGCAGCAGCATACGGCTGTCGGCGCCTTTCCACTCATCACTGGTATCTGGGAAATGCTGGCCAATGTCACCGGCAGCAATCGCGCCCAACAGAGCATCACACAGTGCATGGAGTGCCACATCACCGTCCGAGTGCGCAAGCAACCCTTGTTCATAAGGCACAGCCACACCACCAATGATCACCGGGCCATCACCACCAAATTTGTGTACATCAAACCCATGTCCAATTCGAATCATGATTTGCCTTCTTGTTGTGAAAGGTAAAACTCGGCCAGCCACTTATCCTCAGGGTGGGTGACTTTTATGTTGCTGGCACTGGCAGGGACCAGCACAGGCTTCCCCCCAAGCGCTTCAACGGCAGACGCTTCGTCAGTCACCTGATCGCCTGCCACATTAAGTGCCTGGATTAGCGTTTGGGTTAAAAACATTTGTGGGGTCAATGCATGCCAAAGCGCCTCACGCTCGACAGTGTGAGCCACCTGCCCTTGCGCGTCCGCACGCTTCATGGTGTCTCTAACCGGCGCCGCGAGTAAGGCGCCATCCGGGTGAGATTGCGCCTGTCTAATCAAGGCGTCGATATCGGCATGCGACACACAAGGGCGTGCGGCATCATGCACCATCACCCATTGCGTATTGACCACATCGAGTCCAGCTTGCACCGACGCGGCACGCGTCGCTCCACCCAAGACCACACGCACATTCGGACGCTCACTCAAGCGAGTGTGCGCAAAGTAGCTATCGTCAGCACCAATGGCGATGATCACGTCAGCGACGGCAGGGTGAGAGAGTAAACGCTCAACGGTATGCTCAATCAACATTTTGCCGGCTAGAGGGAGGTATTGTTTCGGGCAGCTAGCTTGCATCCTGCTGCCGACACCTGCGGCAGGTACCACGGCGCTTATTCCGGGCTGTAAAGCGGTGTTGTGCTGCAAAGGGGGTTGTTCGACCACAAGTTATCTTCTTTGGTTGTACCGCCAGTCAACGGCTGTCAGTTACTGGGATTTATCGACTAATCGGAAAAATGTCTCGTCCGGCTTTATCATGCCCAGCTCATTGCGTGCGCGCTCTTCAATCGCTTCTTGCCCACGCTTCAAATCCGCAATTTCTGCGTACATTTGCTGGTTACGCTTAACGAGTTTTTGGTTGGCTTGTTGCTGTACGGCGACATTGGCTTCAATTTGCCAATAGTCTGTCACGCCATTTTTACCCAGCCACAGTTCGTACTGCAGCCACACTAGCGTGAGAAACAGTGCAACCGATAGCAGCCTCATACCTGTACTCCTTCCAATATCGGCTCAGGGTATTCACACCCTGATTGACTAACCGCATAGGCTAGCGGATCCGCTGGCTGGTGTCATGGTTTTCCTAAACGAAAAAAGCCGCCCCGTTAAACGGGACGGCTTTTTGGCAAAAAGTGCTTAAGTGCCGATTATTGGCCTTTCACTTCTTTTAGACCATTAAATGGTGCTTTTTCACCCAGCGCGTCTTCAATACGGATTAGCTGGTTGTACTTAGCCACACGATCAGAACGGCTCATCGAACCGGTTTTGATTTGGCCTGCAGCCGTACCAACCGCCAAGTCAGCGATGGTGGCGTCTTCTGTTTCACCTGAACGGTGAGAGATCACGGCTGTGTAGCCTGCGTCTTTCGCCATCTTGATCGCCGCCAGCGTTTCGGTCAGAGAACCGATCTGGTTGAATTTGATCAGGATAGAGTTCGCCACACCTTTATCGATACCTTCTTTGAGGATCTTGGTGTTGGTTACGAACAGATCATCACCCACTAGCTGAAGTTTGTCACCCAGCAGTTCAGTTTGGTGCTTAAAGCCATCCCAATCTGACTCGTCTAGGCCATCTTCGATAGACACGATTGGGTATTCTTCAGCCAGTTTTGCCAAGTAATGGTTAAACTCTTCTGAAGAGAAGGTTTTACCTTCACCTTTCATGTTGTAGATGCCTTGCTCTTTGTCATAGAACTCAGACGCCGCACAGTCCATCGCAAGCGTGATGTCTTTACCCAGCTCGTAGCCCGCTTGCTCAACCGCTTCTTTAATCGCAGCCAGTGCAGCAGCGTTTGATTCTAGGTTCGGTGCAAAACCACCTTCGTCACCCACGGCAGTGCTTAGGCCTTTGGCTTTCAGTACTTTTGCGAGGTTGTGGAATACTTCCGCACCAATGCGCAGTGCTTCTTTCAGGGTTTTCGCGCCAACAGGCTGGATCATGAACTCTTGGATATCAACGTTGTTATCCGCGTGCTCACCACCGTTAAGGATGTTCATCATTGGCAGAGGCATTGAGAACTGACCAGCCGTGCCGTTTAGTTCAGCAATGTGCTCAAACAAAGGCATGCCTTTCGCAGCCGCGGCTGCTTTTGCGTTAGCAAGAGACACCGCCAGGATAGCATTCGCACCAAATTTAGATTTGTTGTCAGTGCCGTCGAGATCGATCATCACTTGGTCGATATCGGCTTGGGCTTTCGCGTCTTTACCTTGTAGGGCTTCGGCGATTGGGCCGTTAACCGCTTCAATCGCTTTTAGAACGCCTTTACCCATGAAACGTGACTTGTCACCATCACGCAGTTCTAGCGCTTCGCGAGAACCCGTTGATGCACCTGAAGGTGCTGCCGCCATACCAACGAAGCCACCTTCTAGGTGTACTTCAGCTTCAACGGTTGGGTTACCGCGTGAATCGATGATTTCACGGCCTAGAACTTTAACGATCTTAGACATTGTGATTCCTCTCGTCTGTCATTGTTTTTAAAAATAAAAGCGGCTGCCTACGTTCAGGCGACCGCTCGAATCTCGTTTATAGCTCACCGCGCTGTTTTTTGCCTGCCGCCGCAACAAACCCGGCAAACAGTGGGTGGCCATCACGTGGTGTCGACGTGAATTCTGGGTGGAACTGGCACGCAACAAACCATGGGTGCTCAGGGTTCTCGATGATCTCCACCAGCTTTTTATCTGCAGACAAGCCTGAGATTGAAAGCCCCGCTTTTTCTAGCTGCGGACGCAATAAGTTGTTCACTTCATAACGGTGGCGATGGCGCTCGTGGATCTGCGTGTTGCCATAAAGCTGGTGTGCTTTAGACCCTTCCGTAAGATGACAAAGCTGTGCGCCAAGACGCATGGTACCGCCCAGATCAGAGGTTTCACTGCGCTCTTCCACTTTGCCTTCTTCATCCACCCACTCGGTGATCAGACCCACCACTGGGTATTTACTCTCTTTGTTAAACTCGGTCGAGTTTGCGCCTTCCATACCCGCGACGTTACGCGCGTATTCAATCAGGGCAACCTGCATTCCTAGGCAAATGCCGAGATACGGCAGTTTATTTTCACGCGCATATTGTGCCGCCAGGATCTTGCCCTCTACACCTCGGTCACCAAATCCACCTGGTACCAAGATAGCATCCAAGTCTTGCAGCATTTCCGTGCCACGTGTTTCAAGATCTTGCGAGTCTACATACTTGATGTTGACGGTGAGACGGTTTTTCAACCCACCGTGCTTCAACGCTTCGTTGACAGATTTATACGCATCCGGCAACTCGATATATTTACCCACCATACCAATGGTCACTTCGCCCATTGGGTTGGCTTCTTCGTAGCTGACCTGTTCCCATTCTGACAGGTCAGCTTCCGCCGCTTCAATGCCAAAGCGGCTGCAAACCAGATCATCCAAGCCTTGAGAGCGGATGAGTGATGGGATTTTGTAGATAGAGTCTACGTCTTTCATGGTGATCACGGCTTTTTCTGCCACATTACAGAACAGCGCAATTTTCGCGCGCTCATTAGCCGGGATCGGGCGCTCACTACGACACACCAGTACATCAGGCTGGATACCAATCGATAGCAGCTCTTTCACCGAATGTTGCGTTGGCTTGGTTTTCACTTCACCCGCGGCCGCCAAATAAGGGACCAGAGTCAAGTGCATAAACATGGCATGTTCGCGGCCGACTTCAACGGTCAGCTGGCGAATCGCTTCTAAAAACGGCAGCGACTCAATGTCGCCCACTGTCCCGCCGATTTCGACAATGGCAATATCGTGACCTTCACCACCGGCGATGATGCGGTCTTTGATCGAATTGGTGATGTGTGGAATCACCTGAATGGTGGCTCCCAGGTAATCTCCACGGCGCTCTTTGCGCAGTACATCCGCATACACACGACCAGAGGTAAAGTTATTACGCTTGGTCATTTTGGTGCGGATAAAGCGCTCGTAGTGGCCGAGATCAAGGTCGGTCTCTGCGCCGTCTTCCGTGACGAATACTTCCCCGTGCTGGGTAGGGCTCATTGTCCCTGGATCCACGTTGATATAAGGGTCGAGTTTCATGATGGTGACGTTAAGGCCACGCGCTTCAAGAATGGCTGCCAATGAGGCTGCAGCAATACCCTTACCGAGGGAGGATACAACACCGCCCGTAACAAAAATGTAGTTCGTCGTCATGCTAAACCTGAGAGTTGGATTTAGAGGAAATTAATGAAGTTCTGGACGGGACATTATGATACCAGACCCCATTGACTCCCACAATGTGAAAGCTACCACACACCCTGGTGTTTTTAATTGTCACAAATCAATTATGCCAATTACAGGATATTTACTTATTCGCCTTTTTGACGGCCTGCCATGCCGATTCTAGTTCATCTAGCTGACATTGTTGAATGTTTTTTTCATTATCACGTAAGTGGTTTTCAACCTTACGAAAGCGAGATTCAAATTTTTGGTTGGCACGGCGTAGGGCTTGCTCGGCATCTGTCCCTAGGTGGCGAGCCAAATTTACCACCGCGAATAACAAGTCCCCGACTTCTTCCTCCACACGTGCCTGGTTGACAGAAGTTTGCGCCAGCTCTTGCTCGACTTCTTCAATCTCTTCCCGCACTTTATCTATCACAGGGGCGACAGTCGGCCAATCAAAGCCCACACGTGCACAACGCTTTTGCAATTTATACGCTCGTATTAAGGCGGGTAAGCCTTGTGTCACCCCATCGAGCACACTTTCCGGTTGCACAGAGGACGATTTCTCGGCGCGCTCTTTCG
Organism: Salinivibrio sp. PR6; assembly: GCF_001995955.1. Classification (NCBI taxonomy): domain Bacteria; kingdom Pseudomonadati; phylum Pseudomonadota; class Gammaproteobacteria; order Vibrionales; family Vibrionaceae; genus Salinivibrio; species Salinivibrio sp. PR6. The sequence goes on along the minus strand of NZ_MUFA01000007.1, from coordinate 189,562 downwards.
CTTTGATACCTTCCCAATCTGGTGCCATTAAAGGCTTTCCCTGCGCATCTTTGGGACCAAAAACATGAGGATGACGACGGATGAGTTTGTCGCAAATGCCGCGCACCACATCCTCAAAATCAAAATGGTTTTCTTCCCGCCCCAGTTGACTGTAGAACACAATTTGAAAAAGTAGGTCACCGAGCTCATCTTTTAGGTCTGACCAGTTTTCACGTTCAATGGCATCCGCCACTTCATAGGCTTCTTCTAGCGTATGAGGCACGATGGAGGCGAAGTGTTGCGCGTTGTCCCAATCACAACCTTTGTCGGGATCACGTAAGGTCGCCATAATGGTCAGTAATTGCTCGATAGGAGCCATAAAAGCGTTCCTTCTAAAAAAACGCCCTGTCGAGACAGGGCGAAGGATGATTAGCGAAGACGTTTGGCCTCAACCACATCTTTTACTTGTTCAAGCCGGTTAACCACGCGGCTCAGGGTGTCGAGATCGGAAATTTCTAAATCAAAATCCATAATAGACATTTGTTTTTTGTAATCCACGCGACTTTGCATGCCCGCTACGCGTGCTTTTTCATTGCTGAGCACGGTATTGATGTCTTTGACCAACCCGGTACGCTCATTGGCAGATAAGCGGATCCGCACATGGTACTGACCAATGTGCCCTTTACCCCAAACCGTGGCAATAATGCGCTCGGGCGCGTGATGACTCAGTTCGTTGAGTTGCTCACAATCAGCGCGGTGCACAGAGATACCCCGCCCTTGGGTGACAAAACCTTTGATCTCATCACCGGGTAATGGCTGACAACAACGCGCAAGGTGAGTCATTAAGTTATCAACACCCTCCACAACCACAGCATCACGGTGCGCCTTGCCCGTATTCGGCTTTTGCTCACTTTGTTGCAGCTTCTCTAAAAGCTGTTGCTCTTCTTCTTCAAGACTTGGCTTGTTAATCAGGCCATTGATATGGTTAACCACCTGATTAATACGCAAATCACCGCTACCAACTCCCGCGTAGAGCTCATCCAGTGTATTCACATTAAAGCGTTTGAGCGCGAGTTGAGCGTCTTTGCTGGTACCACCGATTTTTTGCAGCTCGGTATCCAAAATCTCTTTACCCGCGGCAATGTTCTTATCTTTATCCTGTTTGCGGAACCAAGCATTGATTTTGGCGCGTGCCCGGCTCGAATTCACAAAGCCATGGCTGGGGTTTAGCCAATCTCGCGAGGGGTTGGGCTCTTTTTGGGTAATGATTTCTACCTGGTCGCCCATTTGAAGGTGATAAGTGAACGGGACAATACGCCCTTCCACTTTCGCTCCGATACACCGATGCCCTACCTCGGAGTGAATATGGTAAGCAAAATCCAACGGCGTGGCGCCGCTGGGTAAGTCCACGACATCGCCGCGCGGGGTAAAGGCATAAACCCGGTCGTCAAACACTTGGCTGCGCAGCTCATCAAGCATTTCACCCGAGTCTGACATTTCTTCTTGCCATGCCAACAGTTTACGCAGCCAGGTAATTTTCTCGTCGTACCCACTGCGCCCACTGGCCGCCCCTTCTTTATACTTCCAGTGTGCAGCGACCCCAAGCTCTGCATCATCGTGCATTTGTTTGGTGCGGATTTGAATTTCTACCGGTTTACCTTCCGGCCCCAGCACCACAGTATGAATGGATTGATAACCATTGGGTTTCGGGTTGGCGACGTAATCATCAAACTCTTTGGGTAGATGGCGGAATTTGGTGTGCACGGCTCCTAACGCGGCGTAACAATCTTGTAGCTCTTCTGCGATGATGCGTACCGCACGCACGTCAAACAACTCGTCAAACTGCAGGTTCTTTTTCTGCATTTTACGCCAGATGCTGTAAATGTGTTTGGGGCGACCATAGACTTGCGCATTGATGTTGGACGCTTCCATCGCCTGCTGCAGATCGTCGACAAAATCAGTGATGTAGTTTTCGCGATCAATCCGTCTTTCCGCGAGTTGCTTAGCGATTTGTTTGTAGGTTTGCGCATGCTGGTAACGGAACGCGTAGTCTTCCAACTCCCACTTTAACTGACCAATACCTAACCGGTTAGCCAAGGGGGCATAAATGTTGGCGCTCTCTTTTGCCGCTTGTTGGCGGACAGATTCCTCCGCCTCTTTCACTTCGCGTAAATGACAGATGCGCTCCGCCAGCTTGATCACCACGCAGCGAAAGTCTTCCACCATCGATAACAGCATACGACGTACGTTATCAACCTGAGACGAGGTTGCTTCTGTCTCTGTTTGGGTATTTAAGTGGCGAATAGCCGCCGTCTGTTGTACCCCTTCTATCAGTTTGACGATAGAGGTTGAGTAAGCGTCCGCAAGGGTATCTAGGCTGATAAGCTCCGCCTCAACCACGGGGAAAAACAGGGCTGCCAATAAGGTATCAGCATCCATGCTCAAGGTGACGAGGATTTCAATCATCTCCCGGCCACGCCATAGTGGCTGGCTGAGCACGGCTTCATCGTCGCTCAATGTTCGGCAGTATTGATAACCATCTACCAACGCCTGAGTGGTTGAGGGATCTTGCCCTAACCGTTGAACCCAGGTATTGAGATCAAACGCTTCGTCTTCGTGTAGGTGGGCTTCTCGTACCGCAACCATAACCGTTCCTATCCTTATCTCTCGAGTGACAAGAGAGGCGTATCCGTATCGACAGGCCACGAGGGCCAAACTTGTATTATGCCAACCGTTTGGTGACAGGCATGAACAAAGCCATCGACTCCATGTGTCCTGTTTGTGGAAACATATCCAACATACCAAGCGTGACCAGCTGATAGCCATTATCGAGCAATACGCGCGCATCACGTGCTAGCGTGGCAGGGTTACAAGACACATACACAATATGTGAAGCCTTAGATTGTGCCACAAAGTCTATGACACCAGCAGCCCCCGCACGTGCCGGATCGAGTAAGATTTTGGTAAAATCCTGTTGCGCCCATTCACCCATCAGCGCGTCACTGTTCAAGTCAGCTTGGTAAAACTCGGCGTTCTCACAGCCGTTTTTTGCCGCGTTATCCGCTGCTTGGTCCACCATAGCTTGCACACCTTCAATGCCTACCACGTGTTTCACACGCTTAGCCATTGGCACGCTAAAGTTACCCAAGCCACAGAAAAGATCCAACACACGATCGTCTTGCTCAAGGGCAAGCCAGTCAAGTGCTTGCCCTACCATTTCTTGGTTGACCTTCGCATTGACTTGAATAAAGTCGCTGGGCGCAAACGCCAATTGACAACCTGCCACATTATAATAGGGCGCAGGCCCGACAAGACGCTCCGGTGCCATGTCGCCTTGATACAAATACAGTGTGCAGTCTTGCGTCTGTGCCCACGCCATTAACGCGTGGCGATCGTCGTTGTGCAAGCCCTTAGTGGTACGCAGTGAGACCACAGATGTGTTGTCAGCGTCAATGACGTCTAAGTGTCCCAATATACGACGGCCACGCAGGCTTTCTAAACAAGGGCGTAAGCTTGACAGGAGGCGGTTGAGTGGTGCGCTTAACACCGGGCACTGATTCACTGTGATGATCGCGCTTCGTTGACGAGCGCGAAATCCCATCGCCAATGCCCCTTTTTTATCCACCTGCAAGCTGATCCGCGCACGACGACGATAATGCCAAGCCGCATCTTCTATCGGCGTTGACAGCGTTATCTCATCACCTGCAAATTTTCGCATCAACTCATTGAGCGTTTGCTGCTTGTGTGCGACCTGTGCTTGGTGATCCAGGTGTTGAAGGCTACAGCCCCCACACTGCTGGTAAAGAGGACAACCAGGCTCAATACGCTGCGCGGCCTGGTTATCCAACTTAATTAATTGACCGCGCGCATATTGACGCTTTTGTTCGGTCAATTGCACCAAGGCTTGTTCGCCGGGCAAGGCTCCCGGGACAAAAACAGGTTTTTTCTGCAAAAAACCCACCCCGTCACCATGATGGTCCAAGCGTTCTATGGTCAGCAGTTGATGCTTTTGCTCAACCTTTTTCTTTTTCTCAGGCTTAAAAAAGCGCGCCATTATCGATTCCAGTGTTAAAAGCTTGTCGCCAAGCCAGTCAAGAGATCCTGCCAGTGGGAGTTGTGATAGTTCGCTGACTATTTTGTGATTGAATCATGTACACTGACGGCTAAATGTCGTGATTATTTTCCCATAGTTTATCTAGCATGACCAAATATGGCCTCCGCACCCGTGTCTCTGTTCTCACCATTGCCCCAACGTTGATTGTCGGCCTATTACTGAGCGCGTTTTTTACCAGCACCCGCTACCAAGATCTTGAACAGCAACTGACGGTCACCGGCTCTGCGATCATCGAGCCACTGGCGATTGCCAGCGAAGTCGGATTGAAAAATGATAGCCGTGAAAACGTACGCCGGCTAATTGGCTTTGCGCACCGCCAGCACTCACAGTTTGTGCGCAGTATTGCCGTGTTCGACCGACGTAACGAGCTATTTGTCACCTCGAACTATCATCGCGATCTTGCCATGCTCTCGGTTAACAGTGGCCAACCTATCCCCACACAACTGCAGGTAAGCCAACAGCAGGATACCTTGATTCTGCGCGCCCCTATTTTGGAGATTGGTCGGTTTACCCCTGGCCTCAATGTTGAGCGACCGCTGGGCTATATTGCCATGGAGCTAGATTTGAGCTCGGTGCGGTTAAAGCAATACCAGGAGATGATCACCGCACTGGTGATGGTTGCTTTGGGCGGAATATTGTCATGCTTCTTTGCCTATCGCTTAATTGCGGATGTCACCCATCCGATTGGTAACATGGTGACCTTAGTCGATAGAATTCGGCGCGGCCATCTTGATGTCAGGATTGAGGGTGAGTTACTCGGTGAGCTCGACACCTTGAAAAACGGTATCAATGCGATGGCTATTTCGTTGTCGGAATACCATTTAGAAATGCAGCAAAGTATTGACCAGGCGACCTGTGATCTGCGCGAAACCCTCGAGCAATTGGAAATTCAGAATGTTGAACTCGATATCGCCAAGAAAAATGCGCAAGAAGCGGCGCGGGTTAAATCTGAGTTCTTGGCCAACATGTCGCACGAGCTACGTACCCCACTTAACGGGGTGATTGGCTTTACGCGTCAAATGCTCAAAACCGAGCTCAGCAGCAGCCAGCGTGACTATTTGCTCACCATTGAAAAGTCGGCTAATAACCTGCTCACCATCATTAATGACATCCTCGACTTCTCTAAGTTAGAAGCAGGCAAACTGCTGTTGGAAAACATCCCGTTTGATGTTCAAGACATGCTCGATGAAGTGATGCGACTGCTTGCACCGATGGCGCACGAGAAAGGACTAGAGCTCACCTTGCGGACCGATGCGCGTATTCCTGCAGGGGCCGTGGGCGATCCACTCCGTATCCAACAAGTGCTGATAAACCTGATTGGGAATGCCGCCAAGTTTACTGAGCGCGGGAATATTGATGTCAGTGTCGATCTCAAGCAGCTTCACGATGAAACCGTTGAGCTACAGTTAATGGTTAAAGATACTGGCATTGGCATTTCCGAACGCCAGCAAGCCCAGCTTTTCCAAGCCTTTAGGCAGGCGGACGCCAGCATTTCGCGTCGCTATGGTGGTACTGGCCTTGGCCTAGTGATCACACAAAAACTGGTCCAACAAATGGGCGGTGACATTGGCTTTACCAGTCGCCTTCACCAAGGCTCAAGTTTCTGGTTTACCCTGCAGCTCACGCAGACCGATTTGCCAGTTTCACAACCGCTCGACATTGAACCTTTGGTGGGTCGCGACATCGTGATCGTTGAGCCGAATGCGCGCACTCGCGAGATTTTGCGTAAGCGGCTGACGCAAGTGGGGCTGAATGTCGACACTGCATCTGGCACCAATGTGCTGACGGGCCGTCACTATCACTTTGCCTTGCTCTGTTTCGACGCGGGAAGCATGCCGAGTCTTGATGCCATGCAACAAGCGGTGCAGGTCTGCGAGCAGCAAGCGCAATCAGTGGTGGTGTGTTTGCCAACCACTGAGCTAGAAGCCTCTGAGCATCTATTAAAAGCCGGGGTCAGCGCCTGTATTGCCAAGCCTATCCCTCAACGTAAACTGCTGGAGGCATTAATCGGGTCCCCTGAGGCTACGCCTTTACCCTTGCCTAAGCCAAGTGCATCACAAAAAGCGCCTTATACGGTAATGACCGTCGATGATAATCCAGCCAACTTAAAGCTGATCACTGCCTTGCTGGCCGAACGGGTCGAGAAGGTGATCACCGCAGAAGATGGGGTGAAAGCGGTCGCGCTTGCCCACCAACAAGCGTTTGATATTATTTTGATGGACATCCAAATGCCAGAGATGGATGGTGTCACCGCTAGCCAAGAAATTCGCAAAGCAGGATTCAATCAGCAAACACCGATTATTGCGGTGACCGCCCACGCGATGCCCGGTGAACGTGAGCGTCTCCTTGAAGCGGGGATGGATGATTACCTGACCAAGCCAATTGAAGAAGCCATGTTAGAGAGTACCCTCGCACGCTGGCTGCATCTTGATGAGGCGGCCTCTCAAGTGCAAAGCGTCCCATCGCCAAGCCCGTCAGCCAACCAAGATCAAAGTGTGCGACACCTAGATTGGCAGCGCGCGCTCAATCAAGCGGCAGGCAAAACGGATCTGGCGAAAGAGATGCTAACCATGTTATTGGCCTCGTTTGACTCGGTGAAAGAGGCCGTTGAGCAAGCATTGGCCGGAGAATTAGAGACTGATCAGTTATGGCACGCTATTCACAAGCTCCATGGGAGTTGCGCGTATAGCGGTGTCCCGCAGCTAAAAAGCTTGTGTCATGAGCTCGAAACCCAACTAAAAGCAGGCGCGGATATGGCTGCTATCGAGCCAGAGCTGTTAGAGCTGCAAGATGAAATTGCGCACATTGAGCAATTGGCACCACAATACTTGGGTACCTCATAAAACATCGAACGCCACACCGCGTGAGGTGCAGCCATACAGCAGTAAGCTTATGCGGTTTCTAGCACCACATACGCGATGGCATACGCTTTTTCATCAGAGAGGGTGAGCCAACACTGTGTAATGCCACGCACCTGCGCCAGTTCCGCGGCTCGGCCCGACAAGCTCAAGGTTGGTTGGCCCGAGGCCTGGTTGGTGATAATAAAGTCGTGGAACGTTACCCCGTTGGCAATGCCGGTTCCAAGCGCCTTGGCGGCGGCTTCTTTGGCGGCAAAGCGCTTGGCGAGGAAACGTCCAGGCGCGTGATGGCGCGCCAGATTGGCTTGCTCAGGCTCGGTTAAGATCCTGGCAGCAAAGCGTGGTTGGCGCGCGAGGGCTTTTTCAACACGCGCAATCTCAACAATGTCAGTACCAATTCCAGCAATGGCCATTTAGCGACGCGCCGCTTCCATGATCGCTTTCATATCCGCGACGGCTTTTTGCAAACCATCAAACATGGCACGGCCAATGATCGCGTGACCAATATTCAGCTCATGCATTTCTGGCATCGCCGCTATCGGCGTGACGTTATGATAGGTTAAGCCGTGGCCCGCATTCACTTTGATCCCCAAATCGACCGCATAACTGGCCGCCGCTGAGATTTTCTTCAACTCGGCTTGGCGATCATTGTCATTGGCGGCATCGGCGTAATGCCCGGTGTGCAGTTCAATAAACGGTGCGCCACATTGGTGAGCGGCTTCTATTTGTGTGCGGTCGGCATCGATAAATAAGGAAACCTTAATCCCCGCTTCGCTCAACGTTTGCGTGGCGGCTTTGACTTTATCCAACTGGCCCGCGACATCGAGGCCCCCTTCGGTCGTCAGCTCTTCACGCTTTTCTGGCACCAAACATACAAACTCAGGCTGCGTCTCCAAGGCTATCTCGACCATTTCATCGGTGACCGCCATTTCCAAATTCATCCGGGTTTGCAAGGTTTCTTTAAGCAAGCGAACATCACGATCAGTGATGTGGCGGCGATCTTCACGCAAATGAACCGTGATCCCAGCCGCGCCTGCACGCTCTGCCAACTCAGCGGCATGAACAGGATCCGGATACGCGGTGCCACGCGCATTGCGCACTGTCGCGATGTGATCGATGTTCACACCTAAGTAGATTTTATCCATGATTATTTCCTTCTAAACAATTCTCTGCTTTTGAGCGGCTTGGGGCCAAGATATGGCTTGAGCGCCATACGCGTAAAACGCTTTGCGGCACGTAACTGAGCGACCGTCTCAAAGTGACGCGTCGCCAACGCACGCAGATCGGCCCCCGTAAATTGTCGGTGTTGGCTTTTCATGATCGATGCCACAAAGCCTTGCTGCTCGCGATACAAGTACGTCATGTTATCGTTAATCGGGTCACCGCTGCCAGCACAATGAAGAAAATCAACCCCATAGCCCAAGGCTTCTAATAACGCGAGTTCAAAACAACGCAGGGCTGGCTCAGGATTATTGTAGCGAGCCAGCTGGGTCAATGCGGTCACATAGTCATGAAATAACGCCGGGTAAGGCGTGTGAGGCTCCAGCACACGCATCACCAGCTCATTGAGGTAAAAACCGGAATACAAGGCATTGCCTGATAGCGGTAGGGCGAGGCCTGTGGCTTCGGCACTGCGTAAAGTGCGCAGTTCACCACGTCCCCCCCATTTGAGCAGCAAAGGGGTAAAAGGCTGCAAGGCACCTCTTATCGCCGAGCGTGGCCGACGTGCCCCTTTGGCAAGCAGAGTCACGCGCCCCTCGTGCTCAGAAAAGATATCCAAAAGCAGACTGGATTCACTGTAAGGGCGCGTATGCAATACAAAGCCGCGTTGAAACCCGTCCACTCACTCTCTCCTCCTGGCATGGGTACCTGAATCAGTGGGTCACTTAGAGATCGTCGATATAACCGAGGCTGCGTAGCGCGCGTTCATCGTCGGCCCAACCTGACTTCACTTTTACCCAAAGCTCAAGGTAAACCTTGCGCTCATACAGTTCTTCCATGTCTAGACGCGCTTCACGGCCAATGCGCTTGATCTTTTCGCCGCCTTTACCAATGACCATTTTCTTTTGGCCATTGCGCTCAACCAAGATCAAACCATTGATATGAAACCCGTCCGTTTCTGGGTTGTAGTCAAAGCGCTCGATTTCGACGGTGACCGAGTAAGGCAGCTCCTCACCGGTAAAGCGCATCAGTTTTTCGCGGATAATTTCAGAGGCCATAAAGCGCTGAGAGCGGTCTGTGACGTATTCTTCAGGGAAGTAAAACTCACTTTCCGGTAACGCGTCACGCACCTTCTGTTCAACCACATCGATATTGGTGCCGTGTTTCGCGGACACCGGGATCACGTCAACAAACTCCATCTTTTCCGACAAGGTTTGAAGGTGTGGAAAGAGCTCGGTTTTCTCTTTCACATTATCGACTTTATTGACCAACAAGACCGTTGGCAAACCAGAGCGCGCTAACTTGTTGAGCACCATCTCGTCGTCTTTGGTCCAATGGGTGCCATCGACCAAAAATAACACCAGTTCGACATCGGTTAATGAGCTGTTCGCCGCACGGTTCATCAAGCGGTTGATCGCGCGCTTTTCTTCGATGTGCAGCCCTGGGGTGTCAACGTATACCGCTTGATAGTTATCACGGGTATCCACCCCCATGATGCGGTGACGTGTGGTCTGCGGTTTCCGCGAAGTGATCGACAGCTTTTGCCCCACTAAGCGGTTCAGTAATGTTGATTTGCCGACGTTCGGACGGCCTACAATGGCAATAAAGCCACAGCGCTGTGTATCAGTCATTATGTTAACTTCTGTAATGCGAGTTCTGCAGCCGCTTGCTCTGCCTTGCGACGGCTGCTGCCTTTTCCAATCACAGAACTCTCCAGTCCTGATACTTGGCACTCTACCGTAAATTCTTGGTTGTGTGCCTCACCACGCACTTTCATCACCGTGTAAGACGGCAAGGGTTTGCGTTTACCCTGTAGGTGTTCTTGCAGTCGGGTTTTCGGATCTTTTTGACTCGCGCCAGGCTCAATGGTCTCGAGGCGGTGTTGATACCACTGCAGGATAATCTCCTGCACTCGGTTGATATCACTGTCCAAAAAAATCGCGCCAATCAAGGCTTCGACGGCGTCAGCGAGAATCGAGTCACGACGAAACCCGCCACTTTTAAGTTCTCCTGGGCCAAGGCGCATCACTTCGCCCAGAGAAAACTCACGTCCGATCTCCGCCAAGGTGTTACCACGCACCAAGGTAGCGCGCATTCGGCTCATGTCGCCTTCGTCCACTTTCGGAAAACGGTGGTAAAGATCCTCGGCAATCACAAAGCTCAAAATCGAGTCGCCTAAAAATTCGAGACGCTCGTTATGGGTGCCATTGGCACTGCGGTGCGTTAACGCCAATTCGAGTAATGCAGCGTTGCTAAATTGGTAGCCGATATCACGCTGCAACTTATCTGTTAGTTTTGTCATCATAGTCCAGAATTAATCAATTCCACCAATACGGTTAAAGCGAATGCCTGTCGGTACCCACGATGGTAGCCAGCTATCACTGGGGCGCTCAAATTCAAAGCTAACCCAAATAGCAACCGCTTTGCCCACGAGATTGCGTTCAGGGACGAAGCCCCAGAAGCGGCTATCCGCGCTGTTATCACGGTTGTCACCCATCATAAAATAGTGCCCGTCTGGCACGACCCAGCGGTTGACGCCCGGACGTGGCTGATACGCGCTCACCCGATCTTGCTTTTTAGGGTGCACCAAAATCTGATGCGACTGCTCCCCTAACTGCTCCTGCGCTTGCACAAGGTTGATGCCCGCTTGAATAAACTGGCTCGGCTGAATATCGTCAATCGGCACCGGCTGACACTGAGATTCGCCCTTGGGCTGAATACATAGGCGCTTATCTTCATACACAACCGTATCGCCCGGCAGCCCGACCGTGCGCTTAATGTAATCGATATTGGGTTGAGGCGGGTATTTAAATACCACGATATCACCGCGCTCTGGTTTACCTGTCTCGACAATTTCAGTGTGGAAGGCAGGATCACGTAAGCCATAGGCAAACTTTTCCACCAAGATAAAATCCCCGACCAATAAGGTAGGCATCATCGATCCGGATGGAATTTGAAACGGCTCATAAATAAATGATCGCAACACCAGTACCACCGCGATCACTGGAAAAATAGACGCCATATTTTCAACCCAGCTCGGTTGAGGCGCCACTTTAGCAACTTGTTCGGCATCCAGTTCACGCGCTGACACCTTGAGGGTTTCCCCTGCCGCTTGGCGGCGGCGCGGTGCCCAACGGTATTTGTCTAACGCCCAAACAATGCCGGTGACCAAGGTCACCAGCACTAAAATCAAAGAAAACGTATTGGCCATAATGGAATCCGTCGTTATTTATCTTTGCCCACGTGCAAAATGGCCAAAAAGGCTTCTTGCGGCAGCTCGACATTACCGACCTGCTTCATTCGCTTTTTACCTTCTTTTTGCTTTTGCAGAAGCTTTTTCTTACGGCTCACGTCACCGCCATAACATTTCGCGGTCACGTTTTTACGTAGCTGTTTCACCGTCGAGCGCGCAATAATGTGATTGCCAATCGAAGCTTGGATGGCAATATCAAACTGCTGACGAGGAATAAACTCTTTCATTTTTTCCACCAGCTCGCGACCACGCGGCTGTGCATGAGCACGGTGAGTGATAATCGCCAGCGCATCGACGCGTTCACCGTTTAGGAGGATATCCACCCGCACCATGTCAGATACTTCATAGCGCTCGAAGTTATAATCTAACGACGCGTAACCACGTGAGGTCGATTTAATCCGGTCAAAGAAATCGAGAACCACTTCGGCCATCGGAATGTCATAGGTCAGTGCCACTTGGTTGCCGTGATAGACCATATCGACCTGCACACCACGTTTTTCCACACACAGTGAAATGACGTTACCGACAAACTCACTCGGCACCAAAATATTACACCGCGAGATCGGTTCACCAATGGTTTCTATGTCATTGATAGGTGGCAGTTTGGATGGGCTGTCGACGTAAATGACCTCGCCATCATTTTGGGTCACCTCGTACACCACGGTCGGTGCAGTGGTGATAAGATCGAGGTTATACTCGCGCTCCAACCGCTCTTGGATGATTTCCATGTGCAGCATGCCAAGGAAACCACAACGGAAACCAAAGCCCAGTGCCGCAGAGCTTTCCGGCTCAAAGAACAAGGAAGCATCGTTAAGGCTCAGCTTATCCAAGGCATCACGAAAACTTTCGTAATCATCCGATGAGATGGGGAACAGACCCGCATAAACCTGCGGCTTCACTTGTTGGAAACCTTCAATGCGCTTTTCACAGCCGTTTTTAGCATGAGTGATGGTATCGCCCACTGGCGCACCGAGGATATCTTTGATCCCACAGATCACCCAACCAACCTCACCGGTTTGCAGACCATTAAGCTCTTTACGCTTAGGCGTGAAAATACCAATGCTGTCCACGTTCCATTCTTGGCCCGTGCTCATGATTTTCACTTTGTCGCCTTTTTTCAGCGACCCTTCACGGATGCGCACCAAAGAGACCACGCCGAGGTATTTATCAAACCAGGAGTCAATAATCAGCGCTTGCGTTGGCGCGTCAGGATCGCCTTCAGGTGGCGGGATCTGGCGTACAATGTCTTCAAGGACATCATCAACACCCATGCCGGTTTTCGCCGAACAGCGAGTGGCGTCAATGGCCTCAATACCGACGATGTCCTCAATTTCTTGCGCGACGCGATCAGGATCAGCGGCCGGCAAGTCAATCTTATTCAGAACAGGAACCACTTCCAGATCCATATCAATGGCGGTGTAGCAGTTGGCGAGCGTCTGTGCTTCAACCCCTTGTCCTGCATCGACCACCAGCAAAGCACCTTCACACGCCTTGAGCGAGCGTGACACCTCATAAGAGAAGTCAACGTGTCCTGGCGTATCGATGAAGTTGAGCTGATACACTTCGCCATCTTTGGCTTTGTAGTTCAGTGTCACACTTTGTGCTTTGATGGTGATACCGCGTTCACGTTCCAGATCCATTGAATCAAGAACTTGATCTGCCATTTCCCGGTCAGTTAGGCCGCCACATACTTGAATCAGTCGGTCAGAAAGTGTCGACTTACCGTGGTCAATATGGGCGATGATCGAAAAGTTACGAATATGCTTCATGTGTTGGTGTGACTTACTCGTTATCAATAAGAATGGGATCCTAAGATCAAGTGAGCGGGATTCTACCGAAAATAGTGGCTAGTCGCTATCCTGCTGTGTGGTATTTATTACCGCCAAGTCAGAGACGGGCTCCCCCATCACGCGTAACAGTTGAGGCTGTTGCTGCTCTTGGGTACCGATACGCGGTGCAAGATGACGCGCTAGGCCCACACCAACCGCTCCCAGCCCTAGGCTTAGCGCGATAACGCCACCCTCCCCGCTGCCGGCGAGCGTGGCGAACAAAAATTGCCCGAGCAGTGCCCCCGTTAGCATCATGACTAAAGGCACCATGTAGACCAGTAACGCGGAGCGTAATAAGGTCGCCTCACCTAAGCCGATTTCAACTAAGGTGCCGGCCGGCAGGGGGTTTGGGGCACGTACTTTAAGGTGTTTCACCTTACCAGGAAGGGCTTTGGACACAATACCGGTACCACATTGACTTTGTGACTGGCAGCTACCGCAACTGGTTTGCTGCTGGCAGGCCAATGACAACCAACCATCTTGGTAACTGGTAACTTCTGCCAATGCTTTGATCATGGTTCAACCTTCTGTTCTGACTTACTCGCAGGCATATCAGTAATACGGACAGACTCCGCCACCCGTTTAGCTGTCTCAGGAGGAATATCGCCGACCACCGTGATTTCTGCATTGCCACTGGTCACGCTATGCAGTGTGCGCCGACCTTGGCGAACAATTTGCTTACGCACCGAGACATCATCGGCTTTGGCAAGATACACAGAAAAGCTGAACAAACCATCACTAAACATCTGACTCTCGACCGCACGTTTAGTCATCATCAAACGGTGACGATTGCTGTATACAGGTTCAAACCCCTCAGGTAACGCGGTGACCTGCCAATCTAAGTCGGAGCGCTGCGTGGTTTGTGGCAAGGTCAGTACCGGTGGCAATGCCAGCTCAGCCAGCTTTTGCATTGAGGTACTGATTTGTGAGGAGACGACCAACGACAACGCACGATATTGCTCAAGCGGATCGCCATCACGGTCGAGCAAATCCGCCCTGACAGGCAGTTTGCTGTTCTCATCTAACCATAATACGTACGAATAACGCTCTCCGTCTTTCGGGGTAATCCGAACCACTTGGCAATCCATCCCCGCTTCACGCGCGTGCCCCATAGAGACAAAATCATAATGGTTAGCCAGCACATCGATATCGGCTTGGATAAGCGTTGGCAAAGGCGCAACCATATGATCACTGGCAATGGTGAAAGGGTCGTAGCCTGGTTCAAAATAGCTGATTTCACCGCCTCGACGGATGACTTCTCGCGGCGGGCCACTTAAATACATGAGGTGGCCGTAGGCATCATCCCCAACTTGGGCATGACGAAAGCGAAGGGGTTCGAGACTATTTTTACCTACCAAGATGTAGGACACTTCATAATCTAGGGTGTCGCTTGCGGTATCCATTTGATGTAACAAAGCCTCGGCAGAAGGTTCGGCCGAGGCTTGCGCAGACATCAAACTGACCAGCGCAAGCGCACCGATCAGAATTTTTTTCATTGATTATTACTGCTTGTCGACGGTGCCATTGTCTGATGGTTAGACAGCCTATCCTTATTCAAGCGCAGCTGCAATTCATAGTCTTTGAGCATGGCATTGACGCGGCGACGCTGCTCCATCAACTCGGCCTCAGAAGGTGTGGCACGTAGATCGTCACGGCTTAAGCTGACCGGCTCCGCAGCCCCTGCAAAAGGAATCGTTTCTAGTACTGGCGGTTGGGTTTGCGTGCTGGCCACCGGCGAACTCGCATCAGACTGATTATATTGCTGCACACCCACGATCACGGCCAACGAGACACACGCGGCAACGCTTACCTGTGTCAGCTGCTGCAGCCACCCTGGTAAGTGACGACGCGCCTTTTCAGGACGCGGCTGTGCTTCGTGCATGGGGAGCACGTTATTATCAAGGTGATCGCCTTGATAAGCAGGTTCTGCTTCCAGCGCGGACGCTACAGAATCGGCAATGTTCCATTGCAACGAGCTGGGTGCCTCACCACGCATCACATCGCGAATGGTGCTAAAACTCCCCCAAGCCTGTTGCGCGTTATCATCTCGCTCAATCTCGTGGATGACTGCCGTATCCACCAGTTCGCCATCTAACAACGCTGAAATTTTTTCTCTATCCGTCATTCAAGTCACCGTCATGCAGCCAGTAAAACTCGTTACCGTTTCATCAGTGGCCGGATGCGTTTTTCAACCGCTTCACGCGCTCGGAAAATACGCGACCGCACCGTACCGACTGGACAATCCATTACCTGTGCAATTTCCTCATAGCTGAGCCCATCGAGCTCCCGTAAGGTAATTGCGGTTCTTAAGTCGTCAGGCAGTGTTTCTATGGTCGAAAATACCACCTGTCTCAATTCATCTGACAACATCAAGTTTTCAGGGTTCGATATTTCTTTTAAAGAACCCCCACTTTCGTAATTTTCTGCTTCGTCGGCATCAATATCACTGCCTGGCGGACGTCGTCCTTGTGCCACCAAATGGTTTTTCGCGGTGTTCACAGCAATGCGATACAGCCAAGTATAAAACGCACTCTCGCCACGAAATCCCGGCAATGCGCGATACGCTTTGATAAACGCCTCTTGCGCAATATCTGGAATATCACCACTGTGTGTACCGACATAGCGGGCGATAAGGTTACATACCTTATTCTGATATTTGACGACTAACAGATTGAAAGCTTGCTTGTCACCATTCTGTACACGTTCTATTAGAACCTGGTCGGTTAGCTGCTCGCCCATTCGAGCGTTTACTCCTTGGTTGATCTTTCCGCCCGATTATCGAAATTCTAGGCCCGACGTTGTCAGAGCGCGGTTAAACCCGCTTGCGAGCTTTCGCACACGATTCGATAACCCAGCCGGCGAAAAGTTCCTCACCATGTTGGTTTTATTATGCGTTGAATCACATTACTGTGACGGAATGGTCAAAGAATGTCTCTTTGACTGAGGGCATTGTCGCCCGAACCATACCATGGTTGCAAACTTTCACCCAAGCGAGACGGGATTTGATCTTACCGCGCGCAGCCACGTCAAATTGGTGTAACATTGGGGGCGCAGAAAGAGGATTAGGGATCATGACGACCACAACTCAGGAACATCAATGTGACGTGCTAGTCATCGGCAGTGGTGCCGCAGGCTTGTCACTGGCGCTCCGCTTAGCGCCGACCCACAAGGTGATTGTATTAAGTAAAGGCCCGCTCAGCGAAGGGGCAACGCTTTACGCACAGGGCGGTATTGCCGCGGTGTTTGACGAACAAGATTCGGTAGAATCTCATGTCGAGGATACCCAAATCGCGGGCGCAGGTATCTGCGATACCCAGGTCGTGGACTTTATTGCCCGCAATGCTAAAGATTGTGTGCAGTGGTTAATTGATGGCGGTGTCCCGTTCGATCAAGAAGATAGCGACGACGACACCCCTCGGTATCATTTAACCCGTGAAGGCGGCCATAGCCACCGCCGTATCTTGCATACCGCCGATGCGACCGGAATGGCCGTGCAAAACTCGCTTCAAGACAATGTGCGCCAACACCCTAATATCACCCTGCTTGAACGACACAATGCGCTGGATATTATCACCCGTAAAAAAGTCGGATTAGGTGGTCCAAACCACGTCCTCGGCGCCTACATCTGGAACCGAAACCAAGAAGTGGTTGAGACCGTGCGCACCAACTATGTGGTACTCGCCACCGGAGGGGCCTCGAAAGTTTATCAATACACCTCCAATCCCGATGTGTCATCCGGTGATGGCATCGCCATGGCATGGCGCGCAGGTTGTCGTGTCGCCAACCTAGAATTTAATCAGTTTCATCCAACGTGTCTGTACCATCCAGACGCGCGCAACTTTTTGCTCACTGAAGCACTGCGCGGTGAAGGCGCTCACCTTAAACGCCCAGATGGCTCGCGCTTTATGGCGGAATTCGATTCACGCGGCGAGCTTGCCCCGCGTGATGTGGTTGCCCGTGCGATTGACTACGAAATGAAGCGCCTTGGCGCCGACTGTATGTATCTCGACATCAGCCACAAAGACCCTGAATTTGTGATCAAACACTTTCCCACCATCTACGAAAAGCTCAAGCAATACGGCATCGATCTGACTAAAGAGGCGATCCCTATTGTCCCAGCCGCCCATTATACGTGCGGTGGCGTGATGGTGGATAAAAACGGCACCACAGACTTACCCGGCTTATACGCCATCGGGGAAGTGAGCTACACCGGCTTGCATGGCGCGAACCGTATGGCATCTAACTCGCTACTCGAATGTGTGGTTTATGCATGGTCAGCTGCTGAACATATAAAAGCGCACTCAGACCATATCGAGCCGCATACTGCGCTCCCCCCTTGGGATGAGAGCCAAGTAATTTGTTCCGACGAAGAAGTGGTGATCCAGCATAACTGGCATGAGTTACGCCTGTTTATGTGGGATTACATGGGCATTGTCCGCTCAACCAAACGTTTGGAGCGTGCGCTACGCCGTATCGAACTGCTCAAGCAAGAAACACATGAGTATTATGCTAATTTCCGGGTCTCAAACAATCTGCTGGAGTTGCGTAACCTTTTACAGGTGGCAGAGCTCATGGTTCGTTGTGCCATGCAACGTAAAGAAAGCCGAGGCCTTCACTACACCATTGATTACCCTGAGCCTAACGAGCAATCCGGTCCCACCGTATTAACGCCGGATCAGCCCTGTTAGCGGGTTTTGATTGCTCCCTAAGCCCTGAAATGAAAAAGGCCAGCCTCACGAGGCTGGCCTTTTTACTGGATATCATCGCGGTTATTCGCTTTTAAACTCGCTCACCGCACGCTCAAGGTGTGCGGCTTCTTCGGCCACCTTGTGTGCCGCTTCGCGGTTCTGGTTGGCGCGTTCAGTACTGTTTTGCGCAATATCTTGAATATTGTGCACGTTTTGATTGACTTCTTTTGCCACCGAGCTTTGCTGCTCGATCGCCGTGGCAATGTGGGTGCTCATATCCATGATGTTTTGCATATCTTCCATGATCTGCGAGAGCTCTTGCGAGGCCGCTTCCACCTTACCCACGGATGTTTCCCCGTCTTCTCGGCTTTGCTCCATACGCTCAGAAACCGACTGAGTTTGCGCTTGCAACGACGTAATAATGCCAGATATTTCATCGGTTGATTCACGCGTACGGGTCGCCAACTGGCGCACCTCATCAGCCACGACCGCAAAGCCACGTCCTTGCTCACCAGCGCGCGCCGCTTCAATCGCCGCGTTCAGTGCCAATAAGTTGGTTTGCTCGGAAATATCTTTAATCACATCTAATACTGAGCCGATGGTTTCAGACAGCTTACTCAGTTCAAGCACCTCGTTGCTGGTATCACTGAGGGTTTCTGCCAGTGTCATGATCATCGCTTTAGTGTCATCCACCACTTTTTGCCCGTTCTCCGCACGGCTTAAGCTGGTGCGCGCATTCTCCGCGGCCTGATCGGTATTACCCGCAATATCGCGAATGGTGCTTTCCATCTCATTCATCGCAGTCGCGGCATGAGTGGTTTCATCTAACTGGGTAGCCATGGCGGCCCCAGTGGCTTCAGTACGGGATTCAACTTGCTCTGCACTTTGATTAAGCGCTTGTATGGCGCGACTCACATCCAAAACCATGGTTTGGATACTGCCGAGCATCTGGTTAACGTCTTTCGCCATGAGGGCAATCTCATCACGACCGTTTTCGTCAGCTCTCAAGGTCAGATCCCGCTGCTGCGTGATGGCGGCCATTTGCTCACTAAATCGGTAAATACGCTGTTGAATGCCACGGTTCATCCACAACGAAATCGCTGTCATCACCAGTGCCAGTATCACCACCACCGATCCGGTCATCATCACGGTCTGTCTTAAGGCTTGCGAAATGGCCTGCTCATACTCTTTACTGAGCACATCGAACATTTCCTCAACTTGGTGGGTTTTCCCCCGAATTTGCCCCAGTAGGCCTTTGTCTGCCGCTAGCCCTAATGTCTTTTTCTGCGCGACAATCTTGTCCACTTGCGCCTGATGCGCTTGAAATAAAGCGAGCAGGTCACCGCGAAGGTAATCTTCAAGCTCTTGCATTTGGCTTTGATATTCGTCGATGTAGTCAAGGTTACTGCTTTGCACAAACAGTTTGGCATCTGCGGCTAATAAGCGGGCGCTACTCTCAAGCACAATGTCATTTTTGGTCGCTGCCACCATTTTCTTGCTCGCGTTTTGCATCTGTCCTCGGATCCCCTGCTCAGGGGTTAACCCCAATGTTTGGTAACCCTTACCCAGATCGCGAAAGCCGTTGGCATACGCTGTCATTGCTCGCTGCACTTTATCAATGGTCGCAGTCTCTAGCCCCAACGAAGCGCTGCGGGCGCGAAAATCACTCAGCAGCTGATTGAACGCGTCGACATTGTTATCAAAACGGGAGAGATATTTGGGGTCCATGCGCGCGAGAAAGTCTTTCTCATTGCGGCGTAGATTGAGCAAGATCACCTCAAGATCAGAGACCGTGGTTAGCTGACTGTGCATTTTTTGTAGTCGCGTTTCCGCTTTCCATGCAACGGCGGCAACCGCAAGTAGCGCCAACACCGACATCAAGGTGAGTGACAAGAGTTTTTGTTTAATATTCATAGCGACCCTACAGCGTTATCTGAGCAGAATGGATTGAACCCGTGTTCCTTGAATATCGGAGATAACGTGAAAAAGTAAAGCCACGCAATCGGTTTGTCACAAATATGTCACATGCTATCCCAGCTTTACTGACAGCAATGCCGATAAATCAGACGAAAATGATAGTCTGGAAGGCCATAACGCCAAATATAAAGGTATTGGGCATCCGCACGCGCGGCGAGCACCAGCAGCCATGGGGTCGCATAAACACAGGTCAGTTTTCGATACTGCCCATTAGGCATGACCGCCCAAGCGTCAGATGAAAAGCGAAAGGGGCCTTCGTTAGCGATGAGGTGAGCATGGAAGCGGAGCAAGTCTCGTACCGCCCAAACGGTTAGCACAGCACGAGCACTCAAAGGAAGGGAAACATGCGACACGGCCAGCCAAGCCACCATCGTTCCTAGCAAAAGCAGACAGACAGTGACATAACGCGGGCAATGTAGGTGACTATGTACGTAACTTACTGCGGTTATAAGCGACGACCTTATCGACAACAGATTTCATCTTCGGGTCGTCAGGTTTACCATGCCCCATCAGCCAGGCAAACAAGTCAGGATCCGCGCTTTCCAAAAATGCGACAAAATCCTGTTTTTCTTTTTCATTAAGCGTGTCGTAGCAGGCTTCAAAATACGGCATAACCAACACATCCAGTTCCAACATGCCGCGACGACATGCCCAACGAACCCGCGCTTTATCCTCGGTATTAACCATTGTTTACCTCTATCGATGATGTCAGTACTCGCATACTATCAATGCCGTTATCGGGCGACTACTTTTGCTGAGCAACAAACCACGAATCTGAGAGCTCTCTAGCGTTAATTCGGTTTATACAGCAATCGCCCGACAAGACAAAGGCTGACAAGCTTTATGCTCCCTATTAGTATACGGGGCAGAGTCTATGTTTTCTCAACAGAGAGCGTGAGTGTTATGAGTGAATGGTATCAAACCGTAGCCTTTGAGCCTGCGGATACACACCCCAGTGATCCACAACCTGAACTGGCGATGGTTGCCCTTGATAACTGGGCAATCACTAAAGTGAGCGGCAATGATACGAAAAGCTACTTACAAGGCCAGCTCACTTGCGATATTGCGAACCTCGCAGAAGATAAATCGACCCTCGCCGCCCATTGCGATCCAAAAGGTAAAGTTTGGTCAGTACTGCGTTTTTTCCATTACCAAGACGGGCTCGCCATGGTGCAACCGGCGTCGATTGAAGCCACCCAGCTTCAAGAAGTAAAAAAGTACGCCATTTTTTCCAAGATTGCGTTTGAAAAGGTCGATGCCGTGTTGCTCGGTGTCATTGGTACACAGGCAGACAAGGTAGTGGCTGATCACTTTGGCGCGCACGGTGACGTTCGCCAAGGGCAACAAGGCACCGCTGTATACATTGAACCACATCGCTGGTTGCTGGTGGTTGACGCGGCCAAAGCCACAGAGCTTACCCATCAATACTCAGCCGCATTGCTCACCCATGAGTATTGGGACAAGTGGGATATTGACGCGGCATTACCCCGCATCGAGCAAGCGACCAGCGGTGAATTTATCCCGCAATCGCTAAATCTTCAGGCGCTGGACGCGATCAGTTTCACCAAAGGCTGTTATACCGGACAAGAAACCGTGGCACGAGCCAAGTATCGAGGCATGAATAAGCGCGCCATGTACACGCTCAGCGGCCACGCCGAGCACACACCTGTTGCAGGCGACAAAATCGAACGTGCGGTGGGTGATAATTGGCGCGCAGGCGGGACAGTGATCGCTGGTTATCGCGATGTGAATGGCAATGCGAGCGTGTTAGCCGTGCTGCCAAACAACTTGGACGACGACACCGCTTTCCGCCTTGCTGAGTCTCCTTCGTACGCATGGCAGCGTGAGCCACTTCCTTATTCACTTGAGGACGATGATTGAGCCGTGTACGCGGATCCTAATTGGCAAACCCCGGTGACTGCCGCGCTCGATAGCGCCCATATTCGCTACCAAATACTGTGGCAGTCACGCGCGACACAATCGATTGAGGAAACCGCGAAACAACGTGGTATTGATCCTTCTCAAATGCTCAAAACCATGGTGTTGCGTGATATGGGAGGGCGCTATGCAGTGGCTTGTGTCCCAGGCGATCAGCAAGTCAGCCCACCCAAAGTGCGCCAACGACTCGGCTGGCGACGGATGACACTTGCCAGTGCCCAACAAGTGCAAAGCACTACCGGCTACGCACGCGGTACTGTCGCGCCACTAGGGCTCTCTCCGGATCTGGCCTTGGTCTTTGATGAGCAGAT
The DNA here is from genome assembly GCF_001995955.1 of Salinivibrio sp. PR6. Classification (NCBI taxonomy): domain Bacteria; kingdom Pseudomonadati; phylum Pseudomonadota; class Gammaproteobacteria; order Vibrionales; family Vibrionaceae; genus Salinivibrio; species Salinivibrio sp. PR6. The sequence continues at coordinate 167,454 of NZ_MUFA01000007.1, read as the reverse complement.
CTGGGACTATGAAACTGTCACTATTAGCAGCGGTGATCCCCATGCCGGATTATGGGTGAGCGTGAAGGATCTTCTCGCACTTTGCCAGCCGCTGCGTGCCGAAATATGTCGTAATCGGGCACATCAAATGAAGGAATGACCCAACGGATGGCACAAAAACACTGGCGGAAATACGATCTCAACTTGTTGGTGACCTTTGTCACTTTAATGGAAACACGCAGCGTGACTGGGGCTGCACAGCGCCTATCACTGGGTCAGTCAGCCATGAGCCATAGTTTGGCACGTCTGCGTACCATGCTTGACGATCCCCTTTTTGAGCGGCGTGGACACCAAATGGTACCCACTGCTCGCGCACTGGATATCGCCCCTAAAATTGAGGCGCTACTCGACACCCTCGCCACGGACGTGCTGACCCCGCCCGCTTTTGAGCCTGTCCTGTTTGATGGTCAGATCCGCCTTGGGCTCACCGACTACGCTGAGCTTATCTTCGCCCCTGCACTGTTCGACACCCTCAACCAGCAACTTCCTTTAGCACAACTTAGCTTGCGCCCGGTTGACCGTCGCCACTGTCTGGACGCGATTAAAAACGATGATGTCGACGCGGTGATCGGCGTGATCCCCGACAACACCGAGATTCTTGATAGTCAGGTATTATACCATGAGCAGCATGTGTGCTTATTTGATCCACACAGCACCGGGCTCGGCACACCCATCACCCTCGCCGATTTTGTCGCTACACCACATGCACTGGTTAGCACATATGGCCAGCTCTCCAGCCCGATAGATGCGCGTTTGGCAGCACTCGGCTATCATCGACAAGTGGTGATGGGATCGCAGCGGTTTCTCACGGTGAGGCAACTGCTCAAAGGGCGACAGCTGCTTTGTACCGTCCCAGAGCTTATGGCGCGATTAGATACCTTTAACGATGCTAACCATCTGGCATTCAGCCCTCCCCCTATTGATGTGCCAGGGTTTGATATTGGCTTGGCATGGCGACATCAAGCGAGCGGTCACCCCAAAATGCAGTGGCTCATTGATCAGATCACCACCATTGTCGACAAGCGCGTGGCTTCCCTAAAAACGTCATCAACCCTGTCTCACTCGCAAAAGGAAACCTAATGAACATCGTCTCTCTATCGACCCTTAATCCCGATTACGTGGCGCAACGGGTCAGTGAAACGTTCACGCATAGTGAGGGGGCCGACACCGGTGAAGTCATCCGACAACTGGTGGATAAGCTGCTCGGTGAAACGCCCCGTGAAGACTGTCATGGCTGGGGATACCTTGAGGGTGAGAGCTTAGTGGGCGCTGTCTTTTTCTCACGGCTGACCTACCCGCATACCGATAAGATAGCGCTGCTCTCTCCGATGGCTATCCACCCGGATTATCAGCGCCAAGGGCATGGAAAAGCATTAATCAACGCCGGGCTGCAACAGCTACGCACTTTGGGTTATCAGGCGGTGATGACCTACGGGGATCCTGCTTTCTACACCCAGCTAGGGTTTCGCGCTGCCGACCCTACCGAGATCGTGCCACCACATACATTAAGCTACCCACACGGTTGGCTGGCCCAGTCGCTTACTGACAGTGACTTGCCGGCATTAGGCTCCAAACCGTGCTGCGTCGATGCCTTCAACCAGGCGGATTTATGGTAAGGATAAAGTGAATGTTTTTTTAGGCATTGTCATCACGGCGACATAAACCCACTTCACAATCGGTGCCGTTTTCACACCCCTACCGGGTGACGACCACCAACATGAGTAAGAAGAGGTTATGCGCGTTTTTAATCGCTACTCACCCAAGCTTGTCGCCAAACATGTCACACGCTTATTCTCAGGGCGCCTATATATCGCCGGACGCGGTCGGTTTGATTTTAATAATGGTTGGTTAAGCGCCCCCGATCACGCCACTATCTGTCACTACCAAACCGTGAAGGAAGTTAACGGTTTGATTCGAGATGTGTATCAAGAAGGGCTGCGAGAACCAGAACAATCTGGCTCGTTGCGGACCACTTACTGACTTGGCCGCACAATACAAACAGGGGCCCGTTGGACGGGCCCCTGTTTGTTATCGGGAGCAAAAAGACACGGATAGCACAGGTGCTACCCCCTGACCGTTTTAGTCTGCGTCTTGATCGCCTAACGTTTCTTCATAGCTTTGCGCATCAAGCAGGCTATCGATTTCAGACTCATCTGTCGCTTGAATCTGGAACAACCAACCATCACCGTAGGGATCGCTGTTAACCAGTTCAGGGGCACTATCTAACTCTTCATTGACGGCCACGACCTGACCAGAGATGGGCGCATAGATATCTGACGCCGCCTTTACCGACTCTGCGACCGCACAATCGTCACCCGCATCAAAGGTGTCATCTTCATCAGGCAAATCGATAAACACCATGTCCCCTAACAGCGCCTGGGCGTGGTCAGAAATGCCAATGGTAAATAGGCCTTCCCCTTCAGGGCGAACCCACTCATGTGTCGCGGTAAATTTTAATTCAGATGGGATATCACTCATAGTCTTGTTCCTTGTTACACCCAATGACAACTCGCACCGTCAGTCGGTAAATTCAACATCATACTCACCATTCAACCGTTGCCTGCTCGGCGAGGGTCTTTGTGGTATTTAGCATATTCTCTATTTTTCGCCAATTCAGCCATCACGCAATCACCAAAAAGTCGCGCCTCGCTCACACGGCTTAGCCAGCTCGGGTAACGTCCCCACAAGGCCTAGCGCACGCGCCATAAATGGCTGCTTGGCGCCAGGCAAATGATTGACGGCGCGCATGCCCACGCCACGGACGAGCTTTTTGACCGGATTATCGCCCGCAAATAAACTTCGAAAGCCTTGCATCGCTGCAATCATCTGCGCCGCTTCCGCTTTGCGCCAACGTTCATACTGGCGCAAACCGGCATAATGCCCGATGTCTTTCCCTTTGTCGGCGAGTGAGGCCAATGTTTGCGCCAAGGCGGCCGCGTCGAGCATACCTAAATTCACCCCTTGCCCAGCCAAAGGGTGGATGGTGTGCGCCGCATCACCGACTAAAGCCAGGCGCTCCGCCGCAAAGTGTTGAGCATAACGCATGGTAAGCGGGTAGCTGGCGCGCGGCCCTACCACCTCACAAAGGCCAAGTTGCGCATCAAACGCAGCGGTTAGGGCGCGGTTAAAAGACGCTGATTCCATCGCGACATAATCCGTCGCTTGTTCTGGGGGGATAGACCAAACAATCGAGCACAGATGCGAGTCGGAAAGCGGTAAGAATGCAAGCGGCCCGTCCGGCGTAAACACTTGACGCGCAACGCCCCGGTGCGGCTCCACCGTGCGCACCGTCGCCACCACCGCATGATGGCCATAGTCGCGCTGTACCAAGGGAAAATGTGCTTGCTCACGCACCCAAGAGCGCGCCCCATCGGCCCCCACGACCAGTTTCGCCGTCACACCGCCCCCAGATGCGAGCTGTAACCAAGTTTCGCTCTCTCCTTGTAGCATGGATTGGCATTGCTCCGGCATCAACACAGTCACATTGTCCTGCTTTTGTACTTTATCGAGCAAAGCCAACTGAATCACACGGTTTTCAACAATATGGCCGAGGTTTTGCTGGCCAAACGCCTGCGCATCAAAGTGAATATCGGCAAAACTGTCTTTCTCCCACACCCGCATCTGCTGGTAACTGGCCGCGCGACGTGAGGCGATGCCCGGCCATACATCCAGGGTGCGCAGTATGTTCTCACTCGCTCGGCTCAACGCCGAGACGCGGTTCTCTGGTATGTCGTTTAAGGTCGTTTCAGGCGCTTTACCTTCTATCACCACCACCCGTAAATCCGTGTCGGCAAGGGAGGCGGCGAGTGTCAGCCCCACCATGCCGCCACCGACAATGGCCACGTCGGCATTGATCATTTTCATCTCGGTTCTACCCATCCTATGGTGCGTTGCACAAGCGGTTGCTTCATACTCTCTAATGCTGACATCAGCCCTAACCCGGCATTACGTGCCCCCGCCAGAAGCGGACTATCATTGGAAAAGAGGTGAACCAACCCTGATGTCAATGCCACTGTGGCATCTCGGTCTGGTGTTCGTTGTTTGGCGTACGCCATTAATGTTGGCATTGCACCGATATCATCGCCACGCCTTACCGCCTCCGTCAGCGTGTGCGCTAACGTCATCACATCTCGCAAACCAAGGTTAAAGCCTTGTCCGGCAATAGGATGTAGGCTTTGTGCCGCATTCCCCACCACGGCCACACGATGACTGACCGGACGAACCACTTGGTTAAGCGTCAATGGATACGCATGGCGCTCTCCAACATGCAGCAATTTGCCCAAACGCCAGCCAAACACCTGCTGCAGGCGCTGAAGAAAGGCGTCATCGCTGATTTGCATCAGCGCATCAGCTTGCTCTGCGGTGACACACCACACTAACGAACACCGTCCTTGCGACATGGGTAACAGCGCCACAGGGCCTGTTTGCGTGAAGCGCTCAAAGGCGTGTCCTTGATGAGGAAGTGCGGTCGAGACATTGGCAATCACCGCCACTTGGCCAAAATTGTGTTGCATGCGTGGCATTTTCAACTGCGCGCAACAAGACGAGCGCCCACCATCAGCCGCAATAAGTAACGAAGCGGTCAGTGACTCCCCCTGTTTTAATCTCACCGTTACCGCCGCCGGCGTTCGCTCAATCGCCATCACGGCATCTGGGCAAAACACATCGATCGCCTCGCGGTGTTGTAACTTTTGGTGAAGCACCGCACCGGCATCCGCTAGTTCGATAACTTGGCCAAGATAAGGCACTCCCTGCGACTGTGCGTCAATATGGGTTTGTCCGGCGTGGCCACGATCAGACACATGAATGTGCTGAATCGGCGTGCCAAAAGGGGCGAGTGAGTCCCACAGTCCCAAGCTCGCAAAGGCTGCACAGCTGCCTTGTGCTAATGCGATACTGCGTGCATCGTAACCCGGGTGTTCGCGGTGATCGGGCACCATTGCCTCGACCACGGCAATACGCAGTGTGCCGCCACTCAATGTGTCTAAGGCCAATGCGGCAGTCGCACCGGCCATTGCGCCGCCTGCGATCACTATGTCATAGGCTTTCATCCCACTTTTACCTCACCCTGAGTCACTTAACGCCTCAATCTGAACGCGTCATTGAGATTAATGCAATGTTTTAGGCGTATCGTCACGGTCCGGACGCGCCCCAAGTTCTGCGTGCACCACCATGCTGCATACGCGTACATGCTCGACAACCTGCTCAAGTAATTCGGCTTGCTCTTGCATGTCGCCATCTTCATCGACACCAAGCTGCGCAACATCTTTGAGATCGCCCAATGCTTCTGTCACATCCTTAGATAAGGTACGCCCTTTGGTTCCGATCAGTCCCACCCCCGCTAAAAACGCGTTAATCCACTCCACCAGCGCTTCGGCACGGGCAACGACACCCGACTGCTCGTCGTCAGGGACATAAATATCTAAATCAAGATCACTGCCGGTAAGCTGCGCTTTTAGCTGATGATAGCTTTGCAAGGCAAGCGTCTTAGACTCTGTTGGCCACCCCATCCCTTGGTGGGTGTAATCATAAAGCATGGTTAACCAGCTACCATCTTCCAGCTCTAGTCCACCACTGAGCATGCCTGCGATTAAACCGTGCATCTCTGCAGGCGTCACCGCCAAACTGTCAGCCCTCAGTGTGTCTGCTGTTGTCGCATAAGCGGGTAAACGGGTATCAGTCACAATCTTGCCCCTTGCTGTGCCATCAAAATAAGAAGCACAGTCTAGCATTTCACACCATCAGGCTGAATCACCGCGATAAAAAACGGTATGATGCCCCACCACGCATGACTGATGACGCAAGACAGTGTATAAGTGCAGATGACGCCCTCACGATGACAAGGATCAACCCTGGCCGCGAGAAGCCACTGTCGCAAGCGAGCCGCCTCACATTTGTGTCTAAAAATGTGCGCGCTTGGTCGTGAAAAGGAGCAAACCTCACGACGCCTCTAGCGCTACGCCCTAGGTACCGCTTTACCGAGACGCGATGTCGCTGTCGTGTCTTGGTCAAATTCCCTGCATAAGTAGCAGAGATGATTTTCGATGTAGTGTATTCACCAGAATAATTGCTAGAATAGCGCCATATTATTGTGTACTGGGCCCTCGACAAATCGGGCCGGATGAGGAGCCAGCGTGGGACTATGAGCACACAACCGGTTGAAATCAAAATTCTAGATCGTCTTGTTCGCGTCAATTGCCCACCCGGGCAAGAGCAAGCGCTTAAAGATGCAGCAAGCGAGTTCGATCAACGGTTGCATCGGCTGGCTGAGCGCACTAAAGTAAGCAATACAGAGCAGCTAATTGCCATTGCCGCTCTCAATGTTTGCCACGAATTAAATGATGCCAAACAGTCGTTAGAGACATTGCAAGATCAGGTCACGCAACGGACCGCCCTGATGACGTCACAACTAGACAAAGCAATGGCAGCGCAAGGATCGCAAGAATAACCCAATTCCCTGGGGTGTTTGTCAGCGGATCTACGTCCCTGAGCCGATAAGCAAAACTAAGGGTGCGTTGTTATAGGCTACTGAGCAAGCTCGGCATGCACCGAGAAGCCTACGGCTTATACTACCCACCCGCCTTGAACCAGCGGGTTCAAGGGCCATCGATCCCAACGGCACCCCGGGGTCCTCTTCTCTACCCTTCGGCTAGCATCAAGGACAGTTATGCAGCCTAGACAACAAATACGACACGCTATTCGCGAAGCACGTCGTCAGCTTTCTCCAGAGCAACAAACGTTCGCCGCAGACGCGGTTGCCAAACGATTTACGGCGCTTGCTGATGTTGAGCAAGCCACGGACATCGCCCTGTATCTCTCATTTGATGGCGAGCTAGATACAACACCTGTCATTGAGGCGTGCTGGAAAGCGAACAAAAATGTCTACTTGCCCGTCATTCATCCCTTTAGCCGTGGTCACTTACTGTTTCTTCACTACACCCCGACCACCCCAATGCGGGTTAATGGTTATGGTATTGCCGAGCCGACACTCAATATCAATGCGTTAATCCCAACTGCAAAGCTGGACGTGATTGCGACGCCGCTGGTGGCGTTTGACGCGAAAGGACAACGCTTGGGCATGGGAGGGGGGTACTACGATCGCACGCTCGGCTTATGTGCGCCTGATGCGGTCGCGGTTGGGCTCGCGCATGACTGCCAGCAATGGCCAGCGTTACCCACCGAACAGTGGGATGTGCCTTTGCCACATATTTTGACCCCCAGCCAACATTGGCAGTGGCCGACGCGTATTTCGCGACCTAAACCCTGACGCCATCTATTGGCTTCGCTATAATCACGCCCATTCCCCTAGATTCAGGAGTTATCATGACCCAAGACGAAAAGAAAAAAGCCACGGGCGAAGCCGCGGTGGAATATGTCAAGCCGGGCAGTATTATCGGCGTGGGAACCGGTTCTACCGTTAATTACTTTATTGATGCCCTTGCGCCCATTAAAGAGCACATCAAAGGCGCGGTCTCAAGTTCAGAAGCCTCCACCGAGCGACTAAAAGCGTTGGGCATTGAGGTACTCGATGCCAATGAAGTGGCAAGCTTAGACATCTATGTGGATGGTGCGGATGAAATTAACGCGCGTCATCATATGATTAAAGGCGGTGGTGCTGCCTTGACGCGTGAGAAAATCGTCGCGGCGATCGCAGATAAGTTTGTGTGTATTATCGACGACACTAAACATGTGGATGTACTGGGTAAGTTTCCACTTCCCGTTGAAGTGATCCCCATGGCACGCTCTTATGTCGCGCGTGAATTACTCAAACTAGGGGGCGACCCGTGTTACCGTCAAGGGGTGATCACGGACAATGGCAACGTGATTCTCGACGTACACAATATGAAAATCCAAGATCCCAAAGGATTAGAAGATGCCATCAATGCCATTCCTGGCGTCGTCACCGTTGGACTGTTTGCCAATCGCGGCGCAGATATTGTGTTAACCGGTACCGACACCGGTGTGAAAAAAGTAGCAAACTGAGTGCATAATACCGCAAATCAGAGGCTTATACGCGGTGGTGAGTAACCAGAAAAGCCAAACGTTTGCGTTAAGTGTAATCAATAAGTTAAAAGCACCTTTTTTAAGGTGCTTTTTTTATGGCCTAGAACGGATAATTCTTACCCCTTATGTGAATTTTTGTTATCTTGGTCACTGTTCTGATACCGGCACATCGCATGCCCAGCGGTCTTTTGACGTAAAAGATCAACCTAATGACCAGGTCAATCAACCGCATCTCCTCGTCGCCATCGTGCGCGGGAATAAGGTACGATGCGCCCCGGCACTCAGGCGCAACATTGCTACCATTATTGTTTCTAAGGAAGAGAACAGCCCGCATGTCACACTATTCACTGGACAAGAATAAAATCAAAATCCTATTACTCGAAGGCGTCCATCCCACTGCTGTTGAAGCCTTCAAGCAGGCCGGATACACCAACATCGAGTACCATAAAGGCTCACTCACCGGTGAGGATCTCGAAGAAGCTATCCAAGATGCACACTTTGTGGGACTACGCTCTCGCACCCAGTTAACGGAAGCCGTCTTTGCAAAAGCGAAAAAGTTGGTCGCGGTTGGCTGTTTTTGTATCGGCACCAATCAAGTAGACCTTGATGCGGCAGCCAAGCGCGGGATCCCCGTTTTTAACGCACCTTTCTCCAACACCCGCAGTGTCGCAGAGCTGGTTTTAGGTGAGATCCTACTGCTCCTACGCGGGATCCCCGAAAAAAATGCCAAAGCGCATCGCGGTGAATGGCAAAAATCCGCTGATCGCTCCTTTGAGGCTCGCGGTAAGGTGCTCGGCATTATTGGCTATGGCCACATCGGCACCCAGCTAAGTATCTTGGCAGAAAACTTGGGGATGCGAGTGTATTACTACGATGTTGATAACAAGCTCTCGTTAGGGAACGCCATCCAAGTTAACTCGCTCACAGAGCTGCTTAATCGCAGTGATATTGTCTCGCTTCATGTCCCCGAGACGCCAAGCACGCAGAACATGATTGATGCTGAGGCCTTTGCCCGCATGAAACCAGGGGCGATCTTTATTAATGCCTCACGCGGTACGGTGGTCGATATCGATGCTTTATGCGGCGCGCTAGAAAGCAAGCATTTGGCTGGGGCGGCAATCGATGTTTTCCCCGTTGAGCCAAAAACCAATAAAGACGCATTTAGCTCTCCGCTACAAGCGTTTGATAATGCGTTACTCACACCACACATTGGTGGCTCAACCCAAGAAGCACAGGAAAACATCGGCCTGGAAGTAGCCGGTAAGCTGGTGAAGTATTCTGACAATGGCTCGACGCTGTCGTGCGTCAACTTCCCTGAAGTGTCACTGCCAGAACATCAAGGTCGCTCGCGCTTACTGCATATACACGCCAACCGACCTGGGGTGCTGACCAAAATCAACACCACCTTTGCCGACGAAGGTGTCAACATCGCCGCACAGTACTTACAAACATCGTCGCAAATTGGTTATGTGGTGATTGATGTTGAAGACAGTGATCATGCCTACAAGGCACTGAAAAAGCTTAAAGCGATCGAAGGCACCATCCGCGCGCGGATATTGCACTGATTCGAGCCAGAAATGAAAAAAGCCCCTGTTGGGGCTTTTTCGAATTGTTCGCGTTTTATCACTGGCGCCGCTTATTGCTCGTCGCGCAGAAATACCAGCTCATTGCCTTTCGAGTCGGCTTCACTAAAGTAATAGCCTGCCACATTAAACGCTTTAATGTCCGCCACTGAGCTCGCGCGCTTATCAATCAAATACCGCGCCATCATGCCACGGGCTTTTTTGGCATAGAAGCTAATCACCTTATATTGACCGTTTTTATAATCTTTAAACACTGGGGTGATGATGTCGCCTTTAAGCACCTTCTTGTTGACCGCTTTAAAGTATTCATTGGAGGCAAGGTTGACTAATAGCTCACTGCCCTGTGCCGCCAAATCATCATTCAGTGCCTCTGTGATGATATCGCCCCAGAACTGATATAAGTTGTCGCCTCGTGGTGTCGACAACTTGGTCCCCATTTCCAACCGGTACGGTTGCATCAGATCGAGCGGCCGCAATAGCCCATACAAGCCTGATAACATACGAAAATGATCTTGTGCCCAATCAAAATCTTGCTCGGACATCGAATTGGCATCTAACCCTGTGTACACATCCCCTTTAAATGCAAGCGCCGCAGGTCGTGCATTATCTGGGGTAAAAGAAGGAGACCATTCAGAAAAACGCACAGCATTAAGACTGGCGATTTTATCACTGACTTTCATAAGCGAGGCAATGTCTGCCGGTGTAAGCTGACGGCAAACCTTAATCAACGCCTCTGAGTGTTCAGTAAGCTGAGGTTGAGTATAACGGTCTGTCGGCAATGGCGTTTCATAATCCAAGGTTTTTGCAGGAGAAACCACTATCAGCATGTTGCTCGCCCTTTTGTTATTTATCTTTTGCTAAGCCTATCATTCCCGCATAAAAAAACCACCGCCCGCCACCACACATCATGCGTATCAGTGACTAACGTTTGGGGAGCGGCCACGCCTTATCGTCAAGCTGACTGTGCAGCTCGGGAAAGCGGCGACTGTCGAACACAGGTACCCGCCCCAATGAGCGCTGAGTGTGATAGTCCTTTGCCAGCCGCTTGACGATGCCCGAAAGTAAAAAAATCGCAATCATGTTTACCAGCGCCATCATTCCCATAGACGCATCCGCGAGAGTCCAAACCAGCGGCAGTTCCGCCAGCGCCCCAAACATGACCATACCCAAGACTAAGGCACGGAAGTACGGCAATGCCGGACGACACCGATGATTGATAAACAACAGATTGGTTTCTGCATACGAATAATTGGCAATGATCGAGGTAAAAGCGAAAAAGAAAATGGCGACCGCCACAAACTGTTCGCCCCATTCCCCAACTTGTGCGCTTAACGCCCGCTGAGTCAACTCAACCCCCGTGATTTCGCCGCCGGGAATGTACTCACCTGATAGCAGAATAATCGCCACGGTAGCAGTGCAGATCACCAAGGTATCCACAAACACGCCAAGCATTTGCACGTAACCCTGAGAAACAGGATGAGGAGGATAAGGCGTCGCTGAAGCCGCCGCATTAGGCGCGGAGCCCATGCCTGCTTCGTTAGAGAATAATCCGCGTTTAATCCCCTGAATCATGCCTTGTGCCAAGGTGTAGCCCAAAGCGCCTGATGCCGCTTCGTGGAGACCGAATGCACTTTCTATGATCAAAGAAAATACCGCTGGCACTTTATCAAGATGGGTTAACACCACATACAAAGACAAGGACAAGTATAACAGCGCCATCACGGGCACAATCACTTCTGCCGTGCGCGCTATCTGACGTAATCCACCATAAATGATTAACCCGCTAACCAGCACCAACCCCGCGCCGACATAGGCCGGTGGCCATGAAAATGCCACTTGTGCCGCTTGTGAGATAGAGTTGGCTTGAACCGAATTAAACACTAGCCCAAATGCCAAAATCAGTAATAGGGAGAAGAGTACCCCCATCCAACGCATTCCTAGGCCATGTTCCATGTAATAGGCAGGACCACCGCGAAAATAGCCGTCCGGATCCCGTACCTTATACACTTGCGCCAGCGTACTCTCTGCAAAGGCCGTGGCCATGCCGAGAAATGCCATCAGCCACATCCAAAAGATTGCCCCCGGGCCACCTAATGACAGAGCGACCGCCACCCCGGCCATGTTGCCCGTCCCTACACGCGCGGCGAGCCCGGTACACAAGGCCTGGAAAGAGGAAATGCTGCTCCCCTCACGGCGTCGGCTATGACGCATGACAGAAAACATATGAGAAAAGTGACGAAACTGAATGCCGCCTAATTTTAAGGTAAAAAAGATCCCGCCACCGATGAGCACATAAATGAGCACCGACCCCCAAATCAGATCATTAATAAAAGTGAGTAGGCTCAATGGACTGTCCCTCGTCGTGATTAAGTAAGGATAATGATCAATGCGGCGCAATCTTCGCGTGAACCACCTTCTAGGTCAATTCAAACCCATCACGGCTGGGGCAACAGTCACTCATTTTAAAAATCAGTGATTGCGGTCTCATAAAAACTTCATCGGACTGCCACAAATGAGAAATACTTCAATTTTACGTTAGGGGTAGCTGTGGTATTTAAAATCTGACCGCAAGGTGAAAAAGAGGTGACTATGGAAAACATTGCCTTTAACGATCTGTTCGAGCAAGACAAGCCACAACGCAACGGACGCGCGAAACCAGTCAAACGTAAATGGAGAGAAATTGAAGCGCTGAAAGACAAACAGCGGCTAAAAAAAGAATTGGAAGAAATCGATATTTTTGGCGATTTCTCTCAACTGGACCTCGATTAACTCACCCTCAACATAGGATTGCTAAAAGGTGCTCACCGAGCACCTTTTTTTCATCGCTCCTCAGCGACTGCGCCTACTCCGCCTCGAGATAAGGCTGCCAATCAATGGGCGTCTTCCCTTGCGCCTGAAGCAACGCATTGGTTTGTGAAAAGTGCTGACAACCAAAAAAGCCACGATGCGCAGACAGCGGTGACGGGTGAGGCGCGGTGAGCACATGGTGGCGCTGACGATCGATCGCTTTACCTTTTTTCTGGGCGTGCGCGCCCCATAATAAGAACACCACGCCTTGGCACTGCTGGTTTACCGCATCGATGACACGATCAGTAAAGGTTTCCCAACCCAGTTTGGCGTGTGAGTGCGCTTTTCCTTGCTCAACGGTGAGCACAGTATTAAGCAACAACACACCTTGTTCCGCCCAGCTTTTCAAGTAACCGTGAGAAGGTGGCGTAAAGCCTTCAATATCGGTGGCAAGCTCCTTGTAGATATTGACCAATGACGGTGGTGTTTTCACACCCGGTCGCACAGAAAAGCACAGCCCGTGCGCTTGGTTCGGCCCGTGATAAGGATCTTGACCCAGAATCACGACTTTCACCTCGCCCAACTCGGTGTAACGAAAGGCATTAAACACATCTTCCTTCGGAGGAAAAACCGTCACCCCCTTGGCACGTGCTTGTTCAACATAGGCAAGGGTTTCTCGGAAATACGCTTGTTGTTTCTCATCAGCCAATACTTGCTGCCACGTTTGCGCCTGAGTCATGGTTGCTCCTTTTGATTATATTGGCGCTATTCTAACGAGGCAGCATGGCAAAATCAGTGTGTGCAACGATCTTTTGTTCGTTCGGTGTGTGAGTGGTAATGACGCTGACAGCGGCCTTGTACCGCGCGGTTAGGGGTCGGTAAGCTCGCACGCGTCATGGTTGGCTTAATCATGGGGCATTCCTCATCATTGTGGATTCATCATTAGCAATGAAATTTTAATGCCAACTTTATAAAAGCAACAAATTCATGGTGTTAGCCTATAAGCTGATCAGCCTAAGTCACACAATGAGCACAAGTGGTGCAAATTTGCCTCTTTTTTGCACACACTTGTTTGCGCACACGCCACTTTCATTTGTAATTTAATTACTACATTACAAATCAAAAATTACCCGTAAGACTCGCAGTGCGGAAGCGGCCGTGCTACAGTCCTCACTGTAGTTCAAAAAAGATTGATATAAGATAAATATCATAATGTTAATTATGAGATAAACTTGATTTAGGTCAATAAAACCCCACTCTTTAAAGGGTATATATAGGCACTCTAAATGATGAAATCTTACATCATAAAAGTCACTATCATAAAAGGGGATAGGCCATGATCACTGGTATTCAAGTAACCTCAGCGGCCAATGATGAACTCGTTAATTCTATTTGGTTGATTGATAAAGACACCGATCAAGCGCGTTGTGTTTGTGCTAAACAAGGCTTTGAAGCGGATCAGGAAGTTGCCCTATCTTCTTTGGGTGAATTCGATTACCGCGAGGTGAATATCGAGACACAAGCGGTCAACGAAGGCGGCCAGCATCTTAACGTCAACGTATTGAAGCGTGAAACGCTGGAAGATGCAGCAAAGCACCCAGAGAAATACCCACAGCTGACCATTCGCGTCTCCGGTTATGCGGTACGTTTTAACTCACTGACGCCTGAACAGCAGCGCGACGTCATTACACGTACCTTTACCAGCTCACTATAAGCGCATTGCTTTTCGCAAGAGCGCTTACACTGAAACAGCCCGCTATCGCGGGCTGTTTTTTTTCAGGCATAGGCTGGAGTGCGTTGCTTCTACCCGTTAGCCATTAATGTCTAATAGGTAGTCTCGTAGCACTTGGAAATCCGCCTCTTGCTCACGAGAAAGCAGCGTCATTTTCGCGTGTTTCGCGAGCGGCCCAGGCAGGGGGATATCTTTATCCAAAATGGCATCCACCGACTCTTTAAATTTCGCCGGGTGGGCGGTGCACAAGAAGATCCCCTCTTCTCCTGGTTCAAGCTGCTCAGCCAGCAGACGGTAAGCAATCGCACCATGCGGTTCACACAAATAGCCCGCGTGAGAGAGCGATTTTAAGCTCTCAGCCGTTTCCTCATCGTCAGCACGCCCTGAGGCAAGTTCACTCAACGTCCACTGCTCTCGGCGGAAAAGCTCTTCGATACGTGGCCAGTTGTTAGGCTGACTCACGTCCATGGCATTGGATAAGGTGGCGACCGTTTGCTGCGGAGACCATTCCCCCGAGTCCAAATAGCGCGGTACCGTGTCATTGGCATTGGTACCCGCAATAAAGCGCTTAATCGGCAGCCCCATCGCTTTAGCAAGCAAACCGGCCGTGAGGTTACCAAAGTTACCACTTGGCACCGATATCACCACCTGATCGCGTTTATGCGGAGGGAGCTGCGCCACCGCCTCGAAGTAGTAACAAATCTGGGCCATTAAGCGGCTAATGTTGATGGAGTTAGCCGAGTTAAGACCAATGGCCTGACGAAGCTCGCTATCATCAAAGGCTTGCTTGACCAAGCTTTGACAATCGTCAAAGGTGCCATTAATCGCGACCGTATGGATATTGCCGCCGAGTGTGCAAAAGAGTTTTTCCTGCAGCGGGCTGATTTTGCCTTTCGGGTACAAGATGACGACATCGATATTATCAATACCGTAGAACGCATGGGCAACAGCCGCCCCGGTATCCCCAGATGTTGCCGTGAGGATGGTGATCTTTTTGCCATCAGAGACCGCTGCCAGCGACTGCGCCATAAAACGGCCACCAAAGTCTTTAAAGGCGAGCGTCGGGCCATGGAAAAGCTCTAGCGCGTGAATATTATCTTTCACCTGGGTAAGCGGTGCAGCAAAGCTAAATGCGTTTTTAACCAGTTCACTCACTTGCTGTTTAGGCAGCTCATCGCCAATTAATGCAGATAAAATTTCGCTACTGCGCGCCACCAAAGGCATGGCCAGTAATGCCTCAATGTCCTCGAAGTGGGGCAAGCTCTCGGGAAAAAAGAGCCCTTGGCCACGACCTAAACCTTGCTGGACCGCCTGAGAGAATGACACGGTTTCACTGTGATCTTTGATGTTATAAAGCTTCATGCCTGACTTCCTATTTCTTTCGCGCCCTGTCCATCAATGCGACATACATGAACAAAGCCATCATCATTTTGTATATAGTGCTCGCGTAACCATTGCGCGACACGCTCTGCCACCTGTCTATCGTCACAAATGCTAAATAGGGTTGGCCCTGAACCGGAAATCCCCGTCGCCAATGCGCCACAACTGGCGGCATACTCGCGCGCTTCAACAAACCCCGGCAGCAGTTTTTGTCGGTACGGTTCAGCAATCACATCGCAAATTAAACTCGCCGCGAGCTTAGGCTGTTGCGTGTGACACGCATGAATAAAGCCGCCGAGATAGCGCCCATGGGCGATCACATCTTGCCGGCGATACTGGGCGGGCAAGATGGTGCGTGCTTCTGCCGTCGACACCTTGATGCCCGGATACGCCATCACCCAATACCAGTTTTCAAAGTGTGGCACCGCTTGACTGATCACCCCTTGGCTTTCCAGCATGAGCTGCACGCCACCAAGATAACAAGGCGCGACATTGTCATAATGTAAGCTACCGGAGATGGACGCTTCCATTTCTCCCATCAGCGCTAACATGCGAGTCTCATCGAGCGCATGGTCATGAAAGCGATTCAACGCTTCGAGCGCGGCGACAATCGAGCATGCACTGGAGCCAAGTCCTGACCCAATCGGCATATTCTTTTCAAGCACCATGGCAACGGGTTTCACCGCCAAGTCATGGCTTTTAAGCGCCTCGGCATAGGCCAAGTACGCCTGATAAACGATATTATCCTGCTGATTAGCGGGTAGCTTATCGATAAAGCGGCCTTGGCAGCGCAATGAAAAAGCGTGGTTTCCACCGTCTGCCACTTCCACCACATCGCCCAATAAACTGCCGTCGACAGGACTCACCGCTGCCCCTAAGACATCAAATCCCACACTGACATTACCAATCGATGCAGGTGCATAAACACGGACTGCCATAACTAGACTCCTAACTTCCAACCCAGTGTACGCATTAAGTCCGCAAACACCCCGGCGGCGGTCACTGCGGTTCCCGCGCCATAGCCTCGCAGCACCAAAGGAATCGGCTGATAGTACCGGCTATAAAAAGCCAATGCGTTCTCACCCTCTTTGATTTTGTTCATGGGGTCATCGTCAGATACCGCTTGGATTTTGACGAAACAGCGTCCTTCTTCGATACCACCAATATAGCGCAATACTTTGCCTTCTTTGGCGGCAGCCTCGGACCATTGTTTAAAATATTCATCGGCTTGCGGCAAACGCGCCATAAAGGTTTCCACATCACCGGACTGATCAAAGCCAGGCGGAAGCGCAGGTTCGACCTCAACATCATCAAGCTCAAGCTCCATGCCAGCTTCACGTGCCAGAATCAACAGCTTACGTGCCACGTCCATGCCCGATAGATCGTCACGCGGATCCGGCTCAGTAAAACCGTTTTCACGCGCGATCTTGGTCGCCTCACTAAAGCTGGCGCCGTCATCTAACTTGCCGAAAATGTCGGAAAGCGATCCCGATAAGATCCCAGAAAAGCGTGACAGCTCATCCCCTGCCGCAATCAAGTTTTGTAGGTTTTCAATTACCGGCAGGCCTGCGCCCACTGTAGTCTCATACATAAATTTGCGGTGCGTCGCGCGGGCCGCCTGACGCAACTGGTGATAGTAAGCCATGCTGCTGGTATTGGCTTTCTTATTAGGGGTAATCACGTGAAAGCCTGCACGCAAGAAATCAGCATATTGATCGGCGACCTGTTGATCAGCGGTGCAATCGATCAACACAGGGTTAATGATATGATTACGCTGAACTAGCTGGATCATCCCCGCTAAGCTGAACGTAGACAGGTGGTTGGGGAGTTCATCACGCCAGCTATTTAGATCAATGCCTTGGCTGTTAAGCCACATCCCTTTGCTGTTCGCTAAGCCACAGACCCGCATCACAATGCCTTGTTGCTGGAGCTTGGCTTGTTGGCGGCGGATTTGCTCAATCAGCTCCCCCCCCACACCACCGACACCGACGATAAACACATCCAAATGATGCTGGCTATTAAATAAGTTCTCATGACAGGCTTTAACCGCCTCAGAGACTCGCTCTGAAGGCACCACCGCAGAAATAGCGCGTTCCGATGAACCTTGAGCAATCGCAACGATATTGACATTGACTTCTGCCAACGAGGTGAAAAAGCGCGAGGCAACACCTTTCGATGTGCGCATGCCATCGCCCACCAAAGAGACAATCGACAAATTATCCATAAACTCGACAGGCTCAAGCAGACCATCTTTCAGTTCAAGCTCAAAATGATTACTCAGCACCTTGTCGGCTTTTTCTTTGTCCTGGCTTTGAATACAAAAACTGATGCTGTACTCAGAAGAGGATTGGGTAATCAACACAATCGACACCCCCGCCGATGACATCGCACCAAATACGCGTGATGCCATCCCTACCATGCCTTTCATACCCGGGCCTGATAGGTTGACCATGCTCAAATCGCTTAAGGTAGTGATGCCCTTAATCGCAAGCTTGTCCTCCCCGCTATCCTCACCAATTAAGGTGCCTTCTGCTTGCGGGTTCGCCGCGTTTTTAATTAAACAAGGGATATGAAAGCGCGCAATCGGTGCGATGGTTTTGGGGTGTAACACTTTCGCGCCAAAGTAAGACAGCTCCATCGCTTCTTGATAGCTCAGCGATTTTAGCAAGCGCGCATCCGGTACGAGGCGAGGGTCACAGTTGTACACCCCATCGACATCTGTCCAAATCTCGCAACACTCGGCACGTACACACGCTGCGAGTACCGCGGCAGAGTAGTCTGAGCCATTCCGTCCTAGGGTCACCAGCTCGCCATTTTCATTCCCCGCCATAAACCCTGGCATTAGACCAATGTGTTTCGCCGGGATGGGCGATTGTTTGAAGCGTTGCGATGAGACTTCGATGTCGACTTCAGCACTTAAGTGACTGCCCGACGCGGCAAAGTATTCCACCGGGTCAATGTCGAACACTGCATACCCACGCGCCTCGAGTAGAGCATGCATCGCTGCGACCGACAAACGCTCACCTTTACTGACGACACGTGCATAGGTGCTATCTGGGCATAAGCCCAATAAGCTCATGCCATGCACATATTGGCGAAGCTGGCCGAGACTGCGCGTTAATTTATCGAAAAGTGGCTGGGTATCGAGGTTGGGTTGACGCTCCGCTAGGCCATGAAACAAGCCGACGAAAAGCTGCTCTAGCTCTTTAAGCGGCAATTCCGCTTCACCATGTTTGACCGTGTTCTCAACCACTGAAACGAGGATGTTTGTCACCTTCGCTGGGGCGGATAACACGGCAGACACCTCGCTCTGCCCCTGGTTACTGACAATGATATCGGCAGCGCGACTGAAGCGCTCAGCATCGGCCAGCGACGTGCCACCAAATTTTAAAACTCGCATCCGTTTGGGACCTCTCTTTTAAGATAAAAAAAAGCCCGTACCTGGGAAGGTACGGGCTTTTTTGGAAATTCTGTGCGTATCAGCCCGCACCAACACATGATGTGCCAGTAATAATAATGGTGGTTGTGGTGGTCTGGGTGCTGATCGTTAGTTGCATGTGTGTTGCGTATATCATTTGTTTTGTTTGATTCTCTCTAGGTGTATCGAATCATGTTGCTTAGGTCAACAAAAAAGTTATCCTGATTGCTTTTTCAACAAAACTCTGCGAGCTTGAACAAGGGAGCAACCAGATCGCAAGGAGCGCGAATGACCCAAGAAGCGATGGCCCAGTTAGTCGCCAATACCATACTACAAGGCTCGGATGCTATGTATGGCCGGTTTCTCGATGTCACCTCCGGTGCGCAGGAGCGCTTTGAGCAACAAGACTGGAAAAGTGTTCAACAAGCGCTTAAAACGCGTATCCAGTTCTACGACCATCATGTTGGTTTGGTCAGTCAACAACTAGGAGCCATGCTCGGCAAAGCGCACGCCACACGCTCCTTTTTGATGGCAGTCAAAGCGGCTTATGTCACCTTGCTTGATGATTACCCGCGTTACGATATCGCTGAGAGTTTCTTTAACTCTGTGTATTGCCGGATCTTTGAACACCGCAATATCCGTCGCGATAAGCTGTTCGTGCAAAGCTCCCAAGGGGGGCGGATCCCCAAATATCCAACCCCTTTATTAAGACGCTTCCAATCGCAAGCCGGCATTTACGCCACCTTAGAGCGGATGCTCGATAGCACCCCGTTTACCCTACCTTGGCGGGATAAAAGCGGCGATCTCAAACGTGTGACACAAATACTCCAAGCGCGGTTTGGCCCGCAACTTACCATGAGCTTTACCCTCGAAATGGTTCGTCAGCCTTTTTTCCGTAATAAAGGCGCTTACCTTATCGGCCGACTCGATATGGCTAACCAGCGCCGGCCTTTGGTGCTGCCGCTCGCGATCTCCGAGCAAGGGGAGCTGTACATCGACGCCTGTATTACCGACAGTGATGATGTCAGCATCGTGTTTGGTTTTGCCCGCTCGTACTTCATGGTCTACGCCCCTGTGCCGGCGGCGTTGGTGGACTTCCTTAACCAGCTGATGCCCAACAAAACGCCCGCMGAGCTCTACACCGCSATCGGCTGCCAAAAGCACGGAAAAACCGAGTTATACCGTGAGTTTCTTTACCACCTGGATAACTCGGATGACTTGTTTGATATCGCGCCTGGGGTCAAAGGAATGGTGATGTCAGTATTTACTCTGCCTTCCTATGGGTTTGTGTTTAAGATCATCAAAGACAAGTTTGCCCCGCAAAAGCAAATGACCCACGCCCAAGTAAGGGAAAAGTACCGCCTGGTTAAAGAACACGATCGGGTTGGACGCATGGCCGATACCCAAGAATACCGTAACTTTATTTTTCCCCGTGACCGCTTTAGTGACGCCTTAATTGATGAACTCCTCGAGGTTGCCCCCTCCTGCGTTAACGTCACCGACAACGAAGTGCGCATTCGCCATCTCTACATGGAAAGGCGCATGATCCCGTTAAATATTTATCTCGAAAAAGCCGAGCCGGACGCGATCACCCAAGCCGTACAAGAATATGGCGATGCACTCAAAGAATTAGCCGCCGCCAACATCTTTGCCGGCGATATGCTGTTTAAAAACTTTGGGGTCAGTCGTCACAATCGGGTCATTTTCTATGATTACGATGAAATAGCGTATCTCACTGAGGTAAACTTTCGCCATATTCCGCCACCTCGCTACCCAGAAGATGAACTGGCTGCAGAGCCTTGGTACAGCGTGGGCGAAAATGACGTATTCCCAGAAGAATTTCGCACATTTTTACTGGTTAATCGTACCGTTGCCGACGAGTTTGATCGCCTCCACCCAGAGCTGTTCGAAGCTGGTTACTGGCAGCAACTGCAAAGCCAGGTAAAGGCCGGGCATTTTCATGATGTGCGTCCCTACAGTGAAGAAAACCGGTTAGGACACGCGACGCTCTCACCAAAAACGGCCTAATATTTGCTCAGTCATCATGTGTTAACCGCACACTGGCGATTTACCGCCTTTTTGCGCCAATAAAGTGGCAAACCGTCAATATATTGGCATCTTAGTCTATCGACCTTTATCGGCACGTGTGAGGAGAGAGACAAAATTCGGCAGTAGTATCTATTTTTTGTCTACACTGATCGCAACGCATCAGCGTCTTCTAAGACTGAGCTAAGCCTAAAAAGAACAATGAGGCACAGGATTTGAGTATAAAACAACTAGGACTGTTGACCCTCGTCTTACAAGCTGTGGCAGCGCCTGCGTGGGGCCAACCGTTAACTTGGCAAACGCTGCCAGCTGGGACAGCTGATCACTTCTTTATTCAGTCTATCCCATCGGCCACACAAGGTTTTGACAGTTGGACCATTCAGTCAGGCTATCGTTACCCACTCAGTAATGTATCTGTTTATATGGGCACGCAACTGAAAAGCGAAAACGACCAACACACCACGCAACAAGGGTTGTTAAGCGGGATTGAGTACCGTTTTACCGACAAGCTGCGTCTTTCGAGCCAAATTAGCCGCGATAATGACGATACCCTGATCGATCAGTGGGGCGTCAGCAGTCGCTACCAGTTGAGTGAGTCGATTGATGTGAATGCCGGGCTAGATGTCGAGTTTCGTCCCGAAACCTCCCCCGAATCGATTTATCAACTCGGGGTTGGATTGCACTTTTAACCCGCCGCCCAGATTAACTGACCAGTGGCTCTGCACACACAATCACGCCATTTTGATCGGCATACAGATAATCACCTGCTCTCACAGATACGCCGTTTAACGCTAACGCAACATCCACATCGCCCTGATCGCGTTTTTGCGTTTTAATTGGACAGACACCCAGTGCCTTAATACCGATCGGCAAGGTCGCTAGCGTCGCCGTATCGCGAACCGGCCCAACGATGACGACGCCTGCCCACCCATTATCAACAGCGCTTTGTGCGATAAGATCGCCCAGCAAGGCTCTATCCATCGCACCAGAGCCATCCACTACCAGCACCTGGCCCTCACCTGGGGTAGCCAGCATCGCCTTCACTTTGGAATTATCGTGATAGCAACGTACTGTACGAACTCGGCCTTCAAAGCAGCACTGGGCCCCATAGTCCTGCCACTGCAGTGGGATCCATTGCACCGCCTCCGGGTGGCTGTCACATAAGTCCGGCAATTTATCGTCCATGATGCCTTTCTCCTTTTTCGTTGAGGGAAAGAGTTAATGTGTGGCTGCCGTGAACAAGGATGAAAAACGCACGTTCAGTGATTGCGGTGTGAACGCATCCATCAAAACAGGCAACAACCATAAACTATCATTCTCTACCCAATAGATGGCATTTTGTTGCCATTGTTGCGCCAATAACATGGCTTCGTGCTTATCCAAAGCAACCGCAAAACCCGGCTCATACCAACTCCCATCCGGCGCCCCACCATTCATTGGCCAATAGCGTATCCCTTGTTGTGTCATTGCACTTTCAAGCTGAGCATTACGCGATTGATTCTCTTTCTCAGATAAAGGTTGGCTACGCGGATTAAATGCGGTAAGAATAGCAAATGCTTCGGCATCTGGCGCTTGAGGAGCGTGAAACGCGATAGATTGGTAAGTTTTCCACAATTCTTGCTGGTTATCAGGATCACACATTGTTTACACCTACTCGTAACGCATACTATGCTTAGTGACTAATTATGCGTCATTATTCAGAAAGTTAAGTTAAAACGCGTCGCTAACTGACATTTAACATGCTTTTGATTGGGGTCAATAAAGGATGAAAAAAATCATCAACCCTTATCCTAATATATTGTTAGCGTGCTGTTAAATGAATACAATTGGCGATAATTAATGGATATCAGAGTGATTGGCTTGGTGGTGCACTCATACTGCCACGCCCCGTCTTAAGCTGGAACTCACGGTGCGTTGTCTAGCATCGACGAACACTTCTCTATGGATGGCGTGCCATATGTTAGTTGCGAGGTTCGCGGTAGACACTCCTCGCATTTTTGTAAATTTTTTTCACAGGCTAGACGGTCTAGACTGTGAAGTGCAACCGGATTCTATTTAGATATTAGGTATCGCCAATGCAAACCCCGCAAATTCTGATTGTAGAAGATGAACAGGTCACACGTAACACGCTGAAAAGTATCTTTGAAGCGGAAGGTTACAATGTGTTTGAAGCCAGCGATGGCGACGAAATGCATCAAGTCCTGTCTAACCATCATGTTCACTTAGTGATCATGGATATTAACTTGCCAGGTAAAAACGGCTTGTTGCTCGCGCGCGAATTGCGTGAACAAGGTGACATGGCGCTGATGTTCCTCACTGGGCGTGACAATGAAGTCGACAAGATTCTCGGGCTCGAAATCGGTGCCGACGACTACATTACCAAACCATTCAACCCACGCGAACTGACTATCCGTGCGCGTAACCTGCTCACACGTGCCATGAGCAGTGTCAACGACAGCGAAGAAAAGCGTAACGTCGACGTGTATGTCTTTAACGGTTGGACACTCGACATCAACAGTCGCTCGCTCATTAACCCAGAAGGGGAAACCTTTAAGCTGCCTCGCTCTGAGTTCCGCGCCCTGCTTCACTTCTGTGAAAACCCAGGCAAAATTCAGACGCGTGCTGAGCTGCTTAAGAAAATGACGGGTCGTGAACTTAAGCCGCACGATCGTACCGTGGATGTCACGATCCGCCGGATCCGTAAACATTTCGAATCGCACAATGACACACCAGAGATCATTGCGACCATTCATGGTGAAGGTTATCGCTTCTGCGGTGAAATCGAAGAGCAATAAAGAGTCGTTGAGAGACAGTGCATGGTTTAATGACTGCGTGTCGAACTCAAGAAAAAGGCGCCGATTAAGGCGCCTTTTTTCTCTTTGTCGCTTGCTGGTTTCTCAGTGGGCTCGCCAGCCAGAAGCGCTACGCTTGCTCGTCTAACCATGCTTTGAGCACATCCAGATCGTGCTGATAACCATCTTTGATTTCATCAATCCAATCCGCAATGTTTTCCCACCACGCGGGGAGGTCGGGTGACTGTGCTTTTTGCGCCACTTTTTGAATATGCTTGAGTCCCACCGATCCTGCAGCGCCCTTAATTTTGTGCGCTTCAGAAACAATGCCTTCTTGATCTCGTGCCGTCATATTCGAGTCGAGGATGGCGATGTACTCTGGCATGGTTGACTCAAACATCTCAATGCTTTGTTTCACAGGGTCTATACCCACTAACTCCACATACCCAGTGAGCATATCCATATCGAGTAACCGCTCTGCTTGTTCATTCGCGATAGGACGGCTCGGCGCGGGCTCATTCACACTCTCGACGTCTGTCACCATGTTTGATGACAAAGCATACTGCTCAATCACCTGGTTAAGCGCACTCACACTAATGGGTTTGCTGATCGCATCGTCCATTCCGTTGGCAAGATAGCTATTTTTGTCATTAATAACATTGGCGGTCAGCGCAACTAAAGGTGGCAGTTGCGCATACTGCTCTCGCCAAGTAGCCGCGATATCAAAACCGGTCATATCGGGCAGTTGAATGTCGAGCAGCGCCAGATCAAACGCGTCTGGCGAGAACACATCTAACGCCGACTGCCCATCGCGAGCGACGGTCACCTGGTGCCCCAAACTCTCAAGCAAGCTGGTAGCAACAGTAATATTGAGCTCAATATCCTCCACCAATAAAATACGCAGCCTGCTTTCCACTGGGGTGAGTGCCGGTGTTTCGTCTTCTCCAGGCTCACTCAATGGCACCTTGACGGTAACCGTAAAGGTACTCCCCTCGCCCTCTTCACTGTCGAGGGTAATATCCCCCCCCATCAAACGGGCCAATTTGCGCGATACCGCCAAGCCAATACCTGTCCCAACGGCATGTAGGTTTTCCCCTGCCTGTTTAACTTGGTAATACATGGCAAAAATCTTGTCTTGTTCATCCGCGGGGATCCCGATACCACTGTCTTCAACGTCAAAGCATAAATGGACTTGGTCACCGTCCACTTCCGCGCTGACTGTAATGATCACACAGCCTTGCTTGGTAAATTTGACCGCATTACCGACGAGATTCCATAGGATTTGCCGCAGCCTCGTCGTATCAACCGCCACATAGTCAGGGAGTTCGGTCACTCGCTCAAGTTCAAAACGTAAGCCCTTTTGCTCGGCCATCAACCCTGAAATATTGTCGATTTCGGTAACAAATTCATTTAAATCCACACTGGTGGGATGCAGAGAAAGACGTTTGCGATCAGATTTGTCTAAATCGATGATGTCGTTAAAAATATTTCCCAAAGTGATCGCACTGACATAAATCGTCCGCAGATAATTACGTTGCTTATCATCCAAGTTTGACTCCAGCAACATGCGGCTTAGGCCAACAATCCCGTTAAGCGGGGTGCGCAATTCATGACTAATGGTGGAAATAAACGCTGTTTTTTCTCGGCTCGCTTTTTCCAGCGCATCTTGGTAGCGCTTACGCTCGGTAATTTCTCGCCCAAAACCAAGCAGTCCAAGGTGCCGCCCATCTCGGGCAAAGAAAGGCACTTTGCGCAATTCAAAATAGGCTTTACGCCCGTCTTGATATTCAAGCCATTGCTCGTAGGTTATCGACACATTGGCGTCAAACACTTGCTGGTCGGTTTCGACCACTTTTTCAGCGATATCTTCGCGATAAACGTCCCAAGGTGTCAGCCCTTTGAGCGTTTTCTCGTCATAACCGGTTAGCTCTTCCATCGCTCGGTTACAACCCGAGAACTGACCATCAGCGTTGCGGTAATAAATCAAATCCGGGGAAGCATCAATGAAAGAGCGGAGTAAGGCGGTTTGCTCCGCCAGCTCCAACTGCGCTTTTTCACGCTGATAAACTTCATTTTCAAGATCTTTAATCGCCTGCTGCCGCGCACTCTCCGCTTTCTCACGCTCTTCTATTTCCGAGTTGAGTTGCTCAATATTTTCGGTGAGTTGGCGGTTAAGGCGCATATCACGCGCACGCATTTCTTCCAGCTTAGAAACCAGTTTTGATAACCGCTGACGAGACTCCTCCAGTTGATCAACCACCACCGACAAAAAATAAACCGCCCACGGCGTGATCACCAGTCCAAAGAAAACCGAGCGAATGATATCAATATTTTGAACCGTGCCCTCAAGGACTAAGGTAATCCCCACTTGCACCACTACCGCGAGCGCCACGAGCGCCAAAGCCAGTAGCATGCTAAAGCGCACTATGCCTAACTTGACCAGCAAGTCGACGTAATATTGGGCAAGGACTTTAAGTTGTTTCATATAGGCTTATTAACCGCCAGATTCGAAGTGAATTGATTCAGCCACCGAGGCTCGTTGCTTGTTTGATGGGCGAGAATGAGAGGCACCTTGCAGCACACTCACACGATTGCGGCCATGTCGCTTGGCTTGATATAACGCACGATCCGCGCATTGTACCAAATCGCCATAATCTTGATCCGGCGCTGGGATCATACACGCCGCCCCCAGGCTCATCGTCAGTTGCTGGGTGGATGCCGCGTCCAAGTGTTCGATGTTCGCCGCTAATATCGCTTGCCTCGCCCGTTCAGCCACATCCATCGCGCCGTTTAGCCCTGTCTGTGGTAAGACAATCGCAAATTCTTCCCCCCCATAACGGGCAACCATATCCATCGGGCGATGAACGGACGATTTTAGCGCCTTGGCCACTTGCTGTAAGGCCCAGTCACCCTGCTGGTGACCATAGTGATCGTTGTAAAGCTTAAAATGATCTATATCGCAAAGAATAAACGCCAGGGGGGTCTGCTCTCTGGCGTGTGAACGCCACAGCGTGCTCAATTGCTCGTCAAGACTGCGTCGGTTAGCCACTTGAGTAAGGCTATCAACAAAGCTGAGCTCCTGCAGTGCCATGATGGCATCGGCTAACTGTTGTTGTGTCTCTTTCCGTTCGGTGATATCTCGTGCCATCAGCAGCACAGCCGGTGCCAACGTGACCGGATCTTGAATGCGTGACTTGGTCACCTCATACCAAGTTTGCTCACCCGTATCCGTTAAAATGACATCTTCATAGGTAATGGTTCCACCCGTTTCTAGCACCTGTTTATCACGCGCTTTGTGTTGATCAAATATCTCCGGATCTACCACATATTGCGCCGGTGCATTCTCGAGCGCTTCAATGGTGGTGCCAAGCGCATCGGCATACGCTTGATTACACGCCAAGTGATAATAGTCTTGATCAAAAATACCGATAGGGTCGACACTCGCTTGGAAAATCGCACTGAGCAAGTTACTTCGCTGCTCCAGCACTTGCTCAACCGAGTGACGCTGTTGTGCTTCTTTTTGTAACCGCTCCTGCATCTGGTGCCAATTGGTCACATCATGGCTAATACTCAATGTGCCTATCACTTCCTGCTTATCATTTTTAAGCGTTGTGATATTCGTTTCCAATAAGCAGCTCTGATCATGATGTTGTGTCGCCCAGGTACGTACTGTTCGCGGCTCGGAAAGCGGCTCACCGGCTTGCCAAAGCACTGCTTCCTGCTCTCGGCCCTGCCAGAAGCGGTCAAAGGCGGCGTTCGTACCCACCACGTTTCCCTCAACATCTTGAAAGCATACGAGCTCCGCCAAGGAATTAATCACGCTTAAAAGCACACCTTGTTCTTGTTGCTGCAGGTGCCATTGCGTGTTGGACTCAGAGGCAGAAAATGAAATGAGCCAGGCACGCTTGCCGCGACAGCGGATCGGCAAGCCAGATAAGGTCACCTCAACCCGCACCCGATTCGCGCCCGGGGCTCTGACTTTGGCTTCAACATTAGAAAATGGCTGAGGCCAACGCTGCGCCACAATAAAAGCGCGCACCGCTTGCTGTTGTTTTTCATTGGCGGTTTTAAACCGGTTGTGGCTACCTACCAGCGAAAAAGACTCCACACAAGGTGCATTGGCATACAAGATATCACCATCATCGGCCGTGACAATCGCATGTGGCGTGTCTAACCCGGCCATGTAAACCCGCCAATCGGATAACGCCAGTGTCGCTCGACGCGCGCGCCAACCGTAGCCAAGCAAAGCGCCTAACACGAAAACCAAGCTAAAACTAAAAAACGCCATGCCACTCCTGTCTGCCTTATTACTGTCCTTGATCGTATTCACGCCCTACCTTACCGGCGACGTATTCTGCCACAGTTTTGATAGAACGCGTGATTGTCCTGTTCACAGCTTTGCGAATATCATTTGTTATTTTATTACATCAATTGACAGTGCTTTTTGCTATGAAAGAGAAAGCATATAACGCACCCTTCTTTATTCATCATCAAAGCTAGAATATCTACTCGAATTCGCCTTTTATTTAATAATTATTTAACAAAATGGCATAATTGCGAATAGATATTATTCATCAAGAAAACCACAATAAACACTTTTATATCAGTTATTTACAATAAAGACATACTTCTATTGCCATGCATAAAGGATGCATATAAAAATTTGACCTTTGCAAGGTTTACCGTTAATTTGGAAGGTCGCTGAATAGCGCTTTGCCTGTGTATTCTCTGTCAATCCATCGATAAAACAGTGAGTTAGAGTGTAAATCACCGACTTTTCTCGTTAAAAAATCACAACATAACGAGCGCACAGTCACAAAGCGAATCTGTTCAGAGTGGTCAGGAGGATCACGACAATAAATGCAATCACTGCGCGTAACGCAGTAGCAAGGGAGAATTGCAATGTCGCTGTACAACCCAATGCTGGAAAAAGATAACTGTGGTTTTGGCCTTATCGCCCATCAAGAGGGGGAGCCCAGCCACAAACTGGTTCGTACTGCTATCGCTGCACTTGACCGCATGACCCACCGAGGTGGCATCAACTCTGACGGCAAGACAGGCGATGGTTGTGGGCTACTACTGCAAAAGCCCGACCGCTTTTTCCGCCTTATTGCTGAGCAAAACCAATGGAAGCTGAGCCGCCTATATGCGGTCGGCATGATTTTTCTCAGTGCCGATCCGGCAAAAGCCCAACAAGCCAAACAACGCTTCGAGCAAGAAATCAACGCTGAAACGCTATCAGTGGTGGGATGGCGAACCGTACCGACCAACCCAGATGTACTCGGGGATATCGCCAAACAGTCTCAACCGGTCATTGAACAAGTGTTTATCAATGGTCCAGCAGGCTGGCGCGCACGCGATTTAGAGCGACGCCTGTATATTGCGCGTCGCCGTGCAGAACAAGCCTTGGCAGACGATGCTGACTTTTATGTCACCAGCCTATCCACACAAACCATTGTTTACAAAGGGTTGTGTATGCCAGCGGATCTGCCACGTTTTTACACCGATCTCGCGGATCTGCGCTTAGAGTCATCTATCTGCTTGTTCCACCAGCGTTTCAGTACCAATACTCAACCACGCTGGCCGCTCGCACAACCCTTTAGATACCTTGCCCACAACGGCGAAATCAACACCATTGAGGGGAACCGTCAGTGGGCACGCACACGTGCATACAAATTTAACTCCCCTTTGTTGCCTGACTTACATCAAGCCGCCCCGTTTGTGAATGAATCAGGATCTGATTCCTCAAGCCTCGACAACATGATGGAAGTTTTTCTCGCCGGTGGGATGGACTTATTCCGGGCTATGCGCTTACTGGTGCCGCCCGCATGGCAAAATCACCCAGACATGGATGATGAACTGCGCGCATTTTATGACTTTAACTCCATGCATATGGAGCCATGGGACGGGCCGGCGGGCATCGTGATGTCAGACGGCCGCTATGCCGCCTGTAATCTTGACCGCAACGGCCTGCGTCCGGCGCGCTATGTGGTTACCAAAGATAAGTTTATTACCCTCGCCTCCGAGATTGGGATCTGGGATTACGCACCTGACGAAGTGTCAGAAAAAGGCCGCGTGGGCCCGGGTGAGCTTTTAGTGATCGATACCCGCGAAGGGAAGATTTGGCACTCAGGTGAAATCGATGATGAGCTAAAAAGCCGTCATCCGTATCGTGAGTGGCTGGACCAACATGTCCGTCGTCTCACACCGTTTGAAGACTTAGATCCTGACACCAGTGAAGGCAGCCGTAACCTTAAAGATGCCCAGCTTAAGACCTATCAAAAGCTGTTTGGGATGTCGAATGAGGAAGTGGATCAAGTCGTCAAAGTGCTGGGTGATATTGGCCAAGAAGCCACTGGCTCCATGGGTGATGATACGCCAATGGCCGTATTATCGTCGCGTCCACGCTGTGTGAGCGATTACTTCCGGCAAAAATTTGCCCAGGTGACTAACCCACCGATTGATCCGCTGCGCGAGAACCACGTGATGTCTCTGGCCACCTGTATTGGCCGTGAAATGAATGTGTTCTGTGAAACCGATGGGCACGCCGAGCGGGTCGCGTTTAAGTCTCCGGTTCTTTTGTTCTCGGATCTGGTGCAACTGCTTGAGCTGGACGATACCTATTATCGCAACAGCATTTTAGATATTAATTACGATCCGAACGAAAAAGATCTTCATCAAGCCATCCTCGATTTATGCGATCAGGCCGAGCGTTGTGTCCGTGATGGCACCGTTCTTGTGGTGCTCTCTGACCGCAGTATCAATAAAAATACGCTGCCGATTCCTGCGGCAATGGCGGTCGGTGCGGTGCAAAAACGCTTGGTTAACCAAAACCTACGCTGTGATGCCAACATCATTATCGAAACCGGCAGTGCTCGCGATCCCCATCAATTTGCGGTGTTACTCGGGTTTGGTGCCACGGCGGTTTATCCTTACTTAGCCTATGAAACACTGGCGAACTTGGTCGATATTGGCGCCGTCGATAAGCCGTATCGCGATGTGATGGTCAACTTCCGTAATGGCATTAATAAAGGCCTTTACAAGATCATGTCAAAAATGGGGATTTCGACCATTGCCTCTTACCGTTGCTCGCAGTTGTTCGAGGCGGTTGGCTTGCACCAAGATGTGATTGAGCTTTGCTTTAAAGGCGTGGCTAGCCGCATTCAAGGGGCCAATTTTGATGATTTCCAACAAGATTTGATCAACCTATCTCGCCGAGCATGGATCAAGCGTAAACCGCTTGAACATGGCGGTCTGCTTAAGTATGTCCACGATGGTGAATACCACGCGTATAACCCAGATGTGGTGACCAACTTGCAAAGCGCGGTGCGATCTGGCGAGGCCATGGATTACAAGACCTACGCTAAAACCGTGAATGAGCGTCCTGTGGCAACCTTGCGCGATTTAATGCAACTGAAAAAAGCGGCCTCACCGGTTGCGCTCGAGCGTGTAGAGCCGGCAACGGAGCTGTTCAAACGGTTTGACTCGGCGGCGATGTCTATCGGTGCCTTGAGCCCGGAAGCGCACGAAGCGCTGGCTATTGCCATGAACCGTCTAGGTGGCCACTCAAACTCCGGCGAAGGAGGCGAAGACCCACGTCGTTTCAATAGCGAACGCAATTCACGCATCAAGCAGATTGCATCTGGCCGTTTTGGCGTCACCCCGCACTATCTGACCAATGCGGATGTGCTGCAAATCAAGGTTGCCCAAGGCGCGAAGCCCGGAGAAGGTGGACAACTGCCTGGCCATAAGGTGACGGCAGAAATTGCTAAACTGCGTTTCTCCGTCCCCGGCGTGACCTTGATTTCGCCACCGCCGCATCATGATATTTACTCGATTGAGGATTTAGCCCAGCTGATCTTCGATCTCAAACAAGTTAATCCGCAGGCACTCGTGTCGGTTAAGCTGGTTTCAGAGCCGGGCGTAGGCACCATTGCCACCGGGGTGGCCAAAGCGTACGCCGACCTAATAACCATCTCAGGGTACGACGGTGGGACAGGTGCCAGCCCGCTCACCTCGGTAAAATATGCAGGTAGCCCGTGGGAATTGGGGCTCGCTGAAACTCAGCAAGCACTGGTTGAAAACGGCTTGCGCCATAAGATCCGTTTACAAGTCGACGGGGGCCTAAAAACCGGTTTAGACATTGTCAAAGCCGCTATCTTAGGCGCAGAAAGCTTTGGCTTTGGTACCGCCCCTATGGTCGCACTTGGCTGTAAATACCTTCGTATTTGCCACCTCAATAACTGTGCAACTGGCGTTGCTACTCAGGATGAAACCTTACGTAGTGAGTACTTTAAAGGCCTGCCCGAGCAAGTGATGAACTTCTTCAAAGGCCTAGGGGAAGAAGTGCGCGAGCTGCTGGCCGAACTAGGGGTGGAAAAGCTTACCGATCTGATTGGTCGAACCGACCTCCTTGAGGCAGTTGATGGCTTTACCGCCAAGCAACTGAAGCTCGACCTAAGCCATATTCTCGATGCACCAACGCCGTGGCCAGGTAAGACCTTGTATTGCAGTGAGCCTAACACGCCATTTGACAAGGCTGAACTTAACCAAGCCCTGCTTAGTGAACTGGGTGAAGCTATTGCGGCCAACCACAGTGCCAGTGTCTACAAGTCTGTTCGTAATACCGACCGTTCAGTCGGTGCCAGCTTGTCTGGTGCGATTGCCAAACGTTACGGCAATACCGGTATGGCTGCTAACCCGCTGGATGTGCAGCTGCAAGGCACCGCCGGCCAATCGCTCGGGGTATGGAATGCCGCGGGAGTGAACATCACCCTTATTGGGGATGCTAACGACTACGTCGGAAAAGGCATGAGCGGCGGACAGATTGTGATCCGGCCCCCTATCGGCTCAGCATTTGCCAGCCATGAGTCCACCATCATGGGTAACACCTGCCTATACGGTGCCACTGGGGGCAAATTGTTTGCGGCCGGTAAAGCCGGTGAGCGTTTTGCCGTGCGTAACTCAGGCGTCCATGCCATTGTGGAAGGCGCGGGCGACAATGCGTGTGAATACATGACGGGAGGCATTGTGGCCATTCTCGGTCGCACCGGGGTCAACTTTGGCGCTGGGATGACCGGTGGCTTCGCATACGTGCTGGATGAAGAGGGCGATTTTAACGGTCGTATCAACCCTGAGTTGGTTGAAGCCCTGTCGTTGGAGGCTTTGGCTATCCATCAAGAGCACTTACGTGGCCTGATAGCCCAACACTTCGAGCTGACCGGCTCGGATCGTGCGCAACAGCTGCTCGATGACTTTGACACTTGGGTACACCGTTTCTACCTCGTCAAACCGAAAGCCGCTGATGTGAATACCTTATTAGGCCACCAAAGTCGCAGCGCTGCTGAGCTGCGCGTTCAGGCGCAGTAAAAGGAGGGACCCATGAGCCAGAACATCTATCAGTTTATTGATGTGCAGCGCATTGACCCGCGCAAAAAAGCGATTGAAACGCGCAAAATTGAGTTCGTTGAAATCTATGAACCCTTCACTGAAAAAGAGGTGTCAGCACAAGCGGATCGTTGTCTTGACTGTGGCAACCCCTACTGTGAATGGAAGTGCCCAGTGCACAACTATATTCCGCAGTGGCTCAAGCTCGCCAACGAGGGTCGGATTATAGAAGCGGTTGAGCTGTCGCACCAAACCAATAGCCTGCCCGAGGTATGTGGTCGCGTGTGCCCACAAGACCGTCTCTGCGAGGGGGACTGCACCCTCAACGACGACTTTGGCGCCGTCACCATCGGCAATGTCGAAAAGTACATCACGGACAAAGCCTTTGAGATGGGCTGGAAGCCTGACATGTCACATGTTGAGTGGACAGATAAAAAAGTCGCTGTGATTGGTGCCGGCCCAGCAGGACTCGCCTGCGCCGATGTACTGGTCCGCAACGGGGTAAAACCCGTGGTCTTTGACCGCTACCCAGAAATTGGGGGCTTGCTCACCTTTGGCATTCCATCTTTTAAGCTGGAAAAAGATGTGATGCGGCATCGTCAGCGTGTCTTTACCGAGATGGGGGTTGAGTTTCGCCTCAACACCGAAGTAGGTAAAGATATCGACATGCAAACCTTGGTCGATGACTACGATGCGGTTTTCTTAGGGGTTGGCACCTACAAGTATATGCGTGCAGGCCTCGCCAATGAAGATGCGCCCGGCGTCTTTGATGCGCTGCCCTTCTTAGTCTCCAACACCTATAAGGTGATGGCTCTGGACAACGCTCCACCGTTCATCGATATGGCGGGGAAACGTGTCGTGGTGCTTGGAGGGGGAGATACCGCGATGGACTGTGTCCGTACCTCGATTCGTCAACAAGCCGCCAGTGTCACTTGTGCCTATCGTCGTGATGAGGAAAACATGCCTGGCTCGCGCCGTGAGGTCAAAAATGCCCGCGAAGAAGGGGTGAACTTTATGTTCAACCTGCAACCGTTAGGGATTGAAGTCGACGGTAATGGCAATGTTAGCGGCGTCACTGTGGTGAAAACCCAGCTCGGAGAGCCTGATGCTGCGGGTCGCCGCCGCCCAGAGCCAATTGAGGGCAGTGAGCATGTGCTGGAAGCGGACGCGGTGATCATGGCCTTTGGTTTTCAGCCACACGCGATGGAGTGGCTAGAACCTTACGATGTCGCCCTTGATGAGCGCGGACGAATCCAAGCGCCCGCAAAAGGTGATATCTTGTACCAAACTACGAACCCCAAAATTTTTGCCGGGGGCGATGCGGTGCGCGGCTCCGATTTGGTGGTGACGGCCATTGATGAAGGTCGCAAAGCAGCAGAAGGCATCATGGACTACCTAGAAGTATAGCGCGGGCGACGCACCAAAGGCATCGTCCGACATCGTTCACGTAGACATCGATGTTATCTATCCAGAAGTGCCTCAGGGAGGCACTTTTTTATTGCCTCATGTACACTAACGGCATTTACACGAACAGGATTATCAGCATGAAAATCGGCATTATTGGCGCCATGGAGCAAGAAGTCACTCTACTGCGCGACAAGCTGGAAAACAGCGCCACGCACCAAGAAGGCGGCTGCACCTTTTATACTGGCACTTTGCAAGGCCATGATATCGTGTTACTTCAGTCTGGCATCGGTAAGGTTGCTGCTGCCGTTGGTACCAGCTTGCTGCTATCACAATTCAAACCTGACTGGGTGATCAACACAGGGTCGGCCGGTGCGTTTGAGCCCTCACTCAATCTGGGTGATGTGGTAGTGTCTTCCAAAGTCTGCTATCACGATGCGGATGCCACTGCATTCGGCTATCAAATGGGACAAGTGCCGCAGCAACCGGCGGTCTTCGAGTCCGATGAAGCATTAATGCAACTCGCAGAAAAAGCAGTGGACAGCCAAACACATGTGGTGCGTGGCTTGATCTGTACCGCCGATACCTTTGTGCACACCGATGCCCACCGCCAACATATCTATACCCACTTCCCAGATGCGGTGGCCGCCGAAATGGAAGCGGCAGCGATCGCGCAAGTGTGTGCCCAGTTTGCCACGCCTTTTGTGGTAGTGCGCGCCATCTCCGATGTCGTGGCAGAAAAAGAGTCACCCATGACCTTTGAAGAGTTTCTGCCGTTAGCGGCCAAAAGCTCATCGGCCATGGTGGAAAACATGATCGCAATGATCGACGCCTGATCACTCAACCCCATGGATGATTTGCTCAATCCGCAACAATGGATGATCTACGCCGCCGACCAAGGCCGCTTATGGGCGCTGTGGTTGGCGGTATTAGTGCACTGGCTACTCCCATTGCCCAGTCAATACTCTCCGTTTCAATACTGGCGACAGTATGCCGACTTGCTCGCGAGCCAAGTCAACAAAGATACAGACCCTAAGCGCCAGCGTAAGCTTGCCGGTGCGCTCGCCTTAATGTTGATGGGTGGCACCCTCGCCATTTTTTTAATCGCCACCCGAGAGCTCGTTTGGTCGCGTCCCCTGTTCGATGCCATATTGCTCTGGCTCGCACTTGATTGGCGGCCAATCGATAAGTTTGGCCACACCATCGCCCATGCGATAGACCAACATGATAAGGGCGCAGCGCGCGCGTTGCTCGCCACACGCGTCAACCGTGAAACCGAGTCTCTGTCATTGATCGGAATAGGGAAAGCGGGCGCGGAAACACTGCTTCTTGGCACAGCGCGGCACTGTGTTTGCGTGATATTTTATTATCTGCTCGCAGGGGGTGTGGGTGCCTTGCTATACACCAGCTTGGTACACCTTCACCGCGTTTGGACCCCAAGCCGCTTAAGCTATTACCCGTTTGGGCTCGCCAGCGCCCGCTTATTGAACCTGTTGGATATAGTGCCAATGGGGCTGTTTGCTGTGATCGTGGCAATGAGCCGTCAACCTTGGTCACACCTAAAAACCGGCTGGCAGCAGGGCAGACGCTGGCGAACGCCTGGTTCAGGTTGGCTACTCGCGTGTGCAGGTAGTCGCTTCCAGCTCTCTCTAGGCGGCCCGGCTGTTTATCAAGGTACTAAGACCTTGAGAACCAAAATTGGCTATGGGGTCACCCCTGCTTGTTATCACCTTTTATTGCTGCGCTTGAAGTTAACCCACAGTGTTTTAATCTGGCTCGGGTTATGCTCCTTGGTTTTAATCGTTTAAGGACACTGATTGATGCCACGTTTTCGTGCCCTTTGTACCCTTTTTCGCTTGCAAGCCTGTTGGCTTGTCTTGGCCTTAACATGGATGCCTTTTGCTCACGCCACTCCGTTGCGAGTGATTAGTCTCGCCCCCCACGCCACAGAGCTGGCTTATGCCGCTGGGCTTGGCCCCAATATGGTCGCTGCAAGTGCCTACAGTGATTATCCGCAGCCGGCTCAGTCGCTCGAGCGCGTGGCCAACTATCGGGGAGTCAAACTCGAACGCATTATCGCCCTGCAACCGGATCTTATTTTAGCTTGGCGCGGCGGGAATCCGCCCAAACCTCTGGAAACCTTGGCGGAATTAGGCTTTACCATCCGTTACCTCAACCCAGACACGCTCAGTGATATTGGTCAGTTTATTCGCGAGCTGGGTCATTATAGCGAGAACCCAGACATCGCCACACGCAATGCTAACGCCTTTGATCAAAAGCTGGCGCAATTAAACGCCCAGTACCGCAGTGCAGAGCCCGTTCCCTACTTTTACTTACTCAGTGACACGCCACTGATGACCGCCAGTAACCGAGCCTGGCCGAGTCAGTTATTTCGTTTATGTGGAGGGAAAAATATCTTCGCCGACAGCCCCGCCGCCTATCCACAAGTCAATATGGAACAAGTCATCACACGTGCCCCCAAAGTGCTTTTCCACACAGGCGAGCAGCTACCAGACAGTTGGCATTCAATGGCTGAGTTGCTGCCTAAGGCGACGCGCCAGTTTACTTGGTCACTTAACCCGGATTGGCTGACTCGCGCGACCCCTCGTGCATTAAACGCCGCCGAGCAAATTTGTACCGCCCTCGATGAAGTCCGTCAGGCACAATAGGATTTAGCATGACTCAGACCATGATTTTGTATTTATTCGACTTATTCGGTACGGCCGTGTTCGCAATTTCCGGGGTGCTGGTGGCGGGCCGTCTGCGTATGGATCCCTTTGGCGTGGTCGTTCTCGCCTGTGCAACCGCCATTGGCGGCGGGACAGTGCGAGATATGGCGATGGGCGCCACACCTGCGTTTTGGATCACCGACACCACCTATATCTGGGTGATTTTAGCCACCTGTGTGGCCACTATGCTACTTATCCGTCACCCTCGTCGTCTCCCCTGGTACGTGCTGCCTTGTGCCGATGCCATTGGGTTGGCGGTCTTTGTGGGTATCGGTGTCGATAAAGCCCTGAGTTATGGCGCATCTCCCTTGGTAGCGGTGATCATGGGCGTGATCACCGCGTGTGGCGGCGGCATTATTCGTGATGTGCTCGCGCGCGAAGTACCTATGGTGCTGAGAACAGAAGTGTATGCCACTGCCTGTATTGCTGGCGGCATCGTTCATACGCTCGCCGTTCAAGTCAGCCCGGGCTCTGTGACTGCCTCTATTGTGGGTATGGTCACCACACTATTGATTCGCTTAGCGGCGATCCGCTGGCATTTGTCCTTGCCACCGTTCGCGCTAGACAGGTCTTAAAAGCCATGATTGGGACAGTATGCCGAGCCTGAATAGACAGTGGTTGAAATTTAGACAACACACCCTAAGGTCTGACGTACAGTCTCAGTAAAGGAGCCACTATGATCAGCATTGCCATTATTTATCATTCTGTCGACGATCATACTCATGCGCTAGCCACCACGATTGCGGAAGGCATTCATGCCGGCGATGCCGAACCTGTGGTTTACCGCATTGAGCCAGACATGATTGAAAACGGACGCTTTGTCGATGACAAGGTGTTTGAAAAGCTTAAAGACGTTGATGCGATTATTTTTGGTGCCCCCACCTATATGGGTGGACCGAGCGCCCAATTTAAGGCGTTTGCCGACGCTTCTAGCCCCACCTGGGAGCGCCAAGACTGGCGAGGAAAGTACGCGGCTGGCTTTACGGTGGGCACCTACCCAGGAGGTGACCAGCCACAGACACTGCAGTATTTCCAAACCTTAGCCAGCCAGCATGACATGCTGTGGTTAAGTCTAGGTCGCGCCAACATAGGGGTGGAAAAGATTAATCCAAGTGGCACAAGCCTTGGAGTGACCGCACACACGCCAGACGATGATCAACCTAACGAAGCCTGCCTACAAACGGCGTTTTATCTTGGTCAACACATGGTACGTGCACTAAAAGGCGTTTGGCACACCTAGTGGCTAAGCGCCAGTCCCACTATCGGTGTTGAGTATTTGATATAAAAAAACCCTCGCGTCATGCGAGGGTTTTGCACTCTCAGTGGCTGCTGAATACGCCAGCTAGGGTGCGGTTTAGCTGAGCGTCACCCGAGCAAACTTGCGTTTACCCACTTGGTAAACGGCTTCACCCGCGGCAGGCACTAACTTGGTATCTTCGACTTTTTCGCCATCAATTTTCACCGCGCCTTGGCGAACCATACGCAGCGCATCGGAGGTGGAGTTAACCAACCCCGCCTCTTTTAATAGGTTAGCAATCGCCATACCTTGCTCGAAGGTGAAGCTTGGCATTTCATCCGGCATCGCGCCTTTTTGGAAGCGATTGACGAACGTTTGCTCAGCGGCATCGGCGTCGGCTTCGGAGTGGAAACGCGCGATGATTTCTTTGGCTAGCAGGATCTTAATATCACGTGGGTTTTTACCCGCTTGTACGTCCTGCTTAAATTGGACGATTTCCTCGAGGGGACGGAAAGACAGCAGCTCATAGTAATCCCACATCAGATCGTCAGAAATCGACATGATTTTACCGAACATATCATCCGGGCGTTCGCTCACACCAATGTAGTTGTGTGCTGACTTCGACATCTTTTTAACGCCATCTAATCCAACCAACAGTGGCATGGTCATCACCACTTGCGGCTTCTGTCCTGCTTGCTTTTGTAGCTCTCGCCCCATCAGCAAATTGAACTTTTGGTCAGTGCCGCCCAGCTCAACGTCAGCTTCCAATGCCACCGAATCGTGCCCTTGAAGCAGTGGGTAGATAAACTCATGGATAGCAATGGCTTGGTTGCTGGTATAACGCTTTTTAAAGTCATCACGCTCAAGCATGCGAGCCACGGTCGAGCTTGCCGCCAAACGGATCATGCCATCTGTGCCCAGCTCCCCTAGCCATTTCGAGTTGAATTCGATACGCGTTTTCGCCGGATCCAGAATTTTGAACACCTGCTCTTTATAGGTCTCTGCATTTTGCAGCACCTGTTCACGTGTCAATGGTGGACGGGTAGTATTTTTACCACTTGGATCACCCACCATACCGGTATAATCACCAATCAAGAAGATCACTTCGTGGCCAAGCGCTTGAAAAGCTCGCAGCTTATTAAGGATCACTGTATGACCCAGGTGGATATCGGGTGCGGTGGGGTCCGCGCCAAGTTTGATGCGAAGAGGACGATCCTCTTTCAGCTTTGCCACCAGCTCGTCTTCCGGGATTACTTCATCTACGCCACGTTTTAGTTCTGCTAGCGCAGCTTCCAGGCTCGCCATAGTCTCTTGCTCCTACCCAATAGGCAAAAATGTGATAAACCGACATACTACTCGAATAGCGACAGTTTTTGAAACCAGTTAAACTGATAGAGTGTGTACAGGGTGCGCGCAGCGGCTGCCGTCAAAAGATGTTTGTGGTCTTTGTGTCAGCCGTGTCAAATCTACTTCAGGGCATCATCCCCAATAAAACCGATTGGGTGTCTGACTGTCATAACTTTATTCGTAGTGATTCAACATAGTCTTCATGCCGTTAAATAAACTCGCAGCCTTACCTAAGTTACATAAACTCGTTATCGGTGCATTGAGCGCATTCATTGTCTTATTAATCTTGGTACCAGACGGCGCCGATACGCCGCGCCCTAAACCTAATTTCGAACCGGGTAAACATTACCCTTTACCGGTTAAAGCGGTCTCATTACTGCCTCCCAAAGAAGAGATGCCCGCGCAGTTTAAGCGCAATATCAACTGGCAAACCTATGAAGTGCAGCCTGGCGAGAGCATGGCGCTACTGTTCAGCCGTGCGGGGTTAAGCCCAACGACCCTTTATCGCCTTGTGAATGCCGACGAAAGAACGCAAACCCTCGCTTACTTAAATCCAGGCGATGAAGTACGCCTAGGGGTAGACGATGACGGCGAACTGGTGCAGCTCATTCAGCCTCGAGGCAGTAATGAAACGCTGATCGTCAACAAAATTGATGATAGCTATCAATCACGTATTGAAACCAAGCACGTGGATACGCAGCTAAACTTTGCGCGCGCGACCATCAAGTCAAACTTCTGGCAAGCAGCCTCGGATGCTGGATTAAACCCAAATCAGATCATGCAATTGGCGGGGATCTTTGGTTGGGATGTGGATTTTGCCCTTGATATTCGCAATGGTGATAGCTTCTCCGTGTTGTATGAAGAAGAGTTTGTGGAAGGGGAGCATATTGGCAGTGGTAATATCCTCGCCGCGACCTTCACTAACCGAGGAGATACCTTTACGGCAGTACGCGCAAAAAATGGTAAGTACTACACGCCGAGTGGTAAAGCGATGAAAAAAGCGTTTTTACGCTCACCGGTTAACTTCCGCTATGTTAGCTCAAACTTCAACCCACGTCGTTTGCACCCGGTCACTGGTCGTGTAAAGCCTCACCGTGGTACCGACTATGTTGCGCCAGTGGGTACCCCCATTAAAGCAGCTGGGGACGGCGTGGTGATGAAAGCCTCGTATAACCGCTTCAACGGCAACTATGTGTTTATCCGCCACAGCTCGACCTATATCACCAAATATTTGCACCTGACCAAGCGTAAAGTGAAAACCGGCCAGCGAGTCAAACAAGGGGATATCATTGGTACGCTAGGCTCAACAGGGCGCGTGACGGGCGCACACTTGCACTATGAGTTTCTCGTCCATGGGGTACACAAAAACCCGCGGACGGTAAAGCTGCCTGAGGCGAAGTCGTTGCAAGGCGAACAGAAAAAGGCGTTTGTGCGACTGGCCGAATCGCGTATGGCTCAGCTAAGTAAGTTTAATCAGTTACTGGCCACCGTGGGCAGCTTGAATCATTACAACCGAGGTGGCTAATCGCCTTGGCGCATAAAAAACGGCGCTCAAAGGCGCCGTTTTTTTATCTCAAAAAGCTGAACGTCGCCATAAAAAGGTTAGACGCTAAACGATGCACCACAGCCACAGGTGGTCGTGGCATTAGGGTTATCAATGAAAAAGCGCGATCCTTCAAGGCCCTCGGTGTAGTCGACCTTACCGCCCATCAGGTACTGTAAGCTCATAGGATCAACCACCAGCATCACGCCGCTTTTTTCGATCTCCATATCCCCTTCATTGACGTTTTCATCGAAGGTAAAACCATATTGGAAGCCGCTACAGCCACCACCGGTGATATAGACGCGCAACTTCAGGTTGGGGTTTTCTTCTTCCTGAATCAGCGTCTTTACCTTGGTTGCCGCGGCCTCAGAAAACTCTAACGGCAAAGGTGCTTCGCTCATTGTTACCTCACATGCTCTTTGTGCTAAGTATGGGATTATCTAATACCTGAGTAAAGTGTTCAAGTATTGCGCGTTTGATCGCAACTGTGATCAGTACGTATTAATTGCCAATCTTGTCTTAACGAAATCATACTCTACCTCGCCAGTGTTCCGTATCTTTGGTTAAAATACGCCAACGCAATTTAGGCCAAGCCTTACCAAACAGGATATGTCATGACCAAATCAGCACAACTTTTTCAACAAGCTAGACGCACCATTCCCGGTGGCGTGAATTCTCCCGTGCGTGCTTTTGCCGGTGTCGGCGGCGACCCTGTCTTCATGGAGCGTGCTGACGGCGCGTATATTTTTGATGCCGACGGCAAAGCCTATATCGATTTTGTCGGCTCGTGGGGCCCGATGATCTTAGGCCATAATCACAGTGCTATCCGCGAAGCCGTGGTGGATGCCGCACAGCGTGGCCTCAGCTTTGGTGCGCCAACCGAGAGTGAAACAACCTTGTCGGAGCTGGTTGCAGAGCTAGTGCCTTCGATGGAAATGGTACGCATGGTGAACTCAGGCACTGAGGCGACCATGAGCGCTATTCGTCTTGCGCGCGGATTTACCAAACGCGATAAGTTCATTAAATTTGAGGGCAACTATCACGGCCATGGCGATTGCTTGCTGGTCAAAGCGGGCTCTGGTGCCCTCACCCTCGGTGAGCCCAACTCGCCAGGAGTGCCGGCCGACTTTGCCAAGCACACACTGACCTGCACCTATAACGATCTTGAGTCGGTACGCCACACATTCGAAACCTACCCTGAAGATGTTGCCTGTATCATTGTTGAGCCGGTATCGGGCAACATGAACTGTGTGCCGCCGCAACCGGGTTTCTTACAAGGGCTGCGCGAGCTGTGCGACGAGTTCGGTACCTTACTGATTTTTGATGAAGTCATGACTGGCTTCCGCGTGGCGTTAGGTGGCGCACAAGCTTACTACGACGTAAAACCTGACTTAACCACACTGGGTAAAATTGTCGGTGGTGGTATGCCGGTGGGTGCCTTTGGCGGACGTCGCGAAGTGATGGAATACTTGGCACCGACAGGTCCGGTATACCAAGCGGGAACACTGGCGGGGAACCCCGTCGCCATGGCGGCCGGGCACGCCTGTTTGTCTGAGCTACGTCAGCCAGGTAACCACGATTACTTGACCCATGTTACCAATCAGCTCGCAGAAGGGTTTAAGTCCTTGGCTGACAAACACGGTATTGCGCTGACCACCAACCAAGCAGGCGCGATGTTTGGCTTCTTCTTCACCGAGCAAGAGACCGTCACCTGCTTTAAAGATGTGCAACAGTGTGACACCGAGCGCTTCAAGCGTTTCTTCCACTTAATGCTCGAGCAAGGGGTCTACTTGGCACCTTCCGCGTTTGAGGCCTGCTTTACCTGCTTAGCTCACGGTCAAAAAGAAGTGGACGCTACGCTCGCCGCGGCCGATCACGCTTTCGCGACATTGGCGGCTGACGCGTAAACTCATTACGACATCAGAGCGTATTTGCCCAGTAAAAAGGCCCCGCAGCGTGCTGCGAGGCCTTTATAGGTTAAAGCGGCGTGAATATTGTCCTTATGATCGGCACAACAATCGAGACACATTAGAATATCGAGCGACCAATTCTCGCCGACAATAGCTCCAACGCGGCCGTCCCTGCCAGTGAATTACCTGAAGGGTCTAGCTCCGGCGACCAGACGGCAATCGACATCTCGCCAGGTACAATGGCAATAATGCCTCCCCCCACGCCAGACTTACCCGGCATGCCTACGCGATAAGCAAATTCACCCGCACCATCATACAAGCCACAAGTGGCCAATAAGGCATTCATCTGTTTACTTTGTGTAGGACTTAAAATCGCGGCGCTGTCAGACAGCGGTGTCCCTTTATTGGCCAGATAAAAGAACGCCTTCGCTAAATCGACACAGCTCATCTCTAACGCGCAGTAATGAAAGTAGTTGGTTAATACCGGCACAACATCGTTATCAAAGTTACCAAACGCGCGCATCAGGTACGCAATCGCCGCGTTTCTGTCACTGTGCAGCATTTCTGAATCCGCCACCCCTTTGTCATAACAAAGGTGCGGGTTGTCAGCGAGATGGCGAACAAACTCTAGCATACGTTGGCGCGGCGCAGAT
This sequence comes from Salinivibrio sp. PR6, assembly GCF_001995955.1. Classification (NCBI taxonomy): domain Bacteria; kingdom Pseudomonadati; phylum Pseudomonadota; class Gammaproteobacteria; order Vibrionales; family Vibrionaceae; genus Salinivibrio; species Salinivibrio sp. PR6. The sequence continues at coordinate 123,463 of NZ_MUFA01000007.1, read as the reverse complement.
TGGCGCGTGTGTAGCATATCGCTGACCACCAAGGCACCGGCGTTAATAAAGGGATTACGTGGGATCCCTTGCTCCATCTCAAGCTGAATTAACGAGTTAAACGCTTGTCCCGAGGGCTCTTTGCCCACACGCGTCCAGATCTCCTCGGCTTGATAGTTTTGCATCGCCAGTGTCAGGCTCAACACCTTGGAGATCGATTGAATAGAGAATACCTCATCCGCATCACCGGCACGGATCACATCGCCATCGTTATAACACACGGCGATACCGAGCTTGTGATTAGCCACATCCGATAATGCCGGAATATAGTCAGCCACCTTGCCTTGTCCAATTAATGGCCGAACATCAGCAAGAATTTGCTCGAGTAATTGCGCACTGGGTTTCACCGGCAGGATCCTTCTACAACATAGGACAAAAAAGCCAACGCTAGGTTGGCTTTAAGCGTGTCTGTGACACCGAATCACACGCGCGTTTTTATGCGGTGCGCGTGTATTTGATATCCCAAACACCGTGGCCAAGACGCTGCCCACGCTGCTCAAATTTAGTGAGAGGACGATCGTCAGGGCGTGGCACATAAAGACCATCTTGCGCCACGTTCTGATAGTGAGGCGCAGCCTCCATCACGTCAATCATATGTTCGGCATAGTTTTCCCAGTCGGTCGCCATATGAAAAACGCCGCCCACTTTCAATTTGTCGCGTACCATTTCTGCAAATGGCAATTGGACAATGCGGCGCTTATGGTGACGTTTTTTATGCCAAGGGTCAGGGAAAAACAGCTGAACCGTGTCGAGGCTGTCTTTCGGCAACATTTGCTCAAACACCTCCACCGCATCATGACACATCACACGTAGATTGCTAACGCCCGCTTCGCGCGCGGCCATCAAACAAGCACCCACGCCTGGGGTGTGGACTTCAATACCCACAAAGTTTTTCTCAGGCGCATTTTTAGCCATCTCCACCAGGGATGCGCCCATACCAAAACCGATTTCCAGCACCACTGGGTTATCGTTGCCAAACACCTGCTGCCAATCCAGTTCGGTCGCCTCGAAGTCAATGCCCATGGTCGGCCAGGACTCGTTGAGCGCTTGCTCTTGGCCTTTGGTTAAACGGCCTTCGCGACGCACAAAGCTGCGTACTTTACGAATAACTTTGCCATCCTCGGTCAGTTCGGTTTTAGTGACTTCAGTCATGATTGAGTGCCTGTGATGCAGTGTTAGTGATGGTGGTGAAAAAGACCATCGATTGTTGGAAATCTAAACGGACTGCGCATTATGCAAAGTTTTCGCCATTGCGCAAGTTGGCAGCACGGATCCTATTAGTGCGCCCTCGGGTTAGTGTACCCTGTGACCTGCCTTTGTGCACGTGTGAGCAAAACAATAAGAGAGAGCACAGTGAGTCAATCTTTTTCCGACGCCATTTTAAACTGGTACGAGCAATATGGCCGTAAAACCCTGCCTTGGCAGCAAAACAAAACCCCGTATAAGGTCTGGCTCAGCGAGATCATGCTGCAGCAAACCCAAGTGAGCACGGTGATCCCATACTTTGAGCGCTTTATGACGCGCTTTCCAACAGTCACCGATTTAGCGAATGCCGAACAAGACGAAGTGTTGCACCTATGGACAGGACTTGGCTATTACGCCCGCGCGCGCAACCTACACAAAGCGGCACAAGTGATCGCACGCGAACACAACGGCGTGTTTCCTACCACGCTTGAGCAAGTCATGGCGCTACCTGGTGTCGGGCGCTCAACTGCCGGCGCGGTACTATCATTATCGCTTAATCAGCCCCACCCTATTTTGGATGGCAACGTCAAACGCACCTTGGCACGTTGCTATGCCATCGAGGGGTGGCCGGGAAAAAAGCCGGTAGAAAACAAGCTTTGGGACATCGCTGAGGCACTCACGCCCGCCACGGATACCGATAAATACAACCAAGCGATGATGGATATGGGTGCCATGGTCTGTACCCGCAGCAAGCCTAAGTGCGAACTTTGCCCAGTCGCAGAGCGCTGTGAAGCGCGCGCGCAAGGTCGTCAGCTTGATTTTCCCGGTAAAAAGCCCAAAAAGACTCTGCCCGTAAAGCAAGTCAGCTTTTTACTCATTCAATACCAAGACGATATCTGGTTAGAGCAGCGTCCGCCCAGTGGGCTATGGGGCGGGCTATGGTGCTTACCGGAAGCATCAGAGCAGACACTTGATGTCGATATTACCGACAAGCTGCAGGGGATCAAACCGACTCACACTGAGGTGCTCACCGCGTTTAGACACACGTTTAGCCACTTTCACCTCGATATTGTCCCCGTCAAGGTGCGTGTTAATGAACGGCCGCAAATCATCATGGAAGCGAACCAAGGGCTTTGGTATAACTTGTCGCAACCAGCAAAAGTTGGGTTAGCGGCACCAGTGAAAAAGCTGTTAACCTTAGTAGAACACGAGCGCCAACAACATCTCACAGGCGATGACAAGGAGCCTAGATTATGAGCCGTACCGTATTTTGCCAACGTCTACAAAAAGAAGCCGACGGGCTAGATTTCCAGCTTTATCCCGGCGAGCTCGGCAAACGCATTTATGACAACATTTCCAAAGAAGCCTGGGCTGAGTGGCAGAAAAAGCAGACCATGCTCATTAACGAGAAAAAACTCAACATGATGGATCCTGAGCACCGTAAGGTGATCGAAGAAGAAATGGTGAAGTTTCTATTCGAAGGCCAAGATGTGCATATCGACGGTTATGTGCCACCCGAGGCCTAATTAACGCGGCCCCGTCCACACTCGGGCATCGCCGAGGCTACAAAGCACCCGCATTGTGTTAATCTCAGTGCGGGTGTTTTTTATACTAATGCAATAACGATGACGCGAATACTTTGCTTGTTGGTGTGCTGTTTTAGCACCTTGCTGTCCGGTTGTAGCCGCGAAAGCGTAGAAAAATACGTAGGCGTGGATTATCAAACCACCAATCGGTTTGCTAAAAATCTAGCGCCTATCCCCGGCCAGTTCGAAAAAGACATCGACGCCCTGAATCAACTGATTAGCCAGTTCACCGGCAACATTGAGGTGCGCTGGGGCGAAAACCAAGTGTTCGTGTCAGGCAAACGGGATTACGTCAAATACACGGACAATTACAAAAGTCGGGCGCGCATTGATTTTGAACGCGGTGTTATCCGCGTGGAAACCGTCGCCACTGATGCACCGAAGTCTCACCTCAAACAAGCCATCGTAACCACCTTACTCACGCCCCGAGATCCGGCTTCCGTCGATCTGTATTCTGCAGCGAAAGTGCCACTCAATGGGCGCCCATTTCTCGAAGGACAAGTGGTGGATCATGAAGGAAAAACAATTACTTGGGAGTGGCGCGCCAATCGCTTTGCTAACTACCTAATTGACAAGCGGTTAAAAAAGAAAAAAGTGCGTTTTCAAAACATGTATTACGTCACCATTCCCATGGTGAACGATCATGTTGCCAAGCGCAGTTATCAATATGCCGATATCGTCCGCCGTGCATCCAAGCGTTACGGCATCTCTGAAAAACTGATTTATGCGATCATCAAAACCGAAAGCAGTTTTAATCCTTATGCAGTGAGTTGGGCCAATGCATATGGATTAATGCAGGTGGTTCCCAAAACGGCTGGCCGCGATGTATTCAAGCTGGTAAAGAAGCGTAGTGGTCAACCTACGCCTAAGTACCTTTTTGATCCTGAGCGAAATATTGATACAGGCACTGCCTATTTTTACATTCTTAAAAACCGCTATCTTAAAGCCGTGCGCGATCCACTGTCTCTGCACTACAGCATGATCTCCGCTTATAACGGCGGAACAGGGAATGTCCTGCGCACGTTTGACAGCAATAGACGCCGAGCCATGCAGGATTTAAACAAGCTGCGCCCGAATCAAGTCTATTGGGCATTGACTCACCGCCACCCCTCTTCGGAGTCTCGGCGCTACTTGCAAAAGGTCACCCGCTATCAAAAAGCGTTTTCTAAACTCCCCCAATAAAGGGTGGTGAGCGCCGATTTTTGCTTGTTTTTATCGCACTTCGCTGGGTTTTTATCCAAACAATGCGATATCAGCACTTTTTTCAAAAAAACAGTTGACGGTGACACGGAAAATCCGTTTAATAGCGCCCCGTTAGCCCGGATAGCTCAGTCGGTAGAGCAGGGGATTGAAAATCCCCGTGTCGGTGGTTCGATTCCGCCTCCGGGCACCATATAATGAAATAATGGTGTGACACACAGTATTTCGCGATTTGTGTGCCGGCTTAGCTCAGTTGGTAGAGCAACTGACTTGTAATCAGTAGGTCGCCAGTTCGACTCCGGCAGCCGGCACCATTGCCTCGATAGCTCAGTTGGTAGAGCAGGGGATTGAAAATCCCCGTGTCGGTGGTTCGATTCCGCCTCGAGGCACCATTATTCCCCCATAGTTCAGTTGGTAGAACGGCGGACTGTTAATCCGTATGTCACTGGTTCGAGTCCAGTTGGGGGAGCCACCTTTAAAGAAGCGCTAGCCGAAAGGTTAGCGTTTTTTTGTTTGGCTATCGCCAACTATGTCACTCATTCATCTGTAATTTGAATACCACATCGACTTGACGCCCTTCATCACTGTAAATGACCTCCTCACAGATTGATTGCACCAGAGTAATCCCTCGACCGGAAAGGCTATCTGCATCATGATTTTTATCATGTAAGTGCCACTGATAGTCGAACCCGTCTCCAGTGTGTGACAAACGCATGTTAAAGAAGCCTTCTACAGGCTGATAAACCAAATCAAGTTTAATGGCGTAATCCCCGCTCAACGCGTTGAGCTTGGCTTGCCGCTCGCTAAAGTAATGCAGTAGGCCATCCACATCGTCTTTACTCACCGACTGCATGCCTAAAATGCCATAGTCCAGCGCATTGGTGATAAGCTCTGACGCCACGGTACAAATCAAATCTAAGTCAGTACTCTCGCCGACCATCCCTTTTACACGGCCGCGCAAGTCCCTAACAATATCCGCTTCTTTTAGCAAAGCCGTATCAAACACGATGTGAGTTGTTGAAGGGACGACCGAATAAGTCGCGTCCTTTTCGGAAAGCGGCTCACGAGGAGGGGCTATCAGCGGGAAGGTCAGCTCGAGCATGGACACATCATCCGTGACACCATTATCACCGGCAAAGGCAGTTAAGGTACGCTTGGTTTGTGCTATCAAACTGCCTTGACAGCCACTTAAGGTCCGAATCAGCCCTACTTCGCCCAACTGCTTACCTGCGCTATTACGTGCTTCTGTTACGCCATCGGTAGCAAAAAACAAGCGTTGGCCCGGCTGAAGTGCTAATCGAGTGATAGTGGCATCAAACTGCCCTTTTGCTTGTGCGCCTAATGCCATATGCCGACCTTGGTATGCGGCGAGTACTTGCCCGTGTTTATCCAGACAATACGCATCGGGTAGCCCGCCACTCCAAACGTTAACCGTCAGACCATCTGGCATCACCTCCACCAACGCGCCGGCAAGTAAGGTGCCAACAGGCATAAAAGTACAGATATGCTCATTTATTTCAATGGCCATATCACCCACAGGCAACCCTCGTTTTGCCGTGGCGATAAAAGTTTTAACCGCAGGAATAGTACTGATAGCGGCGGGTAGGCCATGCCCAGTGGCATCCGCAATCATAATATAGAGTCCACCAAATGGTCGGCGGAGAACCATGGTCACATCACCATTAAAAAGGCTAAATGCGCCTGAGAACGTCTCGACACCCGGCACGCCATCAACATTGAACGACATCAAGCGTTCAAATATCTGGCTAGCCATGGCATGTTCGTAAACGGTGGTTTCTTGGAATTGCTTGAGTTGGTCGCGTTGGTGACTAACTTCTCGGAATAAGCGAACATGGCGCAAATGCGTGCGCACCTTGGCGATCAGCACGGCGGTGTCAACGGGTTTGCTGACAAAGTCATCCCCTGCTTTTAAGCAGTTAGCAAAGATATCAGGATCACTCACCCCGGTAAGGAACACAATCGGCAGCAATTTTTGCGGATAGCGATTCCTTATCTCTTGCGCCATGTCAAAGCCATTGAGCTTGGGCATATTCACATCTGAAATGATGAGATCAGGAAACATTCCAGGATCAATATTCTCGAGGAGCGATAACGCTTCTTGGCCATTCATCGCCATACTGATATTGTCTGTTTCGCTCTTTAATGCCGCGGCAATATAATGTACTAATGCCGGTTCATCATCCACTACCAAGACGTTCATAGGCGCTTACTCACTCAATGTGGAATTTCTTTTCAAACTTGGCAATCAATAGCACCCGTTTTATCGCATCAGAGCAATTGACCAGCTTGATCGCACCATTAGGCTTATCGAGATAATCTTGCATATTGAGCAATATCCCCAGTCCCGCACTGTCCATATAAGTCGCTTCCCGTAAATCGACGATCACGTCCTTCCCTTTAAGATCCACATAGGCGTTACGCACTTCCTGAACCAAAGCGAAGTTAAACTCGCCCTTTACATGCAAAACGGCTTGTTTTTCATCACTCGATATGTCGCGTTTGATATTCATGAAGCATCCTTAAAATAATTCAATGTCACCCTCGTCTAACGAGGCTTGTTTCGCTGGCGCTCGCGCCGCAGACCCCGCTTTTTCCTCTATCTCATTGACCTGTTGGTTGAGTTGCGGCCAGTCGATGGTATCGTCCGCCATGGTGTTAACAATGAGCTCGTTCAATTCTTCTAAGATGTGCAAGTTATCGAGTATGTGCCCACCTTGTTGCGATACAATGTCGGCAAACTGGAGGTTTTTGATACATGTGTTCACTTCACTTTGCACTTGCTCGCCCAGAGAGGAAACACGTTCTATCTCTTTACCCACTTCATCATTGACCTCTTTAACCCCTTCAAGGAGCGAATCAATATAGTCTTTCGAGCGAATTGATTCGGTCATATCGAGCGAGGCGATCTCCCCCACTGTCGACTTTGTTTTATCGACGCTGTCTTGGGCCAAATCGATGTGTTTGTGAATTTCGGTATTCAGATCGGTCGCTTTAATCGCGAGGGAACGCACTTCTTGCGCCACCACCGCAAAACTGCGCCCATTCTCCCCCGCTCGCGCCGCTTCAATCGCCGCGTTAAGCGCCAATAAGTTGGTCTGCTCCGACATGGCCTGCACATCATCCAACAGCTGGAACACTTCATTGAGCTTGCCGGACATCTCTTCGATGATGTAAATCGACGCCACGCTTTTATCACTGACCTTCACCATGATGTCGATATAGCCATCAATGGCTTTCTCAGTGGCTGGCAATACCTTGGTGAGACTGTATTCACTCTCATCATTATAGAGCAGCTCATTGGCCATTTTGGTGGCAGTGTTGACCTGTTCACGACAAGCACTTTGCATCGTGAAAAAGCTGTTGTTAAGGCTTTCTACCGAGTGATCAATCACCTCACGTTGGCGAGAGAGTTGCTCACGGATAGGGACGAGTTCAATAGACAGAATATGGTGGATACGACGCAAAATTTGCTGAGGCTCATCGCCCGTCTCAGTGCTGTCAGAGGCGCCATGCTGAGTGATAGATTGCGCTGTGTGGCGTAATGTCCACAGGTGCCAACTCATGCTGACGAGCACAAGCCCAGCAAGCGCCATGGTCTGCCAAGACATTGACCAAAGCGCTAACGCAACCACACTGACCATCGTCAGCGCAGGTGGCCAAATAAATGTGTAGCGATTAGCGTCCATACACGGCCTCCACTAAAAAATTTGCCACTTCGGTTAAACACAGCGTCTTTGCCACGCCACCAAGTTCGATCGCAACTCTTGGCATTCCCCATACCACAGAACTCGCTTGGTCTTGCGCAGCAGTAAGTGCACCGGTTTGATACATTTGCAGCAAACCATTTGCGCCGTCTCTGCCCATCCCGGTTAATATCACACCAATAGATTTCCCTCCCACCGACTCTGCGATGGATGAGAACATCACATCAACCGATGGACGATGTCGCTCAACCGGGTCACTATTAGAGAGCTGACAATACAAATGCCCTTGTCGATTAACGACGGTAAGGTGTTGGTTTCCCGGCGCCACATAGACATGCCCTTGTACCAAAGGCACCCTTTCCGAAGTCACTTCTTCAACCTGCAAACGACACGCACGGTCTAACCGCTTGGCGAAAGGGCCACAAAACGCCGCTTTGATATGTTGCGTCACCACAATCGGTGGCATGTGGGCAGGCAGACGTTCGAGGACGCCGCGCAGTGCCTCTGTTCCTCCCGTCGATGCCCCCAAACCAATGACTTGATAGCCCCGGCGGTTGTAATGCTGACGATCGATGGTGACATTCGGCTGTTTATGCCAACTCTTTGTTTGTCCGACATTGGCCTGGGCAGCCATTTTCACTTTGCTGACCAGCTCATCACGCTCGCGAGTGATCGCGGTCGCGCTGTTCGCTGAGGGCTTAGGCACATAATCCACCGCGCCGATTTCCAGTGCCGCCAAGGTGACATCTGCACCATGCTGAGTCAGGGTCGAGACCATGATCACGGGCATCGGCCGCAAACGCATCAGGTTTTTAAGAAACTGGATGCCATCCATTTTGGGCATTTCAACATCGAGCGTGATCACGTCGGGGTTAAGCTTTTTAATCTTCTCGCGCGCCTCGTAGGGGTCAGCCGCTGCGCCAACCACTTCTAACTCAGCGTCACTTTCTAGGCATTCTCTTATCAAGGTGCGATAAAGCGGCGAGTCATCGACAACTAACACTTTGTAGCGATATTGGCTCATCAGAATAACTCCACATCTTGCTCGTCGGCGCCATCATTGTAAGACTCCTGCAGCAAGCGCTGGTTGTATTGCGTTTCTTCCGCCACCAACTCTTTTTGGCTCAACGATTGAATCTTCTTTACCCACGCTTTACCCGTGCGCGGCTCGAAAAGTACCCGGCGTGGAAATGCCAACCCAAGGTCTTCAGATATCAAGGGGAGTTGCTCATTGATGACATATTGGCGAACAAAATCGATATTCTTACGGCCAATCGCGATGTTTTGCCCCATGATATTGCCACCACCAAACAGCTTTACCCGCAGCCGGTTTTTCATCGCACCTTGTTGCAACAAAGAGTTGATCAGAATTTCCATCGCGTAGTTGCCATAGCGCGCGGCACGCGACAAATGCTGTTCGGGTGTCCAGGTGGACTCCGCCTCTTCACGCTTGAGTGGCAACATAAAATGGTTCATGCCTCCGACTTGAGCCAAAGGGTCCCAAATACACGCGGCAATACATGAGCCCAAGCCTGTGGCAATCAGCTCATCATCAGAGCTAACATAAACATCGCCAGGCTGGAGCTTCACCATGTGCTTATCATGCTCAGGACTAAAAAAACGTTTTAGTGTTTTCTCATGCGCATGATGATGTAATTCCAACGCTTGGTGCATATCACTCCCGTTTGCGATACATGGTGTGGCCTAAGTTATCGAACCTCTCTGCCATCTTTCCGATCCCTTCCGAGTGGCCGATAAAAAGCACACCGCCGGGAACAAGCTGCTGCCAAAACCGCTCAATGAGTCGCTGCTGTGTATCGCGCTCAAAATAGATCATCACGTTGCGACAAAAGATCGCGTCCATTGCGTACTTGTGAGGCCACTCCCCTTTTAAATTCAGTTGTTTAAAACTGATCGCATCACGAAGTGGACGTTTGGCCTTAAACAAGTCTTGTTTGATGCCTTTTCCTTTTAAAAAGCCGTTTTGCAAATACGCTTTGGGGATGGTGTGCGCCACTTCCAAACTGTAAGTGCCATTACTGGCGGTATTGAGCACCTGGGTATCTAAGTCAGTGGCAAGGATTTGTACATCTAATTGCCCCTCTAACATCCCATGACCCGCCAATACCGACGCGATGGTGTAAGGCTCTTCGCCGGTCGAACAGCCCGCTGACCAAATCCGGATACGCTTTTGCTTCGCCGCTTGCCACTGCGGAATAAGTTGATGCGCTAAAAACTCAAAATGATGACGTTCACGAAAGAACTGGGTTTTATTGGTGGTTAGCGCGTTAATGAAGGCCACACGTTCATCTTTGCTCTGCTCCACCAGTGCAAAATAATCATCAAAAGTCGCCATCCCTGTTCTGCGTAAGCAGCGCGCCAACCGGCCATACACCATGCTTTTCTTTTTATCCGCAAGAAAAATACCCGTTTCGCTTTCCATAAACGTCTGTACATAGTGGAAATGCCGTTGGCTAAAATCATAGGCGCCAGCCGACGAAGCATTCACTGGCGCTGACATGATTAAAACTCCTCCCACTCATCACTGACTTCATTGCTCGACGACTTTTGACTGTTCACTGCCTTGAGACGCGCTTTGGCGGCCTCACCATTGCGGTAACTGTCACTGCTCGCTCTAGGCGCTGTCTTAGTCGTGTGACTCGGGGTAACCTTGGGTTTCGAGCTCGGGGTTTGAATATCTACGAGCTTGTCGGCATCAATATCCACTTGGAAAAAGCCAATCAAGTTAATTAACTCCGCGCCCTCTTCTCTCATCGACTGACTAGACGCGGCCGCTTCTTCAACGAGCGCAGCATTTTGCTGTGTCATTTGGTCCATTCGTGCCACTGAGCGTGTGATCTCATCAATGCCCGTGGCTTGCTCTTGGCTCGCCGCATTAATTTTGTCAATCAACTGGGAGACTTCCGACACCGACGCGACAATTTCTTCTAGCATTTCGCCAGACTCGTCCACGAGCTTCGACCCTTGCGTGACTTTTTCCACACTGTCTTTGATCAAGTCCTTGATCTCTTTCGCCGCGCCGGCACTGCGTTGCGCCAAGTTACGAACCTCGCCAGCGACAACGGCAAAACCACGTCCTTGCTCACCCGCACGCGCAGCCTCTACCGCCGCATTCAAAGCCAGCAAATTGGTCTGGAATGCGATTTCATCAATCACCCCAATGATGTCAGCAATTTTCTTGCTGGCATCGTTAATTTCCGCCATCGCATCCACGGTCTCTTTGACCACTTCACCGCCTTTGCGCGCTTTTTCACTGGCTTTAGTGGAGAGAGTATTGGCCGATGACGCACTTTCCGCATTCTGCTTCACGGTCGCTGTCATCTGCTCCATACTGGCAGCCGTTTCCTGCAGGTTAGCCGCCTGCTCTTCAGTGCGCTCGCTCAGGTCGTTATTTCCCTCAGCAATTTCGGCTGACGCAGACGCCACCCGTGCCGACGAATGCGTGATCTTTTCGACCATGTTACGAACGTTATTAATCGAGGCATTGACCGCTTGGCTGAGATCTTCAAACTCGCCTTTGTAGTCTTCCGGCATAGTCGTTTTGAGATCCCCTTTCGAGACCCCTCGCATCACGCGAATACACTCGTTAAGCGGATCGACAACACTATCCAGTAACTGGTTGATCCCCTCCCCGAGTTTTGCCATCGCGCCACGATAGTTACTGGTATTCATCCGATCGCTCAGATTACCATCCGCTGCTTTTGCGATAAGACGCTCGACTTGGCGCTGACCATCCATTTGCTCGGTAATGTCCTCCCATTGCAGCGCAGGGCCAATGTACTCATCGTCATCGTCGTAGAGGGCAATACAATTAAGCGCAAATTCGAGTTCCCCGACCGTAATCTCAGCTTTAAATGGCATACGGTCGGGGTTGGCAATCACAGACTGTTGGTGCGCTGGGTTTTTGTGGAATTGGTCAATACTAGTGCCTACGAGTTTATCCGTTGAGAAGCCGGGGAAAATCTCGCGCATTTCATCTTCACGGCTCTTGAACAGCTCCGTCACTGCCGGGTTAAGATAGCGAATGGTACCGTCTTTATCTGCTAGCATTACATTGGTGGTCATTCCCTCGACCACGGCCGCCAATAATGAACGTTCTGACTCTTTCTTACGCCTTTCAGTGACATCACGCCACTCAATCGTGGTGCCTACATGCTTACCGTGACGGTCGTAACTGGCAGTGGCATGAAACTCAAAGCGCGCATCTTTAAAGCGAATATCCCGATTGATAGGCATCTTATCGGGGGTATGAAAGGTTTCGCGCGGCAGCTGAGGAAAAAGATAATCAATATGTTTGCCAAGAATATCGTCACGGCTGGCAACAAAGGCACTGTTTTTCGCCCGAAAGGTTTTCTCATGCTGTTTACACAGTTTTACCGCTTGCTCATTCACATGGGTGATTTCGCCCTGTCTTCCCAATAAAACGAACGCACTGTGAGTGTTATCCAATGCGCCTTTAAGACGTTGGTGCTCCTCCGTTTGGTGGGCGCGTGCCGTCACATCACACAGCTCAACACTGTAGCCTTGCCCATCGGCGACTTTACTGGCAGACACACGCAACTTGCCCGCGCCTAACTCGACAGTTTGGACCGATGGTTTGTCGTCAATAAGCTGCTGCCACTGTTGGTAGTCCACCAAATCCGCCGCAAGTATGCTGCTCATCGGTTTACCAAACAGCACTTCACTTTGCGCGGTGAAATCGACATTGCCGTGCTCGCGAATCGCTGCCTGATAACATTGCAACAGTTGCAGCGCACGTCGATTAATCAAGGTGACTTGCTGCTGACTGTCGAGCATCACAAGTGCAGCAGGCGCGACATTAAGTGCCGCTAACAGCTGCACATTCTGTTTTGTCTGTTGGTTGTCTTGCTGTACTTCCCTTTTAAACCACGCCATATTCTAGTCCTCGTTTGCGCTTTCCGGTTGTGCGCTTTGTTGTAACTGATCAAAGTCGAACAACTGTTCCAAGTTAATCAACACCAGGTGCCTGTCATTCACTGACGCAATGCCCTCCATGTACCACTCATCGTGTTGGTGCAGTCCCGGAGGGGCTTTAATTTGCTCTTTTTCCAAGTTGTGCACTTCAGCCACCGCATCCACGACGATACCGAGCGACACCCCTTGTTGGTTGCGAACAATAATGATGACGCTCATGGCGGTGAGCGTCGCTGGCGTCATACCAAAGCACTGGCGAATGTCCATAATGGGAATGTACTCCCCCCGTAACTCCAGCACCCCCAACATGTGAGGCAGGGTGTTAGGAATACGACGGACTTCCGACCACCCTCTCACCTCTTTCACATCGAGAATATGGACGCCGTACTCTTCATCCTCGAGTAAGAAACTTAAGTATTCTCGCGATTGCGCCATATCCCCACCTATATCCATCGCTCGATACGCAACAACTCATCCACATTCACCAACGACATCACCCGTTCGCCGACATTGAGTAAGCCACTGACATAAGCAATCACCTGAGAATCACCAAACGGAGGCATAATCTGTCCCTCCCCTTGGTCAACCACATCGGAAACGGCATCGACCACTACGCCCATCACCTTGTTATTGGCGACTTCACTGGCGCGCAAGATCAGCACCACGGTTTCTCGGTGATAATCGACCTGTTTAGCCTGAAAGCGAATACGTAAATCCATCACGGGCACTATCATTCCGCGTAGGTTGATCACGCCCAAAATAAAAGTGGGCGAGCGCGGGATCAGTGTCGGTGACTCCCAAACCCGAATCTCCTCTACCGTTTGGATATCGACGCCATACAGTTCGCCATCTAGTTCGAAGCTCAGATAGTCACTGCCTTGCAGTTGCTCAACACGATCATCGATATCGAGCACATTGTCTGATTCCGTTACCGTCTGCATCGCCTCTCCTTATGCCGCCGCGATATGACCGCTGGCATCGCTGACACGTGCTAAAAACTGAGTGATTAAGCCTTGGATATCTAAAATGAGTGAGACAGAGCCGTCTCCTAGAATGGTCGCGCCTGAAATACCAGGCACGCGGGCATAATTTGACTCCAAGCTTTTGATCACCACTTGCTGCTGCCCGAGCAGCTCATCAAGTAGCAGGCCGACCTTTTTATCCCCGGCTTCGACCAAACAAAGCAGCTGTTTATCAAGATCGTCGCCACTGCTGCCGAGCTCAAACTCTTCTTTTAAACGAAGAATGGGAATGTTTTCTTCTCGCAACCGATAAAGCTGAACACCAGATGCGGTTTTAATTTGGCGGCTATCAATCTGAAGCGACTCAATGATAGAGATCAGCGGCACCACATATACTTGGCCTTCTACTTTCACCAACTGACCGTCTAAGATAGCCAATGTCAGCGGCAGGCTGATTTTAAAGGTACTGCCTTGCTCTGGTGCTGAGTGCACATCAATGTTGCCGCCCAGTTGCTCAATGTTGCGGCGCACCACATCCATGCCCACGCCACGCCCTGACACATCGGACACTTGCTCCGCCGTTGAAAAACCCGGCGCAAACAAAAGATTAAAAACATGCGCGTCGGTCAGTTCACTGAGCGGGAGGTCGTCTGAAATCAGCCCTTTATCCAGCGCTTTGCGCCAGATCCTTTCTTTGTGTAATCCAGCGCCATCGTCACTGACTTCAATCACAATCGAGCCGCCCTGATGATAAGCATTCAGATGCACTTTCCCTGTTTCAGGCTTGCCTTTTTCCGCGCGGACTTCTGGGGTTTCTAAGCCATGATCCACCGCGTTGCGAACCAAATGCACCAGCGGATCGGCAATTCGTTCTAGCACGGTTTTATCTAGCTCGGTGCTCTCGCCTTCAATAACTAGCTCCACCCGCTTTCCCAACTGGGAGGAGAGATCACGAATCAAACGAGGGAAACGGTTAAAGGCAAAACTGATCGGCAACATGCGGATATCGAGCACGCTTTCTTGCAACTCTTTGGTATTGAGCATCAGTTGCTCAAGGCCTGATTGCAATTGCTCAAGTCGCTCAGGGGAGAAGTCACTACTTAACTCTGCCAGCATCGACTGTGTAATCACTAGCTCGCCCACGAGGTTGATTAGGTTATCGACTTTGTCTATCTCCACCCGGATAGAAGACACACTGGCTTCGCTTTTCGCCGCAGGTTTGTTGGCTTTATTGGCAGCGGATTTGGGCTGAGAAGATGAGGCGGGCTCTTCCGGTGATTGTGGCACAGTGGCAGACGGTTCCACCTCAACCGGTTCGGTATCCACATCACTGGCCTCGCCACAATGGATAGGCGTAATCGTGAGATCGCACTCGTCTTCAACCCATTCAAAAATCGCTTCGATTTCATCACGTGGGACATGTCCATCAACCCGAATATCCCAACGTAAATACAGCTTTTCAGGGTCTAACTGCGCAAAACGTGGCAGTTGGGTCGGATCACAGCTAATTTCCGCCCCACCCGGTAATGCATGTAACTCACGCAAAATCCGGACAGGGTCATTGCCTGAAAACAACATATCCGGGTGAGGCACAAAGGTGATTAACCACTCTTCGATGTCTGCGGCGGCCGCCCCCTTCGAGTCAAGGTCACTCGATACCGGCTGCGTGGATAAAGCGCTTGAACAGGAATCAGCCGCACCGTCACTGTCCATAATCGCATTGAGGGCGGCAGTCACCGCATCTCGCTCGCTTTCGTCGTACTCAGACTCATTCTCGTATGCTTCAAGCATCGCGAGGATACAATCGCCACCACGCAGTAATACATCGATCGTGTGGCTGTCGAGCTGTCGCTTTCCCTCCCGAGCCTCGTCAAGCAAGGTTTCCATCACATGAGTGAAGTGACTAATATCGTCAAGATTAAAGGTGGCAGCCCCCCCTTTAATCGAGTGCGCAGCACGGAAAATGGTATTAATGGATTCAAGATCTGTCGCCCCCGGGTCAAGCGCCAAGAGCTCTCTTTCCAGCACTTCGAGGTTCTCACGACATTCTTCATAAAAGATGCGTCGTAACTGGTCCATATCCATGGCCATATCACCCTCCGTTGATGCGCCTTACAACACGCGCTTTAGTGTTTTCAGTAAGGTATCTGGGTTGAATGGTTTAACAATCCATCCTGTCGCGCCCGCCGCTTTACCCGCCGATTTTTTCTCAGCGGACGCTTCGGTAGTGAGCATCAATATCGGCGTGAATTTATACTGCTGCACGCCTCGCACTTGTTTAACAAACTCAAAACCATCCATCACCGGCATGTTGACGTCGGAAATGATGAGATCGAACTTTTTAGACTTGGCTTTTCGCAGTGCATCTGCACCATCATTCGCTGTTTCAACCTGATAACCCGCCTCTTTTAGCGTGTGGCTCACCATTTGCCGAATCGACACCGAATCATCCGCTGCTAGTATATTGGCCATCCTTTTACTCCTACTCCGTGTATCAAGTATTTAGCTTTAATAAAGTCGTCATGCCGGCATGTTGTGCCGAAGTATGTAAGCAATCCGGTACGTTTTGCCACTGAAGGTCATCACACGAAAGTACCAACCCCAGCAGTAATTGCAGGCCTGCACCATCCACTCTGCCCAGTTGGCTGGCGTCGATGACGTATGTCTGATTGTCCGTCTTTTTCGCCTCCCATTCCGCTTTTACCTGCTGTACTTGAGAAATATCGAGAGACTCTCCGAGTGCTATTACCATGGCTGAATCGCCCTAAGCTGTTGTCAAAAAAAGGCATCTCATTTCCTTGTTGAATAAGTGTAGCAACAATCAATTGAACAGCTTATTTTAGTCCCTACTTTTAAAGATGGATTATCGACAGCAGGGTTATTTCTAAAAAAGAAAACCTAAAATTATGGTTAAAAAACAACACAATATGTGATGCACTGTTTATTAAATATAAGAAAATCAATACCTTTGCATTCCTTTCTGTTCATTCAAAAGAATGAATGAGATCACAAAAAGCAACGGTTAAAAAGGTGGGAATAATACTTATTTCAATGGAATGAAGCAGTTAAATATGCTTTGACGAGAGACGGTTAATACTATTTAATGGTGCGCCTTAGCCCGGACCACAATATGTGATGCACTGTTTATTAAATATAAGAAAATCAATACCTTTGCATTCCTTTCTGTTCATTCAAAAGAATGAATGAGATCACAAAAAGCAACGGTTAAAAAGGTGGGAATAATACTTATTTCAATGGAATGAAGCAGTTAAATATGCTTTGACAAGAGACGGTTAATACTATTTAATGGTGCGCCTTAGCCCGGATAGCTCAGTCGGTAGAGCAGGGGATTGAAAATCCCCGTGTCGGTGGTTCGATTCCGCCTCCGGGCACCATACTTAAAAAAATCCCTGCTCACATGAGTGGGGATTTTTTTATGCCGACACCGTGTCGGTGACCTTGCAGGCCGCACCTTGCAGGCCGCACCGCTATAAACACGGTACACAACGCTTTGCCACGACAGCAAATGCATCCCCCCTCTGGCACTTTTTGCTACTCTTTAAGTCGACTTCCGTTCAGTGCGATAGCGATTAGGCTTTTTACTCAACATCACCAATTTATGGTAATCTGTTGGGGGTTTATTCTTGTCTTTTACCTCATGGATCGAGTGTCATTAACGCATGTCAGCCAATAGCATCAAGCTCTCAACAGAGCGACTTCAACCCGGTCTTTACATCAAACTGCCGCTAAAATGGCGCGATCATCCGTTTATGCTCAATCGTTTTCAAATAGAAAGTGAGGCACAAGCGAAGGTGATACGCTCGCTCCCGATAAGCTTTGTCTACTATTACCCGGATAAAAGTACGGCGGTGCCCTTACCCGCACTGACAGAAAAAAAAGAAAACCCGGATGAAGTCGACCCACATGCGGTCAGCCGAGAAAAAGAGGCAATGGAGCAGGAGAAACAACAGCGCATAGAGGAACAACGCCGCTTTCGTGCTCGCATTCAAAAAGTGCAGAAGCATTATCAACGTTCGATGGCACAGCTACGGGCCATCAATATGAAGGCAGCCAACCGTCCACAAGCGGCTAACGAGGATGTCCGCATGCTCGTCGATAGCATGATGGTCTTTGGTAGCGAGTCGAATGTCACCCTGCATCTAATGGACGATCCAAGCCTGGCAGAAGACATGTATGCGCACTCACTGAATGTGGCCGTCCTCGCGCTGATGTTGGCACGTAGTAACGGGTACGACAATGATCAGCTTCGCGCATTGATCACCGGCGCGGTGCTGCATGATATCGGTACAAAGAAGGTGCCGTCGGCCATCGTGCGAAAAAAGGAGCGACTGACGGAGCCGGAAATGAATTACTACCGTCAACATGTTAATTATGGGGCGGAACTGGTATCAGAAATGAAAGAGTGTACCCCTGAGGTAGAAACCATCATTGCCCAGCACCACGAGTTTTCTAACGGCAGTGGTTTCCCCAAAGGCCTATTAGGCGATGACATTGACGAAGCGGCGCAAATTGTCAGTATGGTGAACTTTTTTGACCGCTTATGTCGCCCTCAGTTTGGCGCACCAGCAAGGATGCCTTTTGCTGCCTTGTCTCATCTTTTTAAAGACAACAAAGCCAAGTTCAACCCACGTTTGTTGGCATTATTTGTCAAGATGATGGGCGTCTATCCACCGGGGACGGTGGTGAAATTGTCGAATGACGATGTCGGCATTATTATTTCGGTGAACAGCTCTGCCCTGCTTAAACCCAATGTGATGATTTATGATCCGGATATTCCTTCCGATCAAGCCACCATCATTGACATGCGCGACAGTGAGCTAGAGATAGACACGGCCGTGCCTATCTCCAAATTGCCAGAAGTGGTGAAAGAGTACCTGAAGCCACGCACTCGAATTGCCTATTTTATGGACGCTGACGGCTAAGCAACGACGCATTAGCCGCCACTGGGATCAGCTTTGTCCGCTTTATCGACGGCTCGATGCAATTCCACTGTTAGGTTATCAATAAGGCGTGTATTACCAAGATAAGCGGCGACCAAAATCACGGCTTGTCGGCTGTCTTCGTTCACGTACGCAAGAGAGGTGGCGTCACGAATATAAAATTCGTCAGGCTGTAATCCCGCTGCACGCAGTTGATCATGAGCATCTTCAATCAGATCGTCGAGATCACGACGCCCATTGCGCATTTGTGCACTCATCCAGCGCATGGTTTTTGCCAATACTGGTGCACGTTGGCGCTCATCGACGGTTAGGTTGTTATTACGAGAGCTCATCGCCAACCCATCGCTTTCACGCACGGTGGGTACACCAATAATCTCAATCGGCATGGCCATATCTGCCACCAATTTGCGGATCACCGCCAATTGCTGAAAGTCTTTTTCGCCAAAACAGGCCACCGCTGGCTGCACCAAATTAAAGAGTTTGCTCACCACGGTGGCAACACCACGAAAATGACCGGGGCGCGATGCCCCTTCTAACATGGTTGAGAGCCTTGGCACCTCGACCGTGGTGTGTGCATCGAGTCCGTGTGGATATAGCGTGTCGGCCGTTGGTGTAAACACCAGATCCACGCCCTCCTCACGCAACTTGGCCAGATCATCATCCAATGTACGCGGGTAGTTGGCTAAATCGTCCGCGCGATCAAACTGCATCGGGTTAACAAAAATGCTAACCACGACAGCATCGCCTCGCTCGCGAGCTTTGCGCACCAAGGTTAAATGCCCTTGGTGGAGATTCCCCATGGTCGGCACAAAGGCGATGCGCTTATCCGCTTTTTGCCACTGGCTGATTTGATCGCGCAGTGGCGCCACCTCAGAAATTACCTGCATACTCGGTCTCTCTATTTAAACGTGTGGGCGGAACCGGGAAATTCGCCACTCGCCACTTCCTGCACATACTGAGCCACCGCAGCGCGCGCATCACCGGCCTCTGCCAAGTAGTTTTTCGAGAACTTGGGCATGTAGTTTGCCGATACGCCGAGCATATCATGCATGACCAAAATTTGACCATCAGTGTCACCGCCAGCACCAATGCCAATCACCGGCACCGACACCGTCTCGGTAATACGTTTAGCCAGTGACGCGGGAACGCATTCAAGTACGATAATCTGCGCACCGGCTTTCTCTAGCGCGACCGCATCGGCCACCATTTGTTCGGCTTTCTCTTCCTCACGGCCTTGTACTTTAAAGCCACCAAAGATATTCACCGATTGCGGGGTGAGGCCCAAATGCACACAAACCGGCACGGCGCGCTCAGTTAGCATTTTCACCGCGTCAACCAGCCATGATCCACCCTCGATTTTAACCATATTGGCGCCTGCTTTGATCAACGCTGCAGCATTGGTACAGGCTTGCTCAGGGGTGGCACAGCTCATAAATGGCATATCGGCCATCAGCAAGCTGTTGGGACTGCCCGCTCGCACGCAACGGGTGTGATACGCTAGCTCGTCAACCGAGACTGACAAGGTATCGCTTTTTCCTTGCAACACCATGCCTAACGAATCGCCAACTAATAAAACAGGCACATCCTGCTGCTCAAATAATTGAGCAAAGCTCGCATCATAGGCAGTCAAGGACGCAAACTTCTGCCCTTGCTGCTTCCAATTGATCAGATCGGTAATTGTGATTTTTTTCATTGTGTCTCCCAAAGCCTGAAACTGGGGCCCACCGATTAAGCGTGATCGCTAATACGGGTTAAACCATTGCGATCAACGCGCGTCAGGCACGCGGCGAGGGTGCTGCCATCAGGCAGGCACAAGTCGGGGGCGATGTCGGCAAGTGGATAAAGCACGAACTCACGCACTTTCATGCCGTAATGTGGCACCGTCAGTCGCGGCTCGTCGATGACGCGATTGCCATAGAGTAGAATATCGAGGTCCAACGTTCTCGGTCCCCAACGCTCTGCTTTGCGTTCCCTGCCATAATCAAGCTCAATGGCTTGTGTTGCATCCAATAGTGTCAGAGGGTCAAGCTGAGTGTCCAGCGCCGCGACGGCATTAACATAATCGGGCTGATCGGTCGGCCCCATGGGTTTGCTGGTATAAAGGGCTGATACTGCCACAAAACGACTCTGCGGCAGTGTCTTTAACGCAGCAATCGCCTGTTTGGCTTTTTCTACAGGCTCACCGAGATTGCTGCCAATGGCGATATATACCCGATTCATGCGTCTGAATTTGACTGCGGTTTACGCCGACGTGGCGGTCCCTTACGCCGACGAGACTTGGGTTTACGCGTATTATGAACTTTATTGATCGCACGCACCATTTTTTGGCGGCCACTTTGATCCGCACGCTGAAAGTCTCGCCACCACGCACACAGCGCTTCGGTCTCTTCACCTTCGACCGCACCGCGCATCTCAAGCAAATCAAATGCCGCGCGGAATTTTTTCTCGTCCAGTGTTTTAAACGCACGCGCACCAGTGCGACGCGTCATACGCATTTGCAATTGCCACACTTCACGTATCATGGCGGTGAAGCGCCGCGGAATGGCGATGGTCTTAACTTGCTCATCCACAATGTCACTGGCGGCCACCATGAAGGCATCGTAGTAGCTCAAACCACTCTCAAATGCCATTTCTTCCGCCCGTGTCACCAAGGGATACCACAGCATGGCAGCAAATAAGAAAGCCGGATTAATGCGCTGTTCGTTAACCACCCGCTTATCGGTTGAGCGTAATACCTGCTCTAACATCTGTTCCGTTTGGCTAGATTGCGCTTCGGTAAAGTGTGCGGCCACGGCAGGGAAAAGCTGCTGAAATAAATTATACTCGCGCAACATTTGGTACGTCGCGAACCCTTGACCGGACTGCAACAGCTTCAAGCTTTCTTCAAACATTCGCGCGGCCGGGATGTCTTGCAATAACGGCGCAAGCTCGACAATCGGCGCCGCTGTCGCGCTATTAATCGTCATATCAAGCTTAACCGCAAAGCGCACGGCGCGTAGCATCCGTACCGGATCTTCACGGTAACGCGTTTCAGGATCACCGATCAGGCGGATAACGCGGTTATTGAGATCATCGAGTCCCCCCGCATAATCCCGAATAGAAAAGTCGGCGATATTGTAATACAGCCCGTTCACCGTAAAGTCACGGCGCTGCGCGTCTTCATCGATGGTGCCATATACATTGTCACGCAATAGCATCCCGTCTTCGGAGCGAGCGGTTTGCTTATCTTTTTCGCCTTTACCGTGGTGGCCTCGGAACGTGGCGACCTCAATCACATCGCGGCCAAATAAGATATGGGCAAGACGAAAACGCCGCCCAATGAGCCGGCAGTTACGAAACAGCTTTTTGACTTCATCTGGCGTTGCGTCGGTCGCAATATCGAAGTCTTTGGGTTCACGCCCCAACAATAAATCTCGCACACCGCCACCAACGAGGTACGCTTCAAAGCCCGCTTTGTGCAGGCGATAAAGCACTTTCAGCGCATTTTCGCTGATACCTTTGCGCGAAATGCCATGTGCTTTGCGGGGGATAACTTCCAACTTAAGATCCTCAATTGCGCGTGTTTTACTATCACGATTCAGAACCTTACGGCAAAAGCTGGTCACTCGATTAAAGATAGCTCACCTCGTATTTAATTGTTCGGGCCATGAAACAGCGGCATATAATATATCAGGGTGGGCCATTTTAGAATGCTGTCGTCACTTCCGTTTTTCTCGGTATCTGTGTCAACGACCAACGTTTAACCGCCAGGTCCAATAATTGGGTGGGACTTGCCACCTCTTGCTCAGCCACTGCATGCAAACCAAGAAACGTCATCGCTGCGCGTAAAGCTGGAAGCGGCGCTTGATTATCAATAGCAGGAGCCCGGTTTTGCTTAGAAAGCTTGTGTCCCTCTGCATTGACAGCCAGAGGAAGGTGTAAATAACGCGGCACGGGTTGGCCGAGTTGTTGGTACAACGCGATATGGCGCCCTGTCGGCATAATTAAATCCGCCCCACGCACGATATCGGTCACGCCTTGGTCGATATCATCCAATACCACCGCAAGGTTATACGCATACAAGCCATCGCGTCGTTTGATGATAAAGTCTTCATTGGCAAGATGCGCATCAAGACCAAGCGTACCATGCAACCTGTCCTGAAAAGCGAGCACCTCAACGGGACTTTTTAGTCTCACCGCCGCCGCTTGCGCCCCTTTACCTTTATCACGACACCAACCTGGGTAGACGCCGCCCGCCTCTTTAATCTGCCGACGCGTACAGGTGCAATAATACGCCTGTCCCGATGCAAGCCAAGCCTCTATTTGTGCTTGATAATCAGAAAGGTGCTGGCTTTGGTAACGCACCTCTCCGTCCCACTCAAAACCAAACGCCTCTAGCGTACGCAAAATGTCACTCGCGGCGCCCGGCTGCTCCCGAGGCGGATCGATATCTTCAATCCGAACCAGCCATTGCCCATGGTGTGCACGCGCATCTAAATACGAGCCAAGTGCCGCCACCAATGAGCCAAAGTGTAGCGGGCCCGACGGGGAAGGGGCAAAACGGCCAATATAAGCGGTCTGCAAAGTCATGATAAGCGCATAGACAGTAGGTGTAACGCCTGCAGCGAGTGTGAATAGCGCAAATTGTACGGGGATCTTGCGCTAACACAAGCACCCTAAAACACAAAAAGGGAGCCGAGGCTCCCTTTTATCTGTCTGATTTTCTCTCCGCTAACCACGGCTAGGCATCGATGTGTGCAAATATAACGCGCCAGCGTTAGCCAGCCATTTGCTTTTCTTTTAGCTCAGCCAGTGTTTTACAATCAATACACAGCTCTGCTGTTGGGCGAGCTTCTAAGCGGCGCACCCCAATTTCGATACCACACGAGTCGCAAAAGCCGAAGTCATCATCTTCGATACGCTGCAATGTCTTATCGATCTTCTTAATCAGCTTGCGCTCGCGATCGCGATTACGCAGCTCTAGGTTGAATTCCTCTTCCTGTGCTGCACGATCGACAGGATCGGGGAAATTGGCCGCCTCATCTTTCATATGATTCATGGTGCGGTCGACTTCTTCCCTGAGCTGATTACGCCACGCATTGAGGATTTTACGGAAATGCTCAAGCTGAGCCTCTCCCATATACTCCTCTCCAGGTTTCTCCTGGTATGGCTCTAATCCGGCAATGGCCAGGATGCCCAGCGATTTCTTTTCTTTGCTTTCTGGCATTCAGCTTCTCCTAAAAAACCTTGACATGACCCGTGTCTGTCAAATGAGGGCGCTATCTATAGCAGAAAGCCTTTAGGGTGGCAATCTTTGATTTACGCCGCGCAACGCCCAATGTGAACATGCTTACACTTTTGCGGTATGACTAACAAAAGGTACGGAATTAACCAGATTTAGCTCACTCGGCGACATCTGAGCCTGATAGCAGATCACTTCTACCCCTGACGCCAACGCCTGATTTAATAACTGGTTATAATCCGGGTCGATATGGGGGGCGCCAGTGACTTTTTCAATCCCCGAGTGCAAAACAACGAACAATAAAACCGCACGATGTCCTTGCTCTGCCATCGCCATCAGCTCACGCAAGTGCTTTTGCCCACGCGTCGAGACGGCGTCCGGAAACGCGCCCCAACCGTCTTCCTCCAATAATGTGACACTCTTTACTTCTATATAGCAGTCCGCTTTGTCATCGTCACGTAATAGTAGGTCTATGCGGCTGTTTTCACTGCCATAGCGTACTTCCGTCTGTAATTGTCGATACCCCACTAGTTCAGGAATACGATTCGCCTGCACCGCCTCAACCGCTAAGGTGTTGGCGCGCGCCGTGTTGACACAAATCCAGTGTCCCTGCTGGGTATGATTAAGCTCCCAACTGTGAGGGTATTTACGCTTGGTATTATCGGAGGTGGAATACCAAACGGTATCGCCTGGCGTCGCACAACCGGTCATCGCCCCCGTATTGGCACAATGCATCGTCAGCGACTCGCCATTAGCCAAGGTCACATCGGTTAAAAAACGTTTATAGCGGCGTACTAAGGTTGCCGACGCTAGTGGTGGGGAAAACTGCATCTGCCGTTCCTGCTGATGATTAACAAAGGCTGAATTGATGCAGGCATTGGTATAACGCCCGCCCCTCATTATCTCGAGGTATCGATTCATCCGACGAAGAGGAAGGCGAAGCATATAATCCAAATCGTTGACACGCAAATGTCTGGGCAGGAGGCGTCGGTAAGTCCAGCGCATCGTCATCTTTGACACCACGACGCAAGGTAATATGCGGGGTAAACGCATGACTGTCCGCTTTCGCTGGCCAAACGGGTAAGGTCTGTAAATGATGAGCCAGCGCCAATAAGGCTTGCGGAGGAGACGCTAACGTTGCACAGACAATCCTCGGCTGAGCCCATACTTCAACGGTCGAGGCCGTGATGGAAAAGGCGGGCAGTTGAAGGTCTTGCACCGTGGCTTGTAGACGAGGAATATATGCATCCGGCACATCACCCAAAAACGCCAAGGTGAGATGTAAGTTTTGATCGGGCACCGCATGCCCGACTCCACTGAGGCGATTTTTATACGCCACCAGCTGCGCCCGGGCGGTTTGGTTAATGCCCTCCTCCAAACCTAGCGCGAAAAATAGTCGCATGGGCTCTCCTTTTACGCTCAGTCCGTTAAAATAGTCACTTTGATTCTGACACAAAGGGCAAATTCTTGTCGCAGCTTCCGATTGATGCCGTGATACCTGACCTGATAGACGGGCTCGCGGCCTATCCACAAATCCTCTTATCCGCACCACCAGGAGCGGGTAAGTCGACGCGCTTGCCCCTCGCGCTACTTGAGCAAGCACCACTGCCGGGAAAAATCGTGCTACTGGAACCCCGTCGGCTCGCCGCTCGCAACATTGCTCGCTTCCTCGCCCATCACCTGGATGAGCCTATTGGCCAAACCATAGGTTTACGCATGCGTGGTGAGACAAAAGTCAGTGCTAAAACGCGTGTTGAGGTGGTCACTGAGGGAGTGCTGACACGTTTGCTGCAAACCGACCCCATGCTCGATGGCGTGAGTGTGATCATGTTCGACGAGTTTCACGAACGCAGCCTGCATGCCGATCTCGCGCTTGCCTTGAGCCTAGATTGCCAAGCCGGCTTGCGAGATGATCTGCGCCTGGTGGTCATGTCTGCCACCTTAGATAATCACGCCTTGGCGCAACATTTACCCGACGCCCTGACCCTGACAACTGAAGGGCGCAGCTACCCGATTCATTATCACTATCACCCACTGTCACGGCATTCACCATGGGCCAGCGCAGTAGCGAGCGCCAGCCTTGATTTTATCGTTCAACACGCAGGGTCGGCCCTACTCTTTCTCCCCGGCGTGGGCACGATTAGACAGGTTTATGCCGCCCTAGAAGGGCGCCTACCTGATGACATGGATTTGCACCGCCTCCACGGCAGCCTTGACGTCTCGGCGCAACACGCCGCGATTGCGCCTCCCTCCCCTGGAAGACGTAAGTTAGTGCTCACAACCAACATTGCTGAAACCAGTTTAACCATCGAAGGGATTCGTTTAGTCATCGATGCTGGGCTTGAGCGCTTGGTGTTGCACCAAGCCCAAACCGGTATCAATAAATTGGTGACGCGGCAAATAACGCGTAGCGCTGCCATCCAGCGTGCGGGGCGAGCAGGTCGTCTCGAAGAAGGGCAATGCCTGCGCTTATACAGTGAAGAGCAATTTCAGCGCTTACCTGCCACTCCCACCGCGCCGATCTTGCGAGAGGACTTGACCGATCTTGCCCTCAATGTCATCCAGTGGGGCTGTGATGTCAAAGATTTACATTGGCTTGACGTGCCGCCCACCAAGCATTGGCAAGCGGCCTGTACCAGACTGACACAATTGGGGCTGATTGATACGCGCCAAGGACTCACAGCGCTGGGGCAACGTGCCATCCAATTGGCTGCTAGCCCGCGCGCTGCCGCCATGTTGGCTCGGGCTGAAAAGGCGGATACCGCCGTGTTATCCACCGCCTGCTGGCTCGCCGCATGGGCCGACAAACCGATGACCTCAGGTGTATCACTGGCACTGATTGACCAATTACAGGCGGTCATGTCTCACAAAGACTATCAAGACCGCGCGCAATCGCTGGCACGGGCACTTGGGATAAAGTTACAACGCTCACTCGATGAAGCCATATTGCCACTGCTGGCCGCGAACATCTGGCCAGATAGAATCGCATTGAGACGGGGAAAAACGGGGCGCTTTATGATGGCCAATGGTCACGGCGTGACACTCGATAGCCAAGACGCACTCAGTCACAACGAGGCAATCGTGGTTTGTGATGTGATGGCCGGCGAGCAACACGACAGCCGCGCCTACAGTGCTATCGCGCTTTCACTGCGCTCGCTACAACAAATGCGCCCCGACTTATTACGTCAACATGAGGTCGTACAATGGGATGACCAACGCGGCACATTACAAGCAGAAAAACAGCAACGCCTCGGCGAATTAGTGCTTTATCGTGAGCCACTTAATACACTCAGCGCTGAGCAACAGGCGCAAGGGTTATTAAACGCCGTGCGCCAAAAAGGCATTAATACATTGAACTGGCAAAGCGGCAGCCAATCCTTGCTCACCCGCGCCCGCTGCGCACAAGCCTGGGGACTGGATATCATGCTACCGCCACTTAGCGACGACGACTTATTAGCATCGCTCGATACCTGGCTGGCGCCTTTTGTCCATGGCATGTCACGTTGGCAAGCCCTGCAGCAGTTGGATCTCAAGCCCGTGCTGGAGGCCTGGTTCGGTTTTGCGGCAACACAGCAATTAAACACCGCGTTGCCCACACACATTACTGTCCCAACCGGATCACGTTATCCGCTGCGCTATAACCCGGAAAACGCGCCCGTCTTAGCGGTAAAAATGCAGGAAATGTACGGACAGGCGGATACACCCACCCTGGCTAACGGCCAGGTGGCCGTGCAAGTGGAGTTGCTCTCTCCCGCCGGACGGCCACTGCAAATCACGCAAGATCTGGCGGGGTTTTGGCAAGGCAGCTACAAAGAGGTGCAAAAAGAAATGAAAGGGCGCTACCCTAAGCACCTTTGGCCTGATGATCCGGCCAACCATGCGCCAACCCGTAAAACCAAGCGCCATTTTAACCAGAGTTAAGCTATTGTATGGCAGAGAAAAAAACACGCTCACGCCCGAGCAACAAAAAACGTTCATCACCCAAGCGCCAGCCCAAAAAGACGTCTACTAAGCCAAGTTGGGGGAAACGCCTGTTAGGCTTGGGGCTAAAGTGCAGCCTCGTCGGGATTGCGGCCGTCGTTATTTTAGGTATCTATCTGGATGGCAAAATCCAAGACAGGTTCAGCGGCCAGATTTGGCAGCTTCCTGGGGTCGTTTATGGCCGAGTCATCAACCTGTCTCCTGGCAGCGACTTTTCCCTTTTGCAGCTGCGCCAACAGCTAGACGCCCTCAACTATCAGAAAGTGCGTACGCCCAAACGGCCTGGCGAGTACTCGGCGTCAAGCACTCGGCTTGAGATCATTCGTCGCCCATTTGATTTTGAGGATGGGCCCGCGCCGGCGCGTCATGCGATGTTGAGCTTTGCTGACGGCCAAGTGGGTAAAATCACCGAGGTAAACAGCCAACAACCGCTAGGATTACTGCGTATCGAGCCCAAGCTGTTGGGCATGATGGAGTCTGGAATTCGCGAGCAGCGTTTATTCTTACCACGAGAGCGCTTTCCCGAATTTTTAGTTGAAGCTTTGATTACCACGGAAGACAGAGACTTCTATCATCACGAAGGCGTCTCTCCTACGGGTATTTTGCGTGCCTTGGTCGCCAATATTCGCGCAGGACGCACCGTGCAAGGTGGCTCGACGCTTACCCAACAGCTGGCTAAAAACCTATTTCTCACCCGTGATCGTACCTTGTGGCGTAAGGTGCAAGAAGCCTACATGGCTTTGATCCTCGATTTTCGCTACAGCAAAGACAAAATCCTCGAGGCCTATCTTAACGAGGTCTACCTTGGCCAAAACCGTGGCGAGCCGGTGCATGGCTTTCCTTTGGGCGCGCGCTTGTATTTTGGTCGCCCTATCAGTGAGCTACGTGTTGATCAACTCGCGCTGCTGGTTGGCATGGTAAAAGGGCCATCTTATTACAATCCCTTCCGCCACCCTGAACGCGCAAAAACACGACGTGATCTGGTATTACGCTTGATGCTCGAGCAAAATCTACTCACCAGTGCCAATTACGATGCTGCCGCCAGTCGTCCGCTCGATATTCAGGCCACCCCGACACTTTCGCGTCCCCAACCCGCCTATTTTGATCAACTTAAAGAGGAGATCCGCCAACATGTAGGCGATAACTACGCGGCAGGAGAAGGGCTACGTATATTTACCACACTGGATCCTGTCTCACAGCAAGCCATTGAAGGCGCGGTGGTGGATAAAGTTAAGGCGCTGAAAAATAGAGCTGGCAACAAACTTGAAGCGGCGGCCGTCATCGCAGACCGACGCAGCGGTGAAATACGCGCCATGGTTGGTGGGGCGCGCCCAGGCTTTGCAGGCTTTAATCGCGCATTAAATGCCAAACGTCCTATCGGCTCGCTCTCAAAACCGGCGGTGTATCTGACCGCGTTGAGCCATCCCGAACGTTTCCAGCTCACCAGTAAGATTGACGATAAACCGATTCGCTTGGAGGGCAGCCAAGGCAGTAGCTGGCAACCACGCAACTATGATCGCCAGTATCGAGGCCGTGTGTCCTTACTCACCGCTCTCGCCAAGTCTTATAACGTCCCGACGGTGAATCTCGGCATGCAGTTGGGGTTAGATGAGGTGATCAATACCTTTGGCAAACTGGGTGCCAATACCGATAATATCCCCCAGGTACCGTCATTGCTCCTCGGCGCGTTTAGCATGAGTCCCTTCGACGTCACCCAAATCTACCAAACGCTCGGCAGTGGTGGGCAACGTGCGCCATTAACCGCCTTACGCGCGGTCACCACCAAAGAAGGACAGAGCCTTTATCAAAACTGGCCAAAAGCCGAGCGTGTTGTCTCTCAGCAAGCCGGCTGGCTAACGCTGTATGCGATGAAACAAGTGGTGCAACAAGGCACCGGCGGTTATTTAAAACGTCATCATGGCAACGTGGCACTGGCCGGCAAAACCGGCACCACAGACGATAACCGAGACAGCTGGTTTGTGGGTATTGATGATAAAGAAGTCACCACGGTGTGGCTTGGCCGCGACGATAACCAATCGACCGGGCTCACCGGGGCCTCAGGCGCATTGCGTGTCTATGATGATTATCTCAGTCGTCGAGGCGCCAGTGCGCTGACGTTATCTTGGCCGGCTCACATCACGACGGTCGCGGTGACGCAAAAAGGCAGTCAATACCAGCTGAGCTGTCGCGGAGATGCCTCGCTGCCAGTTTGGGACATTGACGGGCAGTTTGCCAAGCGCTGTGGTCAGTCAGACCCAGTCGGGTGGCTGAAAGGTTTATTTAATTAACCGTCAGCACACCATCAGGCATCACCGTTCAAGCTCGTAATAAAAAGCCCCGGCCATCATGGCCGGGGCTTTTTTATCCAATATTAATCCGAATCACAGATACGGTGAGGTCGTTAACTACGCAAGCCTGTCCCTTTGGAAATCAAACCCCACGCCAGCGCATACAAGCCGATAATAAACAGCGTCAGTACCCCAAACGATGTCATGATGCCGACATCTGACACGCCAAGAAAGCCGTACCGGAACGCGTTCACCATGTACACAATCGGGTTGAGCTTGGATACCCCTTGCCAAAAATCGGGCAACAGTGAGAGTGAATAAAACACCCCACCTAAGTAGGTTAAGGGCGTCAGCACAAAGGTGGGGATAAGGCTAATGTCGTCAAACGTTTTGGCGAAGATAGCGTTGATAAGCCCACCCAATGCGAACACCGCCGAAGTAAAGACCACGGTGGTAATCACGATCAACGGATGCGCTATCTGCAAGTCGACGAAGAACAAAGAGGTCATGGTCACCAAGGCGCCGACCGCTAAACCCCGACACATCCCGCCACCGATATACCCGGCAATGATCACGTAATTGGGGATCGGCGCCACCAAAAGCTCTTCAATATTATGCTGAAACTTGGCACTAAAAAATGAAGAGGCCACATTCGAGTAGGAGTTGGTGATCACCGACATCATGATAAGCCCCGGCACGATATACTCCATGTAGGAGAAGCCTTCCATCTGGCCAATCCGCGAGCCAATCAGATTACCGAAAATGATAAAATAGAGGCTCATGGTAATCGCGGGCGGAACCAAGGTTTGCACCCAGATACGGGTAAAGCGCGCCACTTCTTTATGAATCAGAGTTCGAAAGGCGACCCAATACAAAGCATTCATGCACGCTCCTCCCCATTTTGCTGAATTAAGGTGACAAATAGCTCCTCAAGGCGGTTTGCCTTATTGCGCATCGACAGCACCTGCACCCCTTGTTGCGACAACTGATCAAAGACAGGGGTCAACCCGACTGACTTATTCACTTCCACTTCCAAGGTATTGGTATCGGTTTTCTGCCAGTTGACACCGTCTAAGGTGCTCAGTTTGTGCCCCGGTTGTAAATCAAGGATAAACGTCTCTGCGTCCAGCTTCGCCAGCAAGGCCTTCATGGAGGTATCTTCCACCAGCTCGCCTCGATTGATGATACCGATGTTGCGACACAAGGTTTCGGCTTCTTCAAGGTAATGAGTGGTGAGAATAATGGTGATCCCTTGCCGGTTTATCTCGGTGAGAAAGTCCCACATTGAACGACGCAGCTCAATATCGACACCGGCGGTTGGTTCGTCCAAAATCAACAGACGAGGCTCATGCATCAGCGCACGGGCGATCATTAAGCGACGCTTCATGCCTCCCGACAAATTACGGGCAGGCTCGTGGCGCTTATCCCATAAATCGAGCTGCGAGAGGTATTTTTTCGCGCGTAATTTGGCTTGGTCGCGGGGCACACCATAGTAACCCGCTTGGTTCACCACGATCTGCTCCACTTTCTCAAACTGGTTAAAGTTAAACTCTTGTGGCACCAGCCCGATTTGTTTTTTGGCTTCCACTTTTTGGCTATCGAGATCGTAGCCAAAAATGCTCACCTGCCCCTGGGTTTTATTCACCAGTGAGCTCAAAATGCCAATGGTGGTGGATTTGCCCGCCCCATTTGGCCCCAATAGCGCATAAAAATCGCCCTCCTCCACAGAGAGCGATACCCCTTTTAGCGCCTTAACACTGGTCCCATAGGTTTTGACCAGGTCTTTGATGTCGATGGCTTTCATAAGCTCCCGTTCTTTTAAGGCATGACCTCGGTCACTCGGTGCGCAGCACGGAGTGCGTCATAACGGCTATCAAAAGTATGATCGTCAGTGAGCCAATTTTTAACATGCAAGCGCTCAAGCTGATCCCGTGTTTTTTGATGGGGGCAGAGCAGAAAAACTTGGCAATTGGCGTCAACCGCATCTTTGATCGCATTTTCCAGCGCGAGGCCGACGGTCATATCAATCATGGGCACGTCACTGAGGTCTAAGATCATGACATCGAATTCCTCTATTTTACTGTGCTGACGTGCAATCGCTTTCGAGACACTGAATATCATTGGGCCTGAGAGATAGAAAAACAACACTTTTCCGTTGGCGCTGTCTAACAAAGCCCTTTCCATCTCGCTCAGGGGGACGTCATCTTCATCCGCATCACTGATCGCTTTGACCTGCTTTTCTTGCTCACGGCTTAAGTGTTCGATGGCAATAATATTGGCAATAAACACGCCCACACCCACTGCCACGATTAAGTCCACCAGCACGGTTAATATCATCACTCCATACATGATCACGGTTTGATGTAAGCTGACTTTGTGAGCACGTTGGATAAAGGTGCGGTCAAGGATATTGAAGCCCACAT
Source organism: Salinivibrio sp. PR6 (assembly GCF_001995955.1). Lineage (NCBI taxonomy): Bacteria > Pseudomonadati > Pseudomonadota > Gammaproteobacteria > Vibrionales > Vibrionaceae > Salinivibrio > Salinivibrio sp. PR6. Next base: position 90,936 of record NZ_MUFA01000007.1, on the reverse strand, counting down.
AGATGGCGATACCCGCCAGCACCGCCATCGGGATGGGTTCAGTCAAAAAGCCTGCGACCAAGATCACCGCTGCTAGAATAAGGGCGCGTACAATGGCCGCAAAGGGTGAGCGTCCGCCCACTTGCACATTGACGACCGTGCCCATGGTGCCACCCGCTCCCGGCAAAGCGCCAAATAACCCCGCGACCATATTGGCCAGCCCCTGACCGCGCAACTCTTTATCCGAGTCGTGTTCCTCACGCGTGAGCGAGTCGGCAATCACAGCAGAGAGCAAAGTATCAATACAGCCCAAGGTCCCCAACACTAACGCGTCCACCACCATGGTGGTCAGCACCTCACTGTCGATGTGTGGCAGCATCAAGGTTGGCAAGCCAGTTGGAATAACACCAATTCGACGAATCGCCTCGAGATCAAACCACCACATTGACAGCAAAGTCACCACCACCAAGGCAACGAGTTGTACCGGCATATAACGGCGATATTTTTGTGGGAAAGAAAAGAGGATCCCAAGTGTAAGCAGCCCCAATAAAAGCTCACTGCGCTGAGTGTGTGCAATCAGCTCAGGCAACGTCTTCAGTGTGCCCAGCACGCCACCTTCGGGGGTCACGTGTCCCAACAAAGGCGGCAGCTGCAAAATGATCAAGATAACGCCAATACCGGACATAAACCCAGATATCACGCTATATGGCATTAAAGTAACGTACTTTCCAAGCTTCAAGGTCCCTAAAATCACTTGGAATAAGCCCGCCATCATTACCACCGTAAAGCCCATTGCCATGCCCCCTTCGGGGTAACGTGACACCATGGTGGTGAGTACCGCGGTCATGATCACTGTCATCGGGCCGGTCGGCTCTGAGATAAGGGTTGAAGAGCCACCAAATAACGCGGCAAAAAGCCCCACCAAAATGGCCCCCCACATTCCGGCTTCGGCGCCTGCACCTGACGCTACCCCGAACGCCAGCGAGAGGGGCAAAGAAATAACCGCCGTGGTGACGCCCCCAAACAGGTCCCCTTTCAGGGTCCAGTTCTTGAATCGTTCGAATTTCAAAACAGCTGATCCTTTCAAGTCGTATGCAGTATCACGGCCATGACGGCTTTACTCACTGGCACGGGGGTCCCCCAGTGCGCGCGCCAGTATATAGGAATGTGCACAAGATCAAATCAGGAGGGGAAACGCATGGTTAGTTTTCAACCAAAAAGAATAAAATGATGAGAAATGTGGCAAATATTCACTAAATACATTGTATTTAAGTGATCGTGTATGACGTGGTTTTAAGACTGAAAGTACCGAGCACCTGTCGGGATCCGTAATGACACTGGCACGCGCCAACCTAGCCCGTTGACGCGCACCAGCGTATGCGTGTGTAAGATAAATTGAACAGCGTGCTAAGGCATCACTTCTACCAAGCGGTTGGCCGCCTCGAGCGCTGGCTTGCGTGTGGTAAAAATATGCGCTTCTCTGACCCAGTCACCGATATGCAAACGCTGCAATTGCTCGCGCGTTTCATCATGCGGGCACAGCAAAAATACTGTGCAATCGGCCTCGCGCGCATCTTTAATCGCGTTCTCTAACGCCAAGCCAACCGTCATGTCTAACATAGGCACATCGCTTAAATCTAAGATCATCACGCGGAACTCGTTGATGTGCGCATGCTGGCGTGCAATCGCTTTCGAGACACTAAAGATCATTGGCCCTGAGAGGTAGAAAAACAACACTTGGCCATTGCTCGCATCAAGCAGCGCCCGCTCTTCGTCATCAAGCGGCACTTCATCGTCTTCGGCATCACTGATGGCCCGTACTTGCTTGGCTTGCTCTCGGCTTAGACGCTCAATGACCAGCAAGTTCGCAATGAATACCCCTAGGCCGACGGCAACAATCAAGTCGACAAACACCGTCAGCGCCATCACGCCATACATGATACCGGTTTGTTGCAAACTGATTTTATGTGCGCGGTGAAGAAAGCTCCAATCGAGGATATTAAACCCGACATATACCGCAATACCCGCGAGTACCGCCATCGGGATCGGCGCGGTGAGCGCACCAGCCACCAATACCACAGCGGCTAACATCGCCGCCCGCAAAATCCCTGACAAAGGAGAACGCGCGCCCACTTGCACATTCACCACTGTGCCCATGGTGGCCCCCGCGCCAGGGAGCGCACCAAATAACCCGGCAATCATATTGGCAATGCCCTGCCCACGCAGCTCGCGATCGGAGTTGTGCTCTTGCCGAGTCAGTGAGTCAGCAATCACCGCGGTTAACAAGGTATCAATACACCCTAAGGTGCCCAACACGAGGGCATCAATTACCATCGCGGTAAAATGTTCTGTCGTGATATGCGGGATCACCAGCGAGGGTAAGCCTGTCGGTATTTCCCCAATACGGCGAATGCTGTCGGTATCAAACAGCAAAATAGAGACCAAGGTGATACTCACGAGTGCGACAAGCTGTGCGGGAATAAAACGACGATACTTGGCAGGGAAATAAAACAAGATGCCAAGCGTCAAAACACCGAGAAATACCTCTTTAATGTCGGCTTGACTGATTAAATCAGGCAATGCTTTGAGTGTGCCAAGCGCCCCGCCTGTCGGGGCCGCTTGCCCCAGCAAGGGTGCCAGCTGGAGCAAAATCAAAATCACCCCAATCCCCGACATAAACCCCGACACCACGCTGTATGGCATTAAGGTGACGTATTTACCCAGCCTTAAGCTACCAATCAGTATTTGGAACGCGCCTGCCATCATCACCACAGTGAACGCCATCGCTACGCCTCCTTCCGGGTAGCGAGACATCATCGCGGTTAACACCGTGGTCATGATCACTGTCATCGGGCCGGTCGGTTCAGAAATCAGCGTAGACGAACCACCAAATAGCGAGGCAAACAACCCGACTAAAATCGCGCCCCATAGCCCCGCTTCAGCGCCAGCCCCAGAGGCCACACCAAATGCAAGTGCCAATGGTAAAGAGATGATCGCGGTGGTCACCCCACCAAACAAATCCCCTTTTAATGTCAGCTGCGCAAATCGTCCCTTATCAAACACTCACTACCCTCTACTGCATTGATGGTGGAAGAGACAGTATACGAATTTTCTTGGATTAACCTATCCGAGCAGTGGCTTTGAAGGTAAACAGCGTGATCTATTGGGCGCGCAAGATGTAAAAGAATGTGAAATTTGATCTCAGTATATTTCAAACCCCATCATTGCGGTATAGTGGCAATTGATAACCTTGCCAAAAGACTGAGTGGATATGGCCCAAATCAAAGCGTTGTTCGCCAACAATAAAGCCTGGTCAAAAGACATTCGTGATACCAACCCACAGTTTTTTGCCGACTTGGCGAAGGAGCAACATCCGGAATACTTATGGATTGGCTGTGCGGATAGTCGAGTTCCTGCAGAGCGCCTGACTGGCCTAGACTCGGGCGAGCTTTTTGTCCATCGTAATGTCGCCAATCAAGTCATTCATACCGATTTAAACTGCCTGTCGGTCGTGCAGTACGCCGTTGATGTGCTGCAAATCAAACACATTATTGTCTGTGGCCACTATGGTTGTGGCGGGGTGCATGCTGCAATTGAAAACCCTGAGCTGGGTTTAATTAACAATTGGTTACTGCATATTCGTGATCTCTACCTCAAGCACAAAAGCTATCTTAGCCACCTGCCTGCACAAGCACGCGGTAATCGGCTATGTGAGATCAATGTCGCCGAGCAGGTGTACCACCTTGGTAATTCCACTATTTTGCGGGCGGCCTGGGAGCGCGGCCAAGATGTGAAGGTCCATGGCTGGTTTTACGATACGACCGATGGGATCTTGCGGGATCTGGGGATGACTGCCAATAGCCGTGAATCACTGGAAATCAACTATCAAGCGGCAATGTGTGAACTCGTGTCTGACAAGGTCGAGTGTTAGTCTTTCCACACCTCCCTGACAAAGCAGATTGGCACTCACCTGTTCATAGATCAAAAAAACCGAGCATCGGCTCGGCTTTCTCCTTTCGCATTCCTTGAACCCTTTAGTCCAACGGAATCACTTTACCGACGTACGGCAGATGGCGGTATTTTTGCGCATAATCAATGCCCACACCGACCACAAATTCATCTGGAATCGTAAAGCCCAACCAATCAACCTTAACGTCAACTTCTCGGCGCTCTGGCTTGTCTAACAATGTACAAATGCGTACTGAATTTGGCTCGCGCAAAGACAGGATTTCACACACCTTGCTCAGCGTATTGCCAGTATCGATGATGTCTTCGACTAAGAGTACGTCTTTGCCTTTAATATCATCATCCAAGTCTTTCAAAATACGCACATCACGCGTACTTTCCATGCTGTTGCCGTAACTTGATGCGGTCATAAAGTCGACCGCATGCGGCATATCAATCGCACGGCATAAATCCGCCATGAAAACGAACGAGCCACGCAGCAGCCCCACTAATACCAACTCAGATGAGTCTTTATAGTGCTCGCTGATCTCAGCGCCCAAGGCTTTCACTCGCGCCTGTACGTCCTGCTCTGAAATCATCACTTCAACGGTGTGTTTCATATCTGCCCCGATGGTTGTCTCTCCACAAAAGGGAGGTCACTAACAAAGGTGGCATAGTCTAGCACTAAATCGATTGCGGATCCCAGCGAGCGCGTTTTCATCGCTTATGCACCCGCACACTAGTTGGGTATCACACTGATTGATAAGAAAAAATAATCCGTGCCTTTGTTTTTTGTAATGAATGACTTTTTTTGCAGACAAAATTACGTTTTTACGGCCTAGATCAGGCTTCTAGCCGTTGTCAGGCCATAAATGGCTGGTATAAACTCAATCCCGCTAATAATAAAATCATTAGCACAAACAATAATTAATTTGTACAAACCAAAAATAAGTTGGCAGGTTTTAGGATGGCTCAATCAAATGAGAGAACAAGGACGCGGCTATCGCCCGAGCGCCGCAAAGAGCAGTTATTAGGGTGTGGCTTAGATGTGTTTGCCAAACGCGGGATTGGTCGTGCGGGGCACGCCGATATTGCCGAAATGGCAGACGTCTCCGTCGCAACGGTATTTAACTACTTCCCAACCCGTGAAGACTTGGTGGAAGAGATCTTGGCCCAGACCGAGAAACACTTCATTAAACTGATTAATGAGTGCACCGGGCAAGATCAATCAATGCGGGCATCGCTAAACTGCATTACCTCGCAAATTATTGACACGGCTCTGGCAGACAAAGCATGGATGAAAGTCTGGTTTGAGTGGAGTACCTCTATTCGCGAAGATATTTGGCCACGCTTTGTCAAAGGCAGTCGAGACGCGATGGATCAGTTCGAGCAAGTGTTCGAGCACGGGATGGCAAAAGGTGAGATGGTCGACCGTCACCAACCGCGTGAGCTTGCCAGTATGTTGGCAGGGGTATGCTATGTGCTCTTTTTACAGGCGCATCAGCAACCAGACAAAACGGCTTTAAACGCCATGGCTCAACACTATATTGACGTATTGTGCCAACAAAGCTAGCCACGTTGTCAACGCCGTAAAAAGCCAACCCCTCGGTTGGCTTTTTTGGTTCTGGTGCCTTAATCGTCAATAAAACTCGGCCCATCATTGAACAGGACTGGCTCGTGAGGGCGAATATGTAAGCTGACTTTATCCCCTACCAATAGCGGCTCACGCGCGTGCACCGACAGTTTTTGACCATGGATATCGATGGTATAACGGCTACTATCACCCATAAACTGTTGGGATAACACCTGTCCTTCCCCCTCAGCATCAGCACGAATGCTTAGAAATTGAGGGCGCAGTAACCACCAATGCGGGCCTGGGTGACAATGCACCGGACGTGGCCACGGACCGAGCGGTGTCTGCATTTGTTCTTGCGACGAGACCGTTACGGGCACATAAGAGCCCTGGCCAAGAAAATCAGCGACGAAACGGCTCGCAGGTTGGTAATACACCTCTGTGGTATCGCCATACTGTTCAATGAGCCCCTGATTCATTACCGCTAGCTTATCGGCAAACGCGAATGCTTCCTCCCGACTGTGCGTCACAAGGATCGCCGTGACGCCTTGGGATTTAAAAATACGTCGGATTTCTTCAATTAAATCATGACGAACCTGGGTATCAATATTCGAAAAGGGCTCATCAAGCAATAACAGATCCGGTTCATAAGCCAGCGCTCTCGCTATCGCCACGCGCTGTTGTTGGCCGCCCGAGAGCTGGTGAGGATAGCGGTCACCCAGCTCCGCCAGACGCACCAGCTTGAGCATCTCAGCCACTTTTTCACTTCGCGCTGCCGCGCTGAGTTCAGACAGACCAAACCCCACATTGTCTGCCACCGTAAGGTGTGGGAACAGCGCATAGTCTTGAAAAATCATCCCAATATTACGTTGCTCTGGCGGGATTGAATGCTGATTATCGTCCATGAGTTTGCACCCAATCGATAGTTTTCCTGACGATAATGGCATTAATCCTGCCATCGCTTTTAGCAACGTCGTCTTCCCGCAGCCACTGGCGCCGAGCAAGCACACAATTTCTCCCGGCGCGACTTGCAGCGACAAATCTTTTAAAACAGGGGTGCCGTTATAACTGCAGGTCAAATTCTCTATCGCGAGCGCACACTTCATTGATATTTTTGCTCCAATGACCGGTTAATCAGGATAAGGGGGACCAAGCCAACCACGACCAACAAAATGGCAGGTAAGGCGGCATACTCTAGGTGCTCATCCGAGGTAAAGTTGTACACATACGTGGCCAGTGTTTCGAAATTAAAAGGGCGTAATAAAATCGCAGCATTAAGCTCTTTCATCGACTCAATAAACACCAACAGCATCGCAATGAGTGTCCCCCGCCGAATTAAGGGTAAATGCACACGACGAATCACCCCTGTGGTGGTGCATCCCATGGTTCGCGCCGCCATATCCAATGAAGGAGGAATTTTGGCCATGCTTGATTCAATGCTGCCAATGGCGACGGCACTGAACCGCACGACAAAGGCCACCAATAAGGCCACCATGGTGCCAGATAATAGGAGGCCAGGCCGTCCCCAGCCGTAATGCGTGGCGATATCGTTAATGAAGTGATCGCCGCGCGTCAGCACTAACATCACGCCAATCGCTAGCACCGTCCCCGGCACCGCATACCCCATAGACGCCAATCGCATGGGCGCCACACTGACCCCATGCCCACGCAGGCGGCGATACACATTCACTGTCCACGCAATGCCGACGGCAATGAGCGCCGCTAAACTTGAGGTATAAAAGCTGTTATAGCTAAAAGTGGCAAACTCGCTGACCGCATTTTTTTCGTAGTAGTGCCATGCATAAACTAAAAGCTGGAGCAGAGGTAAAATAAACGCCAGTGACAGCAGACTCCAACACCAGGCTAACACCCCGACTTTACGCCAGCCTGTTAAGGGCATTTTCTCAATCGCATCACTGCTCGAGCTTGGACTGAATTGTGCTTGTTTACGTCGCCCATAACGTTCAGCACTGATCAAAAGGAAGATAGCAACCAGCATGATCGCAGAGATTTTGGCGGCAGCGGTTAAGCTCGAGTAGCTCAACCAAGTATCATAGACTGCGGTTGTCAGGGTGCTGACCGCAAAGTAATTGACCGTACCAAAATCGCCCAGCGCCTCCATCGCCACCAAAGAGGCCCCTACCGCAATCGCCGGCCGTGCCAACGGTAAAGAAATGCGACGAAAGCTTTGCATCGGCGAGCAACCGAGCAAACGCGCAGAGTGGGTCAAGGTGACACTTTGCTCCATAAACGCGGCACGGGTGAGCAGGTAGATATAAGGGTATAAGACTAACGCCAGCACAAAACACGCACCTGGCAAGGTACGCATATCGGGAAACCAGTAATCATTGACCGTTTGCCATTCAAACAATGCCCGCAAGCCACGTTGTAGCGGACCGGCATAATCAAACCAATCGGTATAGATATAGCCAATAATATAGCCCGGCATCGCAAGCGGAAGCACCATCGCCCACTGCAGTTGCCGGCTGCCCGGTACCTGATACATGGCCAGCATCCACGCGGTGGGCACCCCGAGGATAATCGCAATCGCCACCACGCCAGCCACTAACAAGCTGGTGTTCAAGGTATAAGTCGGCAGTACGGTCTCGAACAAATGGGGGAAAATATCCCCAGTGTCGCCCACCGCGGTATAAAAGATCGCTAAGATCGGCAAAACCAGCAATAGGGCTAAGCCCCAACTGCTGGTTTTTATCATGGGTAATCTATCTCGCATGGCCTACTACATTAAGGCGTCAGAGAAAGACAACAGGGGCGACATCCGCCCCTATGCAATGGCTTACAGGTCGAACTGAACTTCATCCAGCAGTTTCACTGACTGGCTGTAGTTATCCGCAATCGCCTCAAGCGGCATTGGGTCATGCTTGTAGTCGCCCCAAGACGCCACGAGCTCAGACTGCTCAACACCCGGCTTCACAGGCTCTTCGAAGTTCACCTCAGCATACATATGCTGTGCTTTGTCTGACGTTAAAAATTCCATTAGTTTTAGCGCGTTTTCTTCGTTCGGTGCGTACTTCGCCATCGCCATGCCACTCACGTTCACGTGCGTACCGTGCGCGTTTTGGCCAGGATAGTTCAAGTAAACCGCTTCCGCCCACGCTGTTTGTTCTTCGTCATTCAGCATTTTGCCTAGGTAATAGCTATTACCCAGTGAGACGTCACACAGGCCTTCTTTGATCGCTTTCACTTGTGCACGATCATTGCCTTGTGGTTTACGTGCGAGGTTGTCTTTTACGCCCTCAAGCCACTCTTTGGCTTTCGCTTCACCGTGGTTTTCGATGATAGCTGACACTAAAGAGACATTGTATGGGTGTTTACCTGAACGGGTGCAAATCTTGCCTTTCCATTCTGGTTTTGCCAAGTCGAGATAATCAAAATCGTCACCCAATTTGCCGACACGCTCGCGTGAAGAGTATACCGCACGAGCTCGTGTTGTCAGCGCGACCCACTTATCTTCACTATCTCGGAACTGCTCAGGCACGTTTTGATCGATAACATCACTTTGCACGGGCTGTACCACGTCTTGGTTTACCAGCTCTTTAAGGCGTGAAATATCAACGGTTAGCAGTACGTCAGCCGGGCTGTACTCACCTTCTTGTTTGACCTTTTCCGCCATGCCTTTTTTAGCGAATTTAACATTCACAGCAATGCCGGTCTCTTCGGTAAACGCATCGAACATGGGTTCAATCAAGAAAGGTTGGCGATACGAGTAAACATTGACTTCTTCGGACGCAACCGCGGCGCTGGTTCCTAATAGGCTTGCGGTAATAGCCGAGGCAATCAGTAGTTTTTTCATCGTGGCAGTCCTTAAATATGATGATAAATGATAACGAATCTCAGTTTCGTTAGTATACAACTAATGACTCAGGGCTCAATATGATCAGACGCAAAAAGAAAGAAACCTTACATCCAAAAATGTAAGGTTTCGTTTCAGAGTTTACTCGAGTTACGTGTAACTGACTATTTTACGCTAACAAATTCGGGATACGCATCAATACCACAGTCGTGAAGATCCATCCCTGACATCTCCTCTTCTTCGGTGACACGAATGCCCATGGTATTTTTCAGCACCAGCCACACGAGGAAACTTGCCGCAAATACCCAAGCAAAAATCACTGCCGCCCCCAGAAGCTGCGCACCAAAGGTCGCCCCTGTGTTGCTTAATGGCACAACCATCAGGCCAAAGAAGCCACATACACCGTGCACGGAGATAGCACCGACAGGATCATCCACTTTGACCTTATCCAGACCAACAATACTGAATACGACAATCACACCCGATACCGCACCGATGATCAGCGCTGCCACGGGTGAAGGCGATAACGGATCCGCCGTGATGGCCACTAAGCCGGCTAAGGCACCGTTGAGTACCATGGTCAAATCGGCTTTCCCCCATAGGGTTTTACACACCAGTAATGCTGCTATCGCACCAGCCGCTGCCGCTGCATTGGTATTCAAGAAGATTTGTCCGACAGCCGTGGCATTTTCAAAATCTGACACCATCAGTTGTGAGCCGCCGTTAAAACCGAACCAGCCGAACCACAAGATGAAGGTACCCAGTGTTGCCAGAGGCAGGTTTGAGCCAGGAATGGGGTTAATTTTACCATTTTTGCCATATTTGCCTTTACGCGCTCCCAAAAGCAGCACACCTGCGAGGGCTGCCGCCGCGCCCGCCATGTGAACAATCCCAGAGCCGGCGAAGTCACTGAAACCAGCCTCTGAGAGGAAGCCTCCGCCCCATGTCCAGTAACCTTCAACCGGATAAATCACCGCAGTCAAGATGACAGAGAACACGAGGAACGCCCACAGTTTCATGCGCTCGGCAACCGCCCCTGACACCACAGACATCGCGGTGGCAACAAACACCACTTGGAAGAAGAAGTCAGATTCGAGCGAATGATCCGCATCGGCGCCTTGGGTGCCAATCAAGGCCCCAAAAGAAGGGACAAAACCGCCGCCACTGTTGTCCACGTACATAATGTTGTAGCCCACCAACAGGTACATGGTACAAGCGATAGCATAGAGGCAGATATTTTTGGTCAGTATCTCAGTAGTGTTTTTCGAGCGCACCAAGCCTGCCTCTAACATGGCAAAGCCAGCCGCCATCCACATCACTAACGCACCAGATAAAAGAAAGAAAAAGGTGTCGAGCGCGTAGCGCAATTCAGTCACCGTGTTTACCAGTTCCATTGTCTTTACTCCCTGTTTTTAAATTGCTTCCAGATCCATCTCACCAGTACGGATCCGCACCGCTTGCTGAAGATCAAAGACGAAGATTTTACCGTCGCCGATCTTGCCCGTTTGTGCGGCCTTAGAGATCGCCTCCACAACACTGTCGACATGTTCGCTCTGCACAGCGATTTCTAATTTTACTTTGGGTAAAAAATCGACCTGATACTCAGCACCACGATATAACTCTGTGTGCCCTTTTTGGCGGCCGAAACCTTTCACCTCTGAGACAGTCATGCCGTCAATGCCAGCATCCGCCAACGCTTCACGTACGTCATCAAGCTTGAACGGCTTGATAATGGCGCTAATCAGTTTCATATCCTTCTCCTGAGTCCTTGTGTTTGCATCATCGTCTAACTATCAAGAGCCGTGCCAATATTTAATATGTTTAAAATCAATAACTTAAATAAATGCGGGATAGAAAGGCGTTCATTTGCACCATATAAGTGCGAATTATTCACCAACACAGCGCATGCCAGGGAGAGCAGCATGCGATTGCACCAAGGGGGAACATCGAAACGAGAATCGGGAGAAAAAGCGGCGGGGAGGTTCAGCCATTCGAAGCACGCACACGGTGATACGTGCTCAGCCATGAAGAGTTGACTCAGAGAACCCGCTTAACGTCGACCGTAACGGGCAATGAAGTCTTGGTAGGCGTCCAGCATCACCACAAAGTCTTGGTAACCACACGCCGCGTAACTTTCTTCATCGTAAAAGGTCAGCGCTTGCTCATTGAGCGTGGTTTGCGCCTCATCCGAGGCAGGTTGCAGCATGGCATTCGCCACCACCACGACCTCATCACGATTGGCGGTAAGCGTGAACGTATGCCCGCGCCACTGCTGCTCTGACTCAAGTTGCTGCAGGGTATGTAGACAGGATGTCACTTGAGTCAGCTCAGTGCCGAGTTCATCCAATAGCCAACGTCCTATGGCTTCATGTCCCATCGAAAAAACAATCCGGTAGCTGTCATCAAAACTGTTGCGAGAAAATTCGTAATCCACACTGACCTCCAAAATTGGCCGGCTATTGTCCTGCTTTTTGTCAGAATTGCCAAGCCAGTGCTGTCATCAAAATGTCACTTCAACCATACTTAAATGGAATAACAGTAAGCAGTAAAGGATAGGCTTATGCATATCGTGATCGCGCCTGATTCATTTAAAGAGAGCCTGAATGCTCGCCATGTTGCACAGGCGATCGAGGCAGGCATGGCGCCTATTTTGCCTCACGCTCGCTTTTCACAACTGCCAATGGCGGATGGGGGCGAAGGTTATGCGCAAAGTTTTCTCGACCAAATCGGCGGTGAGCGTTATCACTGTGAGGTGACTGGACCCGACTTTCGCCCGGTGACCGCCGAATTTGTTATCAATCGCGAACATCGTCTGGCCGTTATCGATGTTGCCAGTGCTTCAGGCCTTCCCTTAGTCCCACAAGACGCACGCAACCCTCGTCATACCACCAGCTTAGGCACTGGCGAGCTTATTCGCGCCGCACTTGACCATGATATTGACGAAATCATTATCGGGTTGGGCGGCAGTGCGACCAATGATGTCGGTGCGGGGATCTTGACCGCCCTCGGTGCCAAGCTCCTTGATGGCGCAGGCCATCCCATCACGCCCACCGGAGAAGGACTCGGCGCCTTAATGACGATTGATCTTGATACGCTTGATTCACGGCTTAAGGCCGTGACACTGACCGCCGCCTGCGATGTGGATAATCCATTATGTGGACCGCACGGCGCCACCACTATCTTTGGGCCACAAAAAGGCGGGCAAGAAGAGGATATTCGTGTCTTAGAGCAATACCTGCACCGCTTTGCGAGTATCTGTCACTTGCAACTGGGACAGTCGGTTTGCCACTTTTCTGGCGCCGGCGCAGCAGGAGGTATAGGTGCTGCCTTGGGAGGGCTACTCGGGGCAAGACTCGAACCCGGGGTCGACTTATTACTCTCACGCACCCAGGCTCATTCATTATTGGCCAATGCCGATTGGGTGATCACTGGCGAGGGGCGTGTCGATGGACAAACGCAGCACGGCAAAGTGCCGGCTGCTATCGCCAGCATTGCACAAGCTTATCAGATCCCAGTCGTGGTGCTCGCAGGCAGTGTGGGCGACGATTGCGAAGCGCTTTACCAACAAGGTGTCACGGCGATATTTCCCATTCAAGCCGGCCCCTGTGAATTGAGCGACGCGCTAATGAACAGTAAAAAAAACCTCATTCGCACCAGTGAAAACATCGCACGCATGATCCGACTCTCCTCCCATCGATCCACAACGGCTTAACACACATAAAAAAAGCGCCCCACGTCTGGGGCGCTTTCAGAACGAAATGAGTCAGCAGCCGTTATACCGCTGCTTTAATAATCACATCATCCGCTTTTTTGGTGTAGGCATCCATTTGATGGAAGTTGAGGTAGCGATAGGTATCGCTGGCGGTCGCATTGATTTGCTCCGCGTACTCAAGGTACTCCTCTTTGGTCGGAATACGGCCAAGGATCGCGCCGACAGCAGACAACTCCGCTGACGCGAGATAGACATTCGCGCCTGTACCCAGTCGATTAGGGAAGTTTCGCGTCGAGGTCGACAGCACAGTCGATTTTTCTGCCACACGCGCTTGGTTACCCATACACAACGAGCACCCTGGCGTTTCGATGCGCACCCCTGCTCGGCCATAAATACCGTAGTAGCCTTCGGCGGTGAGCTGATCTCGGTCCATCTTCGTCGGTGGTGCCACCCACATACGGGTAGATAAACTCCCTCCGAACTTGTCCAGCAGTTTACCCGCCGCGCGGAAGTGACCAATGTTCGTCATACAGCTGCCGATAAAGACTTCATCAACACTGTCACCTGCCACATCTGACAAGCTACGTGCATCATCTGGGTCATTCGGCGCACACAAAATCGGCTCTTTGATGTCAGCCAAGTCGATCTCGAGCACATGCGCATATTCGGCATCTTTATCTGCTTCCATCAAACTTGGGTTTTCCAACCATTGCTGCATAGCTTGAATGCGGCGCTCGATGGTACGGCGATCGCCATAGCCCTCAGAGATCATCCACTTAAGCATCACAATGTTCGACTCGAGGTATTCAGCCACTGAATCTTGCGACAGCTTGACCGTACAGCCAGCCGCAGAGCGCTCCGCTGACGCATCTGACAGCTCAAACGCTTGCTCTACCGTCAGGTGCTCAACCCCTTCGATTTCCAAAATACGGCCAGAGAACTCGTTAATCTTGCCCGATTTCTCCACCGTCAGCAGCCCTTTTTGAATGCCAAAATAAGGGATAGCATGAACCAGGTCGCGTAGCGTTACCCCAGGTTGCATCTCACCTTTAAAGCGCACTAGGACCGATTCTGGCATATCCAGTGGCATCACGCCGGTCGCGGCCGCAAAGGCCACGAGACCTGAGCCAGCAGGGAACGAAATGCCCAGCGGGAAACGGGTGTGTGAATCCCCACCCGTCCCCACGGTATCGGGCAGCAGCATTCGGTTGAGCCATGAGTGGATCACACCGTCACCGGGACGCAGCGCCACGCCACCACGGTTCATAATAAAGTCGGGCAACGTATGGTGTGTTTCCACATCAACCGGTTTTGGATAAGCAGAGGTATGGCAGAACGACTGCATGGTCAAATCAGCGGTAAAACCAAGGCAGGCCAAATCTTTCAGCTCGTCGCGCGTCATGGGCCCGGTGGTATCTTGTGAGCCCACGGTGGTCATTTTTGGCTCACAATAGGTGTTCGGGCGCACGCCCTCAACGCCACACGCTTTACCCACCATTTTTTGTGCCAAGGTAAAGCCTTTGGTGGAATCAGCCACCGGACGTGGGCGACGGAACACCTCAGACGGCTCAAGCCCTAAGCATTCGCGGGCTTTGTCAGTCAGGCCTCGGCCAATGATCAATGGAATACGTCCGCCAGCACGCACTTCATCGTACAAGATGTCTGTTTTTAGTTGGAAGGTAGATAGGACATCATCGGTGCCGTGCTTGCACACTTTGCCGTCGGCCGGATACAGGTCAATCACATCGCCCATGTTGAGCTTGCTCACATCAAGTTCAATCGGCAGCGCGCCCGCATCTTCCATGGTATTAAAGAAAATAGGCGCGATTTTGCCACCTAAACAAAAACCACCTGAGCGCTTGTTAGGGACGTTAGGAATATCGTGCCCCATAAACCACAACACCGAGTTGGTTGCCGACTTACGAGACGAGCCAGTACCGACCACATCACCGACATAAACCAGTGGATGACCTTTTTCTTCCAGCTTTTTCATTTGCTCGATCGGGCCAATCTCTCCCGGTTTGTCCGGGTGAATACCTTCACGCTCGTTTTTCAGCATGGCCAGCGCGTGCAGGGGAATATCAGGACGCGACCAAGCATCTGGCGCGGGCGACAAGTCATCGGTGTTGGTTTCACCCGAGACTTTGAACACCGTCAGTGTCACTTTTTCAGGAATTTGTGGTTTTTCCAGGTACCACTCAGCGTTCGCCCACGACTCCATCACCTGCTTGGCGTAGGCATTGCCTGCTTTCATCTTGTCTTCAACGTCGTAAAACGCATCGAACATCAATAAGGTATGAGACAGCACTTTCGCCGCAATGGGCGCAAGCTTGTCATCATCAAGTAAGGTGATCAGCGGCTCGATGTTGTAGCCACCTTGCATGGTGCCAAGTAATTCAGTGGCACGCTCGGGGCTAATCAACGGAGACTGCGCTTCACCTTTTGCCAGTGCGGCCAGAAAGCCGGCTTTCACGTAAGCGGCTTCATCCACACCGGGTGGGATTCGGTTTTCCAGTAAATAAACGAGGGTTTCTTCTTCGCCAGCGGGCGGGTTTTTCAGCAGTTCTATCAAACTGGCGGTTTGCTCAGCGTTAAGCGGTTTAGGCACAATACCCTGAGCGGCACGTTCTTCGACGTGTTTACGGTAGGCTTCAAGCACGACTATTTCCTCTTTTCTCGGTCAGACCGTATGATCCAACATCCTTGGAAAGTGTTAGTACTCGTATCACGCTTATCCGGCGAAGTTTATTAAAATTTTCCAGCAAGACGAGGGTTCGAGCACGTAACCGCTGCGTGAGGATAGCATTTTTAACCTAAAATTAAAATCTACTCGTTTTGTGAAACATAATACTTAGGTCGTAGTGACGCGGCACACTATCCTCCACCTCTGAGTACAGGTTACTCAGAGCCTATCGCGGTTGTGACTGATTCTACACCGCTTTTCGCCATAGCGCAGTGATCCGGCTACCATTGCTCGATGCACCAATGTCCCGCAAACGACAGCGCACTTTTACCGCTTTATGTTGAAATCGCGAGGAGAGTGTCATTTTTATCAATAACCCTGAGCAAAGGCTTCAATTTTATTGTTTCATGGTCGATACATAACCAATCATTCACCCATATCTGCTAACTTAGATGTTAGTGCCATAAACATCATCACATTTTTGTCACGCTAACCTATCGTCTGTTAATAGACCAAATAGAGAGAAGGGCATGAAGCTAAAGCAACTCACGATTAAACAAAAACTCGTGCTGGCATTTGTCTCAGCGGTGATCGCCTCCACCGCCATCATCAGTTATATGAGCTTGAGCCA
Source organism: Salinivibrio sp. PR6 (assembly GCF_001995955.1). NCBI lineage: Bacteria > Pseudomonadati > Pseudomonadota > Gammaproteobacteria > Vibrionales > Vibrionaceae > Salinivibrio > Salinivibrio sp. PR6. The sequence continues at coordinate 74,599 of NZ_MUFA01000007.1, read as the reverse complement.
AGCACGCGACATCATGGAAAAGCGCCTGTTAGAAAATGAGCTTCCCACCACCCTCACCCAGTTTAGAGATACCATTGATAGTGAGGTCAACCAACTACAATCCGCCGCACGTCAGCTGGCTTCTAACCCGGTGATGCTAGATATCATCAACCAAGATATTACGCCCGCAGAAGAAACCCGCGTGATCAAACAGCTCAACGTATTACGTGAGCAATACGATTTGAATGATGCCTCCATTGCCAACCGCAACACCGGGCAGTATTGGAATCAGAACGGATTTTTACGGGTGTTAACGCGTGAAAAAGACAGTTGGTTTTACAACTTCCTCGACAGTGGCAATGCCACCATGGCCCAGGTTTTCCAAGAAGAAAACGGCGAACTCAAGCTATTTGTTAACTTCCAACAGCTCAACGGCAAAGGGTTAGCCGGTTTCTCACGCTCGTTGGAGGACATGACCCGCTTTTTGAATCAATTTAAAATTGAGCAGTCAGGGTTTGTGTTCTTAGTCAACGCTGAGGGCTTGGTCCAATTACACCGCGACACCAATCTGATGGGTGAGCAAACCCTAAGTGATATTTATGGTGGCCAAGCACGCAGCTTGCTACAAAAAGGCGATTTTAACCTTCTCGACACCCGTATTAATGGTGAAGAAGTACTGCTCGCATCCAGTTATGTGCCCTCCATGGATTGGTTTGTTATTGCAGATGTCCCTGCCGAAGAAGTCTATGCCCCCCTCAATGAAACGCGTAATCAGATCCTGATGGTGTCGGTCGTCGTCGGTCTTATTTTTATCGTCGTCGCCGTCTGGTTAGCTGCAACCATTACCAAACCCATCCAATATGTCGCCAATGTGTTCCGTGAAATCGGTGAAGGTGAAGGGGATCTACGCCAACGTGTAGACATCAATAGCCAAGATGAAATTGGCCAACTCGCCTCTGGTTTCAACAGTTTTGTGGAGAAAATCCATCGTCTAGTCTCAGACGTTGCCCGTACCGGTGGCGAATTACGTAGTGCGGCCGAGCAAGTCTCTTCACAAGCCAGTGCTACCCAATCGCAAAGCGAGTATCAGCGGGATCGCACCGTGCAAGTGGTTACCGCCATCAATGAAATGGGGGCGACCGTTAATGAGATTGCAGGCAATGCCGCCAGTGCTGCCAGTGCCGCCAACCAAGCCTCTGATGATGCGGCTAGTGGCCAAGGCGTGGTGACCCAGGCACGGGATACAATCGCTCGCCTTGCTGATGACATGGAGAATATGTCGAAAGTGATCAGCGCCTTGGCTGAAAACACCGATTCGATCGGTGGCATTTTGGATGTGATTCGCGGGATCTCCGAGCAAACCAACTTACTGGCGCTGAATGCGGCAATTGAAGCGGCGCGAGCCGGTGAGCAAGGACGTGGCTTTGCGGTTGTCGCCGATGAGGTACGCAGCTTGGCCAGTCGCACCTCTGATTCCACCGATGAAATCCAGACCATGATTGACCGCCTGCAGCAAGAAGCGCGCAACGCCGTGGATGCCATGGAGCAAAGTCGCACCATGACTGCTGAAGGGGTCAATGCCTCCGATGAGGCCTCACAATCGCTCAATGCAATCAACGAGCAGATTGTACAAATCTCGGACATGAATACCCAGGTGGCCACCGCGACTGAAGAGCAGTCCACCGTGGTCAACGATATTAACCAAAATATCGAAGAGATTAATCACAGCTCACAGCAAACCGCTGATACCGCCAACACCATGGCAGAGGCGAGTGAGTCACTGCGCGATCTTTCCAAACGTCTTGATACCTTGGTTGGGAGCTTTAAGCTCTAAACCATTGCGATGCTACCGACTGACACACTAAGCGGGCCCTGGCCCGCTTTTTTATTGTTCACGACCCAGAAGTACATCACAGGTACAAAAAAGCCCCGCATAGCGGGGCTGAGTCAGAAAAATATAAACGCGCGGTTTATTTCTTTTTCTTCGCTTTCGGGTTAGGCATATCAGTGATTGAGCCTTCAAACACTTCTGCAGCCAAACCAACCGATTCGTGCAAGGTTGGGTGAGCGTGTACTGTCAAGGCGACATCTTCCGCATCACAACCCATTTCAATGGCAAGACCGATTTCACCCAGCAGCTCACCGCCGTTGGTACCCACGACGGCACCACCAATCACACGGTGGGTGTCTTTGTCGAAGATCATTTTGGTCATACCGTCTGAACAGTCAGACGCAATCGCACGACCTGAAGCCGCCCATGGGAAGGTCGCCACTTCGTAGTTAATGCCTTCTTCTTTACACTCTTTCTCAGTTTTGCCGACCCAAGCCACTTCTGGCTCAGTGTACGCAATCGATGGGATCACTTTTGGATCGAAGTAATGCTTCTTACCTGAGATAACCTCTGCCGCCACATGGCCTTCGTGTACACCTTTGTGCGCCAGCATAGGCTGACCCACGATGTCACCAATCGCATAGATGTGCGGCACGTTGGTGCGCATTTGCTTATCAACATTGATAAAGCCACGATCGTCGACTTCAACACCCGCTTGGCCCGCATCAAGCAGTTTGCCATTCGGGCTACGACCGATAGCAACCAAGACAGCGTCATAGCGTACAGGCTCTGCTGGGGCTTTCTTGCCTTCCATGGTGACGTAGATGCCGTCTTCTTTGGCTTCTACCGCGGTCACCTTGGTTTCCAGCATGAGGTTCATCTTCTTGCTGATGCGCTTAGTAAAGACTTTGATCACGTCTTTATCTGCCGCAGGGATCACCTGATCGCACATTTCGACCACATCAACCTGTGAGCCGAGTGCGTGGTAAACGGTTCCCATCTCTAGACCAATGATACCGCCACCCATTAACAGCATTTTTTCAGGCACTTCTTTGAGCTCAAGCGCGTCGGTGGAGTCCCAAATGCGTGGGTCATCATGCGGGATAAATGGCAGCTCGATTGGACGAGAGCCAGCCGCGATGATGGAATTATCAAAGTTGATGGTAGTGCTTTCTTCCCCTTCAACTAACAGGGTGTTGGCGCCAGTGAAACGGCCTGTGCCATTAACGACTGTCACTTTACGCTGCTTGGCCATACCGCCTAAGCCGCCCGTCAGTTGACCAATGACCTTATCTTTCCAAGAACGGATCTTGTCGATATCGGTTTGTGGTTCGCCGAATACCACGCCGTGCTCGGCCATGGCTTTGGCTTCTTCAATCACTTTGGCAACGTGAAGTAGGGCTTTAGATGGAATACAGCCGACGTTTAGACACACACCGCCAAGGTTGTTGTAACGTTCAACCAATACGGTTTCCAAACCTAGGTCGGCACAGCGGAAAGCGGCGGAGTATCCAGCAGGACCAGCGCCAAGGACGACGACTTGCGCTTTGATTTCTTTACTCATTCTGACCTCGTTATAGTCTTATTCCCTGACAGGCTAAGAGCGGTAATTTTTTTATTGTTGTGGGTATCTGGGAGCCACAGTTTACAGCCATGTTAATGGGCTGAAAAATAAAAACCCATAGCCTGTGAGCTGCACAACAATTCCCGACCGACCTTTAACCGGCCAGCCGGGTTGTTGGTATTGCGATTAGAGTACCAAACGGCGAATATCAGACAGTAAGCCGTTGAGGTAGCTAATAAAGCGCGCGCCCTCGGCACCGTCAATCACACGGTGGTCGTAAGACAGCGATAGCGGCAGCATTAGGCGAGGTTCAAAGTCCTTACCGTTCCATACTGGCTTCATTTCTGACTTAGACACGCCCAAGATAGACACTTCTGGTGCATTAACGATTGGCGTAAACGCCGTACCGCCGAGACCCCCTAGGCTAGAGATGGTAAAGCAACCACCTTGCATGTCAGAGGCCGTTAGCTTACCGCCACGGGCTTTCTTCGATACCACCATCAGCTCTTCAGATAGCTCGTGAATGCCTTTCTTATTCACGTCTTTAAAGACAGGCACGACCAGACCGTTTGGTGTGTCAACCGCGATACCGATGTTGACATACTTCTTCATGATCAGGCTTTCACCATCTTCAGACAGTGACGCGTTGAATGAAGGGAAAGCTTCCAGCGCTTTAGCAGCCGCTTTCATGATGAACACCAATGGGGTGATCTTCATGCCTGACTCTTTCTTCTTCTCGATCGCGTTTTGCTCTTTACGGAACGCTTCAACTTCAGTGATATCGGCGTTATCCCACTGGGTCACGTGCGGGATCATCACCCAGTTACGTGCCAGGTTCGCACCCGAGATCTTCTTGATGCGAGACAGTGGTTTTTCTTCCGTTTCACCGAATTTGCTGAAGTCGACTTTCGGCCAAGGTAGCAGACCCAGTGCACTACCGTCGCCTGAGCCAGATGCTGCGCCAGATTCAAGACGCTTAAGCGCCTCTTTCACGTAGCCTTGCACGTCTTCTTTCAGTACACGTCCTTTACGGCCAGTGCCTTTGACTTTTGCCAAGTTAACACCGAATTCACGCGCAAGACGACGCACAACAGGTGACGCATGGGCGTACTCTTTGTTTTCGACAAACTCGTCTTTACCGGCATCAGCTTTAGCCGCTGCAGGTGCTTCCGCTTTTGGCGCTGGCGCAGATTTTTCCTCTGCAGCAGGTGCCGCGGCGGGCGCTGCTGGTGCGGCAGGTGCGCTACCTGCTACCTCGAACACCATAATGTGCGAGCCGGTAGACACTTTATCGCCCGCGGCGATTTTGATTTCTTTAACCGTACCCGCAAACGGTGCCGGCACTTCCATCGACGCTTTGTCGCCTTCAACGGTGATCAGAGACTGTTCTTCTTCAACCGTATCGCCTACAGCGACCATGATGTCAGTCACTTCAACTTCATCACCGCCAATGTCAGGAACGTTGACATCTTTTGCTTCTGACGCAGCGGCGGCAGGTGCAGCCTGTGCTGGCGCCTCAGCAGGGGCACTGCTGCCGACTTCAAACATCATGATAAGAGAGCCGGTTGACACTTTGTCACCCGAGGCAATCTTGATCTCTTTGACAGTCCCTGCAAACGGTGCTGGCACTTCCATTGAGGCTTTATCGCCTTCAACGGTGATCAGTGATTGCTCTTCTTCGACGCTGTCGCCTACCGCCACCATGATCTCGGTGACTTCGACTTCATCGCCGCCGATATCAGGCACGTGCACTTCTTTGATTTCTGACGCAGCCGCTGGTGCTGCAGCAGGGGCGGCGGGGGCCGCCTCTTGCGCGGGCGCACTTGGCGCGGCGCCTTCTGCTTCAAAGATCATCATCAAAGAGCCGGTGGTCACTTTATCACCTTCGGCAATTTTAATTTCCTTGACCACACCCGCTTGTGACGCAGGGACTTCCATGGATGCTTTATCACCTTCAACGGTGATTAACGACTGCTCTTCTTCAACCTTGTCACCCACGCTGACAAGGATCTCAGTCACTTCTACTTCATCCGCACCGATGTCAGGTACATTAATCTCGATTGACATTATTTCAGCCTCTTACGCGAACAGCGGGTTTACTTTGTTGGTATCGATGTCGAATTTTTTGATCTCTTCTGCGACCACTTTTTTGTCAACATCGCCACGCTTAGCCAGCTCATTAAGTGCCGCCACAACCACATAGCCTGCGTTCACTTCGAAGTGACGACGGAGGTTTTCGCGGCTGTCAGAACGACCAAAGCCGTCAGTGCCCAGTACTTTGTAAGAGTCAGCTGGGATAAACGCACGAACTTGGTCAGCGTAGTTTTTCATGTAGTCAGTCGCAGCAATCGCAGGCTCAGATCCCATGACAGTTTGAATGTAAGGAACTTGTGCCTCTGCATCTGGATTCAACATGTTGAAGCGATCTGCATCTTGGCCGTCACGTGCAAGCTCGTTGAACGAGGTCACGCTGTATACGTCAGACGCCACACCGTACTCATCGCTAAGCAGCTTCGCGGCTTTACGCACTTCCGTCATGATGGTGCCAGAGCCCATTAGCTGGACTTTCGCTTTGTCGCCCGTGTAGGTTTCTAGCTTGTAGATACCTTTACGGATACCTTCTTCCGCGCCCTCAGGCATGGCTGGCTGATGATAGTTTTCGTTCATCAGCGTCAGGTAGTAGTAGATGTTTTCTTGGTCAGGGCCGTACATGCGACGGATACCGTCTTGCATGATCACCGCCACTTCGTACGCGAAGGTTGGGTCGTAAGAAACACAGTTAGGTACCGTGCTCGCCAGGATATGGCTGTGACCGTCTTCGTGCTGTAGACCTTCACCGTTAAGCGTTGTACGACCGGCAGTCGCACCCAATAGGAAACCACGTGCTTGTTGGTCACCCGCCATCCACGCCATGTCGCCAACACGTTGGAAGCCGAACATTGAGTAGTAGATGTAGAATGGGATCATTGGCAGATCATTAGTGCTGTAAGAGGTCGCCGCGGCTACCCACGATGACATCGCACCGAGCTCGTTGATCCCTTCTTGCAGTACCTGACCGCCTTGGTCTTCTTTGTAGTAAGACACCACACCGCGGTCTTCTGGAGTGTAAGTCTGACCGTGTGGGTTGTAGATACCTACTTGACGGAACAAGCCTTCCATACCAAAGGTACGCGCTTCGTCGGCAATGATAGGCACAATGTTCTTGCCAATGCTCTTGTCTTTCAGCAAGACATTCAAAGAACGTACAAAGGCCATCGTGGTGGAGATATCACGTTTCTGTTCAGACAGTAACGCCGAGAAATCGTCCAGTTTTGGCAATGTCAGTTCTTGCGTAAATTTCGGCAGACGCTGTGGAGTATAACCGTGAAGTGCCTTACGACGTGCGTGCAGGTATTCGTACTCGGCAGAGCCTTCTTCCAACTTTAGGTACTTCAGGTTTTGTACATCGTCGTCAGACAACAAGTCTTGTAGGCCAAGACGATCACGCATCGCGTGAACATGGGTCATGTCCATTTTCTTCACTTGGTGCGCGATGTTTTTCCCTTCAGCCGCTTCACCCATGCCATAACCTTTAACGGTTTTCGCCAAGATCACGGTTGGACGGTCATTGCACTCTTGTGCTGCTTTGAAGGCAGCAAACAATTTAGATGGCTCGTGGCCACCACGCTTAAGTGCAAAGATCTCTTCGTCAGTCATGTCTGCAACCAAGGCTGCCGTTTCTGGGTACTTGCCGAAGAAGTGTTCGCGGACGTAAGCGCCGTCTTTCGATTTGAACGTCTGGTAATCACCGTCGATGGTTTCATTCATCAACTGCAGCAATTTACCTGAGGTGTCTTTGGCCAGCAGTTTGTCCCAGCCAGAGCCCCAAACCACTTTGATCACGTTCCAGCCAGCGCCTTTAAAGAGGCCTTCCAGTTCTTGAACGATTTTACCGTTACCCATCACAGGGCCATCAAGGCGCTGCAGGTTACAGTTAATCAAGAAGCAGAGGTTATCCAGTTTTTCACGGGCCGCAAATGACAGCGCACCGCGTGATTCTGGCTCATCCATCTCACCGTCACCAAGGAACGCATAAACACGCTGCTCAGAGGTGTCTTTCAGGCCACGACCGTTGAGGTATTTGAGGAAACGCGCTTGATAGATAGACGCAATGGGACCCAGACCCATAGATACGGTTGGGAACTGCCAGAACTCAGGCATCAGTTTCGGGTGCGGATATGAAGACACCCCTTTGCCATCGACTTCCTGACGGAAGTTGTCGAGCTGCTCTTCGCTCAAGCGGCCTTCAACAAAGGCACGCGCATAGATACCTGGAGAAATATGACCTTGATAGTACACCAGGTCGCCACCGTCTTTCTCGTTAGGCGCACGGAAGAAGTGGTTAAAGCAGGTTTCATAAAATGCCGCCGAAGACTGGAATGATGCCATGTGGCCACCCAGCTCTAAATCTTTCTTGGACGCACGCAACACGATCATGATTGCGTTCCAACGAATGATAGAACGGATACGGCGTTCCAGATTCACATCACCTGGGTAAGCAGGTTCTTGATCAGCAGGAATGGTATTTACATAGTTGGTGGTCACGCCCGTTGGCATGTCAACACCGTCTAAACGTGCTTGCCCTAATACTTGCTCCAGAAGGAACTGGGCACGTTCTACACCTTCTTCACGAACGACTGACTCAAGAGCTTGCAACCACTCTTGTGTTTCAAGTGCGTCCACGTCATGTTTCATGACTTCAGACATGGCGATCTATCCTTTCGTTGATTGACTCGTACAAAACAAACGTTGTCGCAGCTGCAGTGCCCTTCGCGTTTTTATCGGTGCGAATAAGGCTACTCCAACTCGTCCTTGCGTTGTTGAATTCGACGTAGAGACCGTTCGCGACGGCTTTCTTCTCGACCAAGATCCAACAGAGTTTCCTCAATGTAAGCCAAGTGTGCATGCGACGCTTGTCGGGCTTTTTCTGGCTCGCCAGCGGTAATCGCATCCACTATCTCAGCTCGGTGTCGGCTGACGTTTTCCACCGTCTCTTGACGGCGATAAAGTAGCTCAAAATTTTGCAAAATATTCTGTTCCAGTAACGGCGCGAGACTGCGCATGATGTGAAGTAACACCACATTATGCGCCGCTTCCGTTACGGCAACGAGATACTGCATCACAGCCGATGCTTCTGCCTCTAAGTCCCCATTTTGCTGCGCTTGGCGAATGGCGTCATGACAGTCTTCAATGCGAGAGAAATCCTCTTCTGTGCCCCGTAGTGCGGCAAAATAAGAAGAAATACCCTCCAAGGCATGTCGTGACTCCAGTAAGTCAAGCTGGGTTTCTGGATGGTCCGCCAATAACTCTAGCAGTGGCTCAGAGAAGCGTTGCCAAAGGCGTTCACTGACAAAGGTGCCGCCACCTTGCTTGCGCGTCAGTAGCTTTTTGACTTCCAGCCGTTGAATCGCTTCGCGCACTGACGGGCGAGACACATCAAATTGCGTCGCTAACTCTCGTTCAGGCGGTAACTTCTGGCCTGGAGACAAGGTCCCTTCCAGAATTAAGCCTTCGAGCTCTTTTTCAATTACATCTGAGAGTTTAGGTTGACGAATTCGCTGATATGCCATTGTATTTATTGACCATCCGCACCCTAAGCTCGGCGCTTAGTTGCAGAAACTGACTGATTGTAAATTGGTAAGACCAATTACTTTATTGATCCCCAAAGTTACCAGACAGCGGGTATTCTGTCCACCTGAACTTTGATTGACATCATGGAAACCTGTGTATTTTTAGCCTGACAGCCACGAATACTCCGCCCTTCAAAATTGGTCAGACCATTTAGATCAATCAACGCAATAGGCATTTAAATCAGCGCGTGTAACTTTTTCCAGTCAAACGCCACGCCAGGATCCGTTTTTCGTCCTGGGGCAATATGTTGGTGTCCTGTGATTCGATCACGGGTAATGGCTGGGTAGTACTGCATCAGCGTCTGCGTGATCGCCGCTAACGATTGGTACTGCTGATCGGTGTATGGATGTGTGTCTGTGCCCTCTAGCTCAATACCGATAGAAAAATCGTTACATTGCTGCCGACCGTCAAAACACGAAGCGCCAGCATGCCATGCACGCGCACTGAATGGTACAAACTGGATCACACTTCCATCTCGTCGGATCAGTAGGTGGGCAGAGACGCGAAGCGATGCGATCTCGGCAAAGTAAGGGTGTTCAGCCGGATCGAGGTGCCCCTGAAAAAACTGCTCAATATAGGGACCGTCAAACTGACCGGGCGGCAGGCTAATATTGTGGATCACCAGCAAGGAGATATCGTTACTCTCCGGGCGTTGGTTATGATGAGGAGACAGGCAAGCGCGCGCGCCTACCAACCAATGATTGTCAATCTGTGAAAAAGACATACCCGATCCGCTTGAGCAAAATCGCTACTTTATCTGGTCAGTCGGTAGATTGGAATACAAGCAACAACGCGCTGTCGGATGGGTTTTGGCGTAATACATGGCGGCATCGGCTTGATTCATCATCTGCTGTAGCTCGAGTCCATCCGTTGGGAAGCAACTCACGCCGATACTAATGCCCAAAGACAATGAGGTCTCGGCAACCTGTATTGGCGCGTGCATTTCGTCTTGGATACGTGTGATCACTTCATTCAACGCCGATTTGTCCGCTAACAAATCCAGCCAGACAATGAACTCATCACCGCCCAAGCGGCCAACCAAATCAGAGCGGCGCACGGATTGTTTCAAGCGCTGACTGACCACCTTGAGAAGCTCATCTCCTACACCATGTCCATAGGTGTCGTTCACTTGCTTAAAGTTATTCAAATCAATAAACAGTAAGGCAGCGTTCGTTTGGGCGCGATTAGCGCGCATCAACGCCACTTCAACATGCGATTCAAACGCACGCCGATTGAATAAGCCCGTCAACTCGTCGTGTTCGGCAAGGAATTTAAGTTGGTGTTGCTGTTCACGAAGCTGTTGGGTTTGGCGTGCGACTTCTTCGCTCAACTGCTTTTTGTCCACCATGGTATGGCTCAGCGCACGCTTCATCTCATTGACATGATCAGCCAACTCAGTCAGCTCATCTTTGTCAGTCAAGGTTAATTCAGTGGTTAAGTCACCTTGCTTTATTTGTGTAATCGTCGAATGCAATGCTTTTAGGCGGTGTGTTAACCGTCGCCGCAAGCTGGTCACAAACATGGTCACCAACAAGGCTAACACCACCAGTACGCCACCATGTACGACTAGCAGGGTTTTCTGTTGCTGCCCCGACTGGTGCATGACTTGCTGACGCACCGAAAAAGCGGTTTCACTCATCGCCTGCAGTAACACATTAAAACGTGAAAACAGCATCAAACGCCTGTCATCCACAGAGGGATCATCATCTAATTGCTCGGCGGTAATGCCCAATAGGCGATCAATGCTGTTTGCCGCGAGTCGGATCGACTGCGCGGACTGCGGCGGTAACGCCTCTTCATCACTGCTTAACTGCGCCCGCAATGCGTTGGTTGACTGATGGACATCTTGACGTGTTTGCGTGCTGGGGTATTGGCGATATAACCATAGACGGCCTCGCAGACTATCAATCTGCGAATGCACCGCCACGATGCTGTCTAACCGTGCTTGGATTTGATTTTGCTTATAAAAAAGCTCCACCGTAATTAACAGCGTAACGAAAGTGAGCGCCGTACAAGCATACACAACGATACTGAGCTGCTGACCAATCCTCATTCTAATAAACTCACCTTTTGCGTGGCCTCAACCAAGGGGCCTGGGTTGAGTATGTGGCGGAATGACGGCGTGTTCCCTTCAACTAAACCCGCCTCTTGCGCCCATCGCGCTTGGTTTTTTAACCGCAGTAACAATGAGTCATTCAATGAAAGGCGAAATAAGTAATCTTGCCATAGCCAGCTGAGTTTATCGTCTGACATGTCAAGATACGCGGAGACCTGTGCCTTCGCTCGCTCTGGGTGCTGATGAATAAAGCTCACCGCGTCGTCTAAGGCACTGACAACCCGTTGCATGTCCTGGTGTTGCTTATTGACGAGCAAGCGATCACTGACTAACAGAAAAGAGAGGCTGTGCAAGCCTTTACTGTCAAGCGACTGTACCGGCTGGTTAGACTGCTTGAGTAGCTGATAGCCATAGGGCTCCCATATGGCTATCGCATCCACTTTCTCGTCGAGGAGCGCGTTGGGCAGTGCTTCGGGGGGATAATCAACTTTTTCCACCTGATCTCTAGGAATGTCGTGCAATTGCAGCAAGGAATCAAAGAAATATTCACTGGCACTCGACGCAACAATGCCCACGCGTGCCTTGTCGAGCGCATCCACCAGCGAGCCGCTAATCTCACGGCGAATAGACCAGAGTTTTACGTCGTTATCTGACTCGACAAAGCTGGTTAGCACATTAAAGTCATCGCGCTCAAAACTGTTAAACATCACCACCGTCTCTGAGGTAGTGGCTAAGTCCACCTCCCCTGACATCAAGGATTGAAAGCTTTTTACGCCCCCATGAACCGGCTTTAGCGTCATGTCGATGCCCTGCTTTTTAAACAAACCTTGCTCCTTAGCCACAATAATCGGTGCCGATAAGGGGGTAAGCGAGACGGCGATGGTCAGTGACGATAATGGCTCGGACACCGGAGGTCTGAGTTGCTGCCAAGCACGAAACCCAATGAACGCGATCGCTATCATGGCCACCAGCGCTAACCCTCGCTTCATGGCATCACCTCTTTGACTGTTCCTGCCTAAAGTGTAGACAAGTTAAAAGACAGAATATGATTAAAAAGATAGACGAATACGGGGAAACGAGAGAGAAAAGCTGCATTTCGCTATCACCAGCGTTATCATTCGACCACTTTTTGATGACCGCGGTAAGCCATGATGACATCGACCCCTTTTCATGCTGTCCATGACAGCGAGCGCCGCCTGGCCTATCTCACCTCTCACCTCAGCGCCGACGTGACCCGCGCGGTGACCGACGCACTGCGAGAAGATTTGGGTGGCGAGATCGACGCCAGTAAAGACATAACCGCCAGCCTCATTCCGGCAGACTCAGTATCCACAGCCACATTGATCACCCGAGAAGATGGCGTTTTCTGTGGCCGTGCCTTTGCGGATGAAGTGTTTCATCAGCTCGGTGGCGAAGTCACCTTGACGTGGCATGTCGAGGACGGCGACGCCATCACCGCCAACCAATCGCTGTGTACCTTACAGGGCCCCTCGCGTGTCTTGTTAACCGGTGAACGCAATGCGATGAACTTTATTCAAACCCTCTCTGGGTGTGCGAGTAAGGTCGCCACCTATGTGGCAGCGCTCAACGGCACCCACACCAAATTGCTCGACACGCGTAAGACCATTCCGGGACTGCGCAGTGCCCTCAAGTACGCTGTTGCCTGCGGTGGTGGCCATAACCATCGTATTGGTGTGTTTGATGCTTATTTGATCAAAGAGAATCATATTCTCGCCTGTGGCGGGATAGAGAACGCCGTCAAAGCGGCGCGCCGACTTAATCCTGATAAACCGGTCGAAGTAGAAACCGAAACCCTGGATGAGCTGCAACAAGCGATTAACGCAGGCGCCGATATTGTCATGCTGGATAACTTTAGTGTGCCGATGATGCGTGAAGCGGTGGCGTTAAACCAAAATCGCGTTGCGCTGGAAGTCTCGGGCAATGTCACCCTAGAGACGTTGGCAACATACGCCGCCACCGGGGTGGATTATATTTCTGTCGGCGCACTCACCAAGCACGTGACTGCGCTCGATTTATCCATGCGTTTTCAATAATACGTACGCTCGCTCAGATTCGACCAGGCCGCCCACGATGGGCGGCCTTTTTTATCGCGCTTTCGTGACAAAAAATTTGTTGTCCGTCGAATATTACAGTAGAAAAAAACACCATTACATCCGGCTTTTACCCTTCACTCTCAAACTCATATTTGCCCTCTTTTTTGCGTCACATTCACCAGCGTAAAGTCGCTGCACTCGCGGCCACCGCGTTGGCGGCCGACCATCATTGAGAGGAGAAATATAGGATGAAAAAGCAACAAGGGTTTAGCTTGATTGAGTTACTGATCGTCGTCGGCATTATCGCAGCCCTGTCTGCCATCGCCGTCCCCGCTTATGTCAATAAACAAAAAATCGCTGAATTTAATTCAGGGTTAGCATCAGGCCGTGCTCTTCTTACACGGTTAGATCTTTATTTGGATGGAAATAGTGACTCTTCAACGAGTGACTTTAAAAAAGCCTTAGGTGACGCAGCGAATCTCGGAGAGTTGGCAACAGTCAACGTCTCGGGCGCTAGTGGAGAAGGCGAAGATGATAAAGGGACTGAGCTTACAGTCACGTTTAATGGAAAAAGCTCTATTGACGGGACAATAATTACCTTTGAGAAAAACGAGCTTGCTTGGGTATGTAAATACACAACGAAAGAAACTTTCGAAGATGGTGATATTAAAGGATGTAAAAAAGCATAAGCAGCCAATGATCCCAACCGCTCCGTTGTATCAATCTGGTTTATTGACTGATGCCCAGCGCCATGCGTTGGGCATTGACGATGACACACCGCTTAGCGTCTCCCGTTTACTCGATGCAGGCGTTGACCCCACCGCGCTCGCCAACACCCTCGCGAGTCAGCACCATCTTCCGTTTGCAGAAAGCCATCAGTACCCGTATAAAGACACGTGTTATGCCCTAGATAGGCGCGATTTGATTCAGCGTCATCAAGTGTTGCCGCTTGCTCAGCAAGGCCAAGAGCTACTGCTTGGCGTCAGTGACCCAGATAACACAGAGGCGGTCGCCGACTTTCGCTTTTCTACTGGGCTCAATGTTCGTTTGGTGGTGCTCAGTCAGCCGGATTTGGATGCCGCGCTGCGTCACTTGTACGGCGAAGATATCGATGGCACCCACGATGGCATGACTATCAGCGATCAGGACTTAGTCGCCCTGACCGTCACCGATAGCCCGCAAGAAGACAGCACCGAGCTAAAAAGCGATCAGGCGCCGATCAGTCGCTACATTCAACAGATCTTGGTGGATGCAGTGCGTAAAAACGCCTCCGACGTGCACTTTGAGCCCTTTGAGCAGCACTACCAAATTCGCTTTCGCCAAGACGGTTTATTGCACACCTATGCTCATCCTCCTGCGGGGGTCTCGCGGCGGCTGTCGACTCGACTCAAAATCTTAGCCCAACTTAATATTGCCGAGCGACGCTTACCACAAGACGGGCGCATCAAGCTGACCCTCACTGCCGATCACACCGTCGATATGCGCGTCTCCACCTTACCGACCGTTTGGGGCGAGAAGGTGGTGGTGCGCTTGTTGAATAATGGCACGCAGCAACTGACGCTGCATGATTTAGGCTTAACCGAGTGGCAGCGCCGGCACTATCAAGAGGCACTGGATAGACCGCAAGGCATGATTTTGTTTACCGGCCCAACCGGAAGCGGCAAAACCGTCTCTTTGTACAGTGGGTTAAAGTATCTCAATCAGCCCGAGCGTAATATTGCCACCGTCGAAGATCCGGTTGAGATCCAGCTAGAAGGCGTCAACCAAGTCAATGTTAATCCGACCATTGGTTTAGACTTTGCCACCGCACTCCGTGCCTTTTTGCGTCAAGATCCCGATGTGGTGATGGTGGGGGAAATACGCGATCTCGACACCGCTGAAATCGGGATCAAAGCGGCGCAAACCGGTCATCTGGTGTTATCAACCCTGCATACCAATTCAGCGGCCGAGAGCATCACCCGTTTAGCCCATATGGGCATTGCGCCCTACAATCTTGCTAGCTCTCTGAGCTTGGTAGTGGCCCAGCGTTTAGTACGCCGTTTATGCCCTATTTGCAAACAACCGCATCCGTCTGGTGATCCTCGCCTTCAGTTCTTGGCTAACCTCTATCCGTCTCTAACCCCAAGTACTCTGTACCAAGCTAACCCCCACGGCTGTTATCAGTGCTATCAGGGCTATCAAGGCCGCACAGGGGTATACGAGGTGCTTCCCGTGACCGAAGCCATTGCTGGCGCCATTTACCGCAATGCCAGTGCCATTGAACTGACCCAACTGGCTACCGAAGAAGGCATGTGGCGGTTGCCCGACTCTGGCGTTGCCAAACTCAACCAAGGGAGCACCAGTATTCAAGAACTTACCCGCGTTATTCAACTTGCCTAAGGAGTCGTCATGGCCAAACCCACCCTGTTCCTCTTTCATTGGCGCCAAGCCGCCGCAAGCGGTGAAAAACAAGGGCAAGTGTTCGCCTATACCGAGCGAGATGCACGCCAAGAGCTGGCCAATCAATCTATCGTCCCCAGCCGCCTCATACGCCGCCGACTATCGAGCTTTCAGCAGCGTCGTCATAAAGCCAAAGCAGCAGATATCACCCAATTTTCCCGCGATCTCACCACCTTGCTTGAGTCTGGCATCCCTATCGTGCAAGCCCTCAACCTCATCGCGCTCAATCAGGTCAAAGCCGAAATGCGCTTGCTGGTGCGTCATATCCGCCAGCAACTGGAGGCGGGTACCAATTTGAGTGATGCGTTGGCGCACGCAAGTCCCTTGTTTGATCGCTTTTATTGCGATCTGGTCGCAACGGGCGAGCAAACCGGGCAACTGCCGGAGATCTTTGCTCGCCTGACTCTATACCGTGAAAAGCAGGCGTTGCTTCGCAGTAAAGTCATCAAAGCCATGATCTATCCCAGCATCGTGGTCAGCGTGGCATTAGGCGTCAGTGCCTACCTGCTGGTATTCGTGATCCCGAAGTTTAAACATATTTTTGACTCCTTCGGGGCAGAACTGCCTTGGCTCACCCAACAAGTGCTCGCCTTATCTGATATCGTCAGTCAGCACGCCTTAACCATGACTGTTGTCGTAGCGGGCCTTGCCGCTGCGCATCAATTACTGCAGCGTAAAAACGCGACCTACCGATATCACTATGACCGCTGGCTGCTCAAATTCCCCGTCATTGGTGAAGTGATTAGCAAAGCCTGCATTGCCAAATTTTCTCGCACCTTAGCCACCACCTTTAGTGCCGGTATTCCGTTACTCTCTGGCTTGCAAGCCGCGACGAAATCCATGACCAACGCGTATTATGTTCACGCGCTTAACGCCGTGTATCAGCACACGGCCACTGGTATTCCGCTTTACCAAGCCTTGCGCGACAGTAATAGTTTCCCTGTGATGGTGACGCAAATGGTGATGATTGGCGAAGAGTCGGGATCGCTCGATGATATGCTCAATCGCATCGCACAAATCTATGAAGCCGAGGTCGACAACACCGTGGACAATCTCGGTAAAATCATCGAGCCCCTGTTAATTTTAGTGCTAGGGCTATTAATTGGCGGCTTAGTGGTGGCCATGTATCTACCCATTTTTAATCTGATGTCTGTTCTTGGCTAGCCAAGATAGAGTCTCTCGCCACAAGGCGCTATGATGCGCACAAGGTTCATGCCCAGAAGGTACCATGTTGATATTCTCATCACCGTTATTCATTTTTTTTGCTGGCTTATTTGGTCTGATTGTCGGTAGCTTTTTAAATGTGGTCATCGCGCGCGTGCCAATCATGATGGCGCGGCGTTGGCGGCAAGAATGCTTGGCCACGTTTCCCGATGCTAATATTGACGCCCCTAACGCGCAGCGCTTTGATTTGTGTCTTCCCGCCTCACACTGCCCAGATTGTCAGCAGCCGATTGCGTGGTACGATAATATTCCTTTGCTCAGTTGGCTGATGTTAAAAGGCCGCTGCCGTCAGTGTGGCACGATGATTAGTCCGCGCTACCCACTGGTCGAGGTCACCAGTGCTATTGTCTGTGTGTTACCGGCATGGCTTATTTCCTCACCGGCGTGGGCCGTCGCGGTGATGGCGGCCAGCCTCACTTTGCTGGCGCTGACCCTCATTGATTGGGAAACCCTGTTGCTGCCCGATCAGCTTACCCTGCCACTCCTTTGGGCTGGGATCGCTCTCGCACTCTTGGGGATCAGCCCTGTCTCACTCACAGACAGTGTCATCGGCGCCATGACAGGCTACCTCAGCCTATGGAGCCTCTTTTGGGCATTCAAGCTCACCACTGGCAAAGAAGGCATGGGCTATGGGGATTTTAAACTGTTTGCTGCACTGGGCGCTTGGGTCGGTTGGCAAGCTTTACCGCTACTGATTTTACTCGCCTCACTGAGTGGCGCCATTGTCGGGGCACTATTACTGCGCCAACAACAAAAAAGTCTGCAACACGCGTTTGCCTTTGGCCCCTTTATTGCTGTCGCAGGCTGGCTAAGTCTGCTTTGGGGCGATAGCCTGTTACACTGGTACCTTTCACAAATTCTAGGAGTGCGCTAATGGCCGTTGTGGTCGGGTTAACCGGAGGGATTGGCAGTGGTAAAAGCACGGTTGCCAACCGTTTTGCCGCCAAGGGCATTGATATTATTGATGCCGATGTGATCGCCCGTGAGGTGGTTGCTCCCGGTAGTGATGGTCTGGCCGCGATTGTCGCGCGTTTTGGCACGCCGGCATTAACCCCAGATGGCAGCCTAGATCGTGCCTGGCTTCGTGAGCGAGTGTTTAGTCATCCAGACGACAAGCAATGGCTCGATAACCTGCTTCATCCCATGATCCGCCAACGCATGATCCAAGCCTGTGCGCAGGCCAGTTCAGCGTATTGTTTGCTTGTGGTGCCCTTGTTAGTAGAGAATAACCTGACGTCATTGGCGCAACGGGTGTTGGTCGTCGATGTTGACGAGCAAACACAAATCGCGCGCACGCTCGCGCGTGATCACGTGAGCGAACAACAAGTTCACGCGATTTTGGCCGCACAAGCCAGTCGCTCACAACGCCTCGCCGTCGCCGATGATGTGATCGATAATACGCAAACCGAAGCGGAACTTGATCGGCAAGTTGATGCCTTACATCACACGTATTTAACCTTGGCAACCCAGGCAAACGTCGACCCATAGTCGGACAGGACAGCTAAACGCTTATGACCAGCCTCACTTTGTATGAACACCCACTCAATGAACAGGTGCGAATTTACTTGCGCCTGGAGTACCTGCTCTCTCAACTGGACGAAGTGAGCGGGCTTTCTGCGCCCTGCCACCATATTCAATTTTTCCGCAGCCTGTTTGACCTACAGGAGATTTTAGAGCAGGTGCAAGTGAAAGCGGATCTCGCCAAGGATTTGGACAAACTCAAGAAAAAACTCAAAGCCTGGGCTGACGTCCCCCAGGTCGATCAGACACAGCTCAACCAGCTACTCGATCAACTCGCCGCACACCAACGTGCGGTATTGCAAGCCAAACGCTTCGGCCAAGCGTTAAAAGAAGATCGCTTTTTAACCAGCATCAAGCAGCGCTTTTCGATTCCAGGGGGGAGCTGTAGCTTTGATCTCCCCAATTTCCATTACTGGCTCCATCAACCGCTTGCCGCACGGCAAAGTGCGATTCAGGCATGGATGGAAACCCTGGCACCATTACGCCACGCTTTGGCGTTCTGGCTGCAGCTCACGCGTGAAAGCGCACACGGGGGAACCGCCACCGTCCAACAAGGCTTTTACCAGCAAGAGGCGGATGGAGCCTGCTTAATTCGGCTTAAGATATCCCCTGATCTCGGGGTTTACCCGTTAGTGTCTGGGCACAAAAACCGCTTCGCGATCCGCTTTATGCCATTTGACGACGATCACGAGGTCGCCGACAATATGTCTGTTCATATCAGTGTTTGTTAAGGAGATCCACGTGAGTGATGCCCCTACCGTTGTCAAATGCCCAACATGCCAACAGCCTGTGGTTTGGGGAGAGGTCAGCCCACATCGTCCATTTTGCAGTAAACGCTGTCAGTTGATTGATTTGGGAGAATGGGCCAGTGAAGAAAAAGCCATCCCCGGGGCCCCTGATCTTTCTGATGATGATCTCTGGTCAGAAGGGCAGCACGAGTAAACGCTCTGCCCCTGTTCACTTTTCTACAACGCCTCTCTCGCGCTCAGAACCGAGCGCGAATTTTTTCTAATACCGCATCGTTGGCCTCGGGAAACGGATAGTTATCCAATTCGGCAATCGGTGCCCAAATACCCTCTTGCCCCTCACAGCCTTGGGGCTCACCCTCAAAGTCACAGACCAAGAAAAAATCCAAACTTAATGCTTTGTCGGGAAAGTCAAAGTCCAACGATATAAAGGGGCTGACCGCTTTTGCAGTAATCCCGACTTCTTCGTTTAATTCACGCAGCAGTGCCCGTTGCGGGGTTTCACTCCCCTCAATTTTTCCGCCAGGAAATTCCCACTTTCCCCCTTGATGCGCGTGAGCATGGCGGCGAGTGATAAAGACTTTATCTTGTGTCGGATTAACAATAATGCCAGCGGCAATACTTACCCGTTTCATGGTCTCTCCTGATAATAAAAAAAGGCCGATAAACGGCCTTTTTGATAATGCATGGTCAGGGCTTAGATTCTACCGTGACATTGCTTAAATTTCTTCCCTGATCCACAAGGACAAGGCTCATTACGACCAACTTTACGTCCATCACGCACCACGGTTTCGTTGCCGCTGCCACCTTGTTCGGCGCTGTCGCTATCATCAAACTGGTTATCGGCTTGCGCATGGTTAACTTGCTGCTTTTGCGCGGCCTGCTCTGCGCGCGCTTTGCGCTCGGCTTCCATACGCTCAACGTCATCCGGCTGCTGAACACGCACTCGACTAAGCGTTGTCACCACATCGGTTTTCAGCGCTTCTAGCATGCCCTCAAACAGCTCAAACGATTCGCGCTTGTACTCTTGTTTCGGGTTCTTCTGCGCATAGCCACGTAAGTGAATACCTTGACGGAGGTGATCCATCGCCGCGAGGTGCTCTTTCCAAAGCGTATCCAAGGTTTGCAGCATCACTGCTTTTTCAAAGTTACGCAGGGTTTCTGCCCCTACCGCCTCTTCTTTGCCTTTATAAACCTCGATCAAGGCCGTCAGAATGCGCTCGCGCAACAACTCTTCATACAGCTTGTCGTCTTCATCTAGCCATTGCTGAATCGGCAATTCGAGATCAAAATCCGCTTTAAGGCGCTTTTCAAGGCCAGCAATATCCCACATCTCTTCTAGCGATTGTGGCGGAATGTACTGGTTCACAATGTTATTAACCACATCCTCGCGGTTGTGCTCGATCATTTCGCTGATATCTTCTGACACCAGTAACGCGTCACGCAGCTCGTACACCACTTTGCGCTGATCGTTGGCGACATCATCAAATTCGAGCAGTTGCTTACGGATGTCAAAGTTACGCCCTTCTACTTTTCGTTGTGCGTTTTCAATGGCTTTATTGACCCATGGGTGCTCAATGGCTTCGCCTTCGGCCATCCCTAATCGTTTCATCATGTTAGAGACTTTTTCAGAGGCGAAGATCCGCATCAAAGAATCTTCCATCGACAAATAGAAACGGGTTGAGCCTGGGTCACCTTGACGACCAGCACGACCACGCAGCTGGTTATCGATACGACGTGATTCATGACGCTCAGTACCAATGATATGCAGGCCACCCGCTTCAACGACCTGGTCATGAAGCTGCTGCCATTTTTCTTTCGCCGCTTCTACTTGCGCATCGGTCGGGTTTTCAACATCACCCAGCACTTGTTTCCAGCTACCACCCAACACGATATCGGTACCACGACCGGCCATGTTAGTGGCGATCGTTACCGTGCCTGGGTAACCGGCTTGCTCAACAATATCGGCTTCATGGGCGTGGAATTTGGCGTTGAGCACTTGGTGCTTGATGCCATCTTTTTTCAAGGCATTCGATAACAATTCAGATTTTTCAATCGATACCGTTCCGACCAATACCGGTTGACCGGCTTTGGCACGTGTTTTGATGTCTTCCGCAATCGCGGCAAACTTTTCTTTTTCGGTCATGTAGACCTGATCGGCGTGATCTTTACGCACCATTGGGCGGTTAGTCGGGATAACCACGGTGTCTAGGCCATAGATAGACTGGAATTCGAACGCCTCGGTGTCCGCGGTCCCTGTCATGCCTGAGAGTTTGTCATACAAACGGAAGAAGTTTTGGAAGGTGATCGAGGCCAGCGTTTGGTTCTCGTTTTGAATTTTCACCCCTTCTTTGGCTTCCACCGCCTGGTGTAAGCCTTCTGACCAACGACGTCCCGGCATGGTACGCCCAGTGTGCTCATCCACGATGATGACTTCATCGTCTTTAACGATGTAATCAACGTCGCGCTCAAACAAGACGTGCGCGCGTAATGCGGCATTAATATGATGAATCAGGCTGATATTTGCCGGTGAGTACAGCGTATCGCCGTCTTCCATCAAGCCGTTTTTCTTGAGCAAGTCTTCGACAAACTCTTGACCATTTTCGGTCATGTACACTTGCTTGGCTTTTTCATCGACCGTGAAGTGGCCATCACCTTGATAGTCTTCGGTATCTTCTTGCTCTTGCTGTTTCAGGCTTGGGATCAAGGCATTGATACGCTGATACATCTCCGAGCTGTCTTCTGCTGGCCCAGAAATAATCAGAGGCGTACGCGCCTCATCAATGAGGATCGAGTCAACCTCATCGACAATCGAGAAATAGCGATCGCGTTGCACACGGTCTTCTGCTCGAAACGCCATGTTGTCACGCAAATAGTCAAAGCCGAACTCGTTATTGGTACCGTAAAGTACATCACACGCATAAGCGGCTTTTTTCGCCTCCGGCGGCATATTGGGGACATTGACGCCCACCGTCATCCCTAAAAACTCAAACAACGGACGGTTGGTTTCGGCATCACGTTCCGCCAAATAATCATTCACCGTCACAATGTGAACCGCTTTTCCGGTCAGGGCGTTCAAATAAGAAGGTAGCGTCGCGGTCAGGGTTTTACCTTCACCGGTGCGCATTTCCGCAATCTGACCATTGTGGAGTACGATACCGCCGACCATTTGCACGTCAAAGTGGCGTAGGCCAAATACACGCTTAGAGGCTTCTCGTACAGTGGCAAAGGCTTCAGGAAGGAGGTCATCAAGCTCGGCACCTTGATCAAGGCGCTCGCGGAATTCAACGGTTTTCGCTTTCAGCGCATCATCATTCAATGCTTCAAATTGGGGTTCGAGTTTGTTGATTTCATCAACAACTTTTCTCAGCCGACGCAAGGTGCGGTCATTACGGCTTCCGATAACTTTAGTCAGGACTTTCGATAACATGGCGTTGCCGGTACTCTTTTTAATGGTTTTCCCACATGGGCGGCCGCTACACTGCCTCTATGCTGGCGTGTTTCAGTTCAAACGCGGGTTGGCTTAAGCTCATCGATTCAACACAAGATGCCAAAACGCATCTATCTTAAGTGGAGCCAAATCGGACAGAATTCAAGGGCGATGACGCCACTTCACAACGATTTCCACGTGACTGAATGTAAATGTGGTAGATGGCACGGAAAAATACGCCGCCATCGCCTTACCCATGCGACACTTATCTGTGAATGGTTTTTTCACTCTACGGTGATCACCTCAGGACATACCGATATATCAACCCGGTAGGCTACATGCCGAGGTGGAGCATGTATGATAAGGTAAATTACTTTCACATCCTATGACAAATCCAACACTCAAGGGATCAATTAGCGAAAATTAGACGCTGTGCGCCCGTTCAGGCGCCGAATTGATGACAAAAAAGGCAGTTATTGCGCGATGAGAGACCACCGTCCCCGCTCTACCCTCCATCTGTTGGAGAGCGACCCCAATAATATTGCTCAGCGAGCGGTGGAGCTCGCCAAGCTAAACAAGCTGATCTTAGCCTTGTTACCCGGTGAGACATCAAAAGCTTGCCGCGTCGCCAATTATCGTGATGGCGTATTGGTGGTAGAAGCCGGTAGCGCCGCCTGGGCGATGCGGCTGAACTACGAACGACAGCATTTATTGTCGGTATTACGTCAAAAAGGGCTGGCAAGTCTAACAACCATTGAAGTGAAAATTAACCCGGCACTCGCCGCCGCCGATCGAGAAGACAAAGAAACCGCGCCGTCCCGCCACCTTAGTCAAGCCTCGGGTGAGTTACTGCGTGCACTAGGTGACAATGCCTCTCCCAAACTAAAAGCACGGTTCGAGGCGTTGGCCAAACTCGCCGAGGATCAAAAAAAGCCAGAGTGAGCTCTGGCTTTTTATCTATCAATCTCTGGGTATTCGCGGTTTATTCTGCCTCAGTATGGTGCATTGCGCTTTTACCGTGCAACCGCCTACCGCATCAGACAGGGCTTAGGCCAAGACCATCCCCGGCTCAGCAAATGCGACCGGTGAGGTGTCGGTTTCTTCAAACGTGACCCACTCCCAAGCTTCTTGATCGGCCAAGACCGCGCGCAACAGTTTGTTGTTCAGTGCATGGCCCGATTTGTACGCGCGCATCTCACCGAGGATACTGTGGCCACACATGTAAAGGTCACCGATAGCGTCCAACACCTTATGCTTGACGAGTTCGTTGTCAAAGCGCAGGCCTTCTTCATTCAAGATACGATAATCGTCCAGCACGATGGCACAGTCAAAGCTGCCACCCAGACACAAATTTTGTGACTGCAGGTACTCGATGTCACGCATAAAACCGAAGGTACGAGCCCGGCTCAAGTCTTTAATAAAAGACTGGCTTGAAAAGTCTAATACCAGGTTTTGTTGCTCAGATTCAATCGCGGGGTGGTCGAATTCGATAGCAAAATCAAGACGGAAGCCGTTATACGGCAGCAACTCCGCCCATTTGTCATCGTCTTCAATGCGAACAGGCTTTTTAATGCGAATGAACCGTTTTGGCGCGTTTTGGACGTCGATACCCGCAGACTGCAGCAAAAAGATGAACGGGCTTGAACTGCCATCCATAATTGGAATTTCTGGCGCGTCCACTTCGATAATAATGTTATCGATCCCCATGCCTGCAATCGCTGCACTGAGATGCTCAACGGTTGAGATGCGAACACCCGCGTCATTGACTAAGGCGGTGCACAACATGGTGTCGCGCACATCCTCAGGGTTAGCCGGAAAATCGACCGGTGGCTCCATGTCTGTGCGACGGTAAATCACACCGGTATTGGCAGGAGCCGGACGCAGAGTAAGCGTAACCTTACGCCCAGAGTGGAGACCCACACCAGTCGTTTGGACCATACTTTTCAATGTTCGCTGTCTAATCATCGGCTTATCTCAACTTTTTCTCAAAAAAGTGTGCTCTGCGTCACTCATTACCCTGTCACCTTAGACAAGGGGAGCGTGATGGTAGCACATCACTGGCTACAAACCAAGCAATTGCGATTAGTCAGCTTGTTTACGCAAAAACGCAGGAATATCGAGATAATCATGCTCGGTCTGCGATTTTGGTGCTGCATTCGAAGACGATGCAGCAGGCTGCTCTTTCGCCGCAGGGTTTGCACTTGCCGCCTGAGGTTTCTCTTGCAAAGGCTGTGCCTTTTTCGGCTCTGCCTGTGCTTGCCCAGACTGTGAGTTGGTCACCAAGGTGATATCTGGCTTACGCTCATTACCAATTCCGGTGGCCACGACAGTCACACGCAGCTCGTCGCTCATCTCTGGGTCCATCGATGTCCCAATCACCACAGTCGCATTGTCTGATGCAAACGCTTTGACGGTGTTACCCACGGTCTCAAATTCATCAAGACGCATATCAAAGCCCGCGGTAATATTCACCAGCACACCGCGCGCACCGGCTAAATCGATGTCCTCAAGAAGCGGGCTAGAAATGGCCATTTCTGCTGCCTCTTCCGCGCGATCTTCGCCGGTTGCCACGCCGCTGCCCATCATCGCGTGTCCCATCTCTGACATCACAGTGCGGACATCCGCAAAGTCGACGTTGATGTGACCTGGGCGCGTGATTAACTCGGCGATCCCTTGCACGGCGTTGCGTAGCACGTCGTTTGCTTTGGCAAAGGCATCGAGTAATGTAATCCCGCGACCTAGCACTTTAAGCAGTTTTTCGTTCGGGATCGTAATCAGCGAGTCAACATGTTTTGACAGCTCTTCGATACCTTGCTCTGCAAAAGCGAGTCGCTTTTTACCCTCAAAGCTGAATGGTTTAGTGACCACAGCAACGGTCAGGATTCCCATTTCTTTCGCGATTTCCGCAATAATGGGGGCTCCGCCGGTTCCTGTACCACCGCCCATTCCGGCTGCGATAAATACCATATCGGCACCTTCGAGCTCAGCTTTAATCGCATCGCGATCTTCAAGGGCAGAATCTCGACCTACTTGTGGGTTAGCCCCCGCACCTAGGCCTTTAGTGATATCACCACCAATTTGAATGACCGTGCCTACGCTGCTTTTACGTAGTGCTTGGGCATCCGTGTTAATGCTAATAAAGTCAACCCCTTCGATTGACTCACGCACCATATGCTCAACGGCGTTACCACCGCCACCGCCAATGCCGACGACCTTAATCACCGCATCGTCAGACATTTCCATCATCGGTTCAAACATGAGTTCTCTCCGTCCTTCCTGTTCGCATCAGGGTTAAAATTCTTTCTTAAACCAGCTACTCAGCTTGTTTATCCAGCTAGCCACAGCCCGCTTTTGTTCTGGTTCACTCGTTTCTGTCAGCAAGCTCTCTTTGCCGTAGTGTAAAAGCCCAACCGCGGTTGCATAACAAGGCGCTTGCACATAGTCGGTCAATCCGGTGACATTCACAGGTTGCCCCACTCTTACTTGGTTTTGGAATACGCGTTCTGCACATTCCACCAAGCCATGCATTTGTGATGCGCCCCCAGTGAGCACAATTCCCGCTGCCATTTGATGCTTAACACCATCGCTACGCAGCTTTTCTTGGATAGCGACCAGCTTTTGGTTTACCAGTCCCAAAAGCTCTGAGCAACGCGGCTCAATCACCTCTGACAAGGTTTGTCGCTGCAATGTCCTTGATGGGCGTCCTCCCACACTTGGGACATTCACTTTGGCATCCTTGTTCACCAACTCACTCAATGCACAGCCATATTTCACTTTAATGTCTTCTGCATCGGCCAGTGGTGTGCCAAAGGCATAGGCAATATCACTGGTAATCACATTGCCCGCATAGGGGATCACTTCGGCATGGCGGAGGGCACCTCCTGTCCACACGGCAAGATCCATGGTGCCGCCGCCGATATCGACGACACAGACACCTAGCTCTCGCTCATCCGGTGTGATCACGGCATGACTTGCTGAAAGCCCGGAGAAAATCAGTTGATCAACGCTAAGACCACAACGTTCGACTGCTTTCTCAATATTTTTTGCGGTGTCATTGTGACATGTGATGAGGTGCACACTCGCTTCCATCCTCACCCCGGATAACCCGAGCGGATTTTTGATCCCTTCTTGATAATCAATTTTGTATTCTTGTGGGATCACATGCAGCACGCGCTGCTCATCACTGATTTTGACCGACTTCGCGGTATGAATCACATTGTCTATGTCGTCTTGGGTAACATCTTCATCCGATATTGTCCCCATCCCTCTCTCAGTTTGGCAGTGAATATGCTTCCCTGACAAAGAAAGATAGACAGAGCTGATTTGGCAATCTGCCATCATCTCGGCTTCATTCACCGCACGCTGAACAGATTTAACCACAGACTCTAAGTCGTTAACGCCACCTTTATCCATGCCGCGAGAGGGACTACTTCCCACACCCAGCACGTTGATCGTGCCATCTGGCAGCACTTCACTGACCAGGGTAGACACTTTGGACGTCCCTATATCGAGCCCAACTATCAGTGACTTGTCTGTCGTTTTATTCATTCAACCATCTCTTAATTTTGGCGATTCGCGTCGTCTGCCTCTGTTTTCCAGCCTACCGCAGCCCCGGTGTCATAACGTAAATCGACATACGCAATGGCTTTGTCTTGTGCCTTTATCCGCGGATATAAACGGACCAATCGCGCTAGCCTTTCTTGTCGCGCCTTTCGCCCTAACTCAATCCGTACGCCATCTCGTGTCACGATACGCCATGAGCGCCGTTTATTGAGTGATAACGCCTGAATCGATAAGCCAATTCGCTGTAATGTACGTTCGAGCTCTCGACTCGTATGCAATACTTCTTCCGACGTGCCGGTATTGCCGTGTAGCGACACCAGCTTTTTATCGGCGACATCTTGCGGGGCGCCATTGAATACCGTCCCGTCTGGCGTCAGCAACTTTTGCCCATTCCAAATCGCGCTCGCCCGGTATTCAGTAATATGTACCTTTAAGGTGTCGGGCCACTGCTTTCTTACCGCGACCTGTTTCACCCATGGGAGCGCCTCAATGTTCGCTTGGATGCGATTTACATCCTGCAGCATAAAGCTTTTTAGCTCGCCGCCTGACAACACCGCTTGGCGAACTTGATCAACACTGACATGTGTTTGGTCACCTTCCATCACCAGTTGTGACAAGGGGAGCTGCTGCTCATCACTCATCCAATCAATCACACGGACGATCCCTAGCAACATCAGGGTGATCACTCCAACCAGGAACGCGAGTGAGGCGCCTGTTTGCCGATCCAGTTTTATCACTGCTTGTACGCGTGTCAGGGCATTGACCATGCTCATACCTATCTTATCGCCTTGTGTCGATGCGACTTGACACTCACAGCGAAAAAACCGACTGATTATAGCGATCCCGCGTGACGCTCTCCAACCTAGAGATGCACTTTCATCAATAAGCTGGGATCGATTGCGCGTCATTTTCCCACAAAGACGATAAAAACCGATGTTTATTCTCGCAACAACCGATGTTGACCGCTATTTTTATCTCGCCAGCTACTTTTTATTGCGCCATTTTAGCCTTGTCTAGCTGCTTTGCCGCTAAATTTTTTGCTACTTTACCAATATCACCCGCGCCTTGTGTTAAAACCAAGTCATTAGGTTGCAGCACGTTGGCTAACGCCGGGGGTAATGCCTCAGCATTAGGCACAAAAATAGGATCCAGCTTCCCGCGCGCGCGAATGCTACGACACAAGCTTCTACCGTCAGCCCCCGCAATCGGCGTTTCACCCGCTGAGTACACATCTAGCATCAGCAAAACATCCACTTTTTCCAACACATTGGCAAAGTCATCATAAAGATCGCGCGTACGGCTGTAACGGTGTGGCTGAAAAATCATCACTAAACGATGGTCTTGCCAGCCAGCGCGTGCCGCTTTGATGGTCACGTCCACTTCACTGGGGTGATGACCATAATCATCCACCAGCAAGGCGGTGCCATCCTCCACGGCAAACTCACCGAGTTGGTCAAAACGCCGCCCTGTACCCGCAAAATTGGCTAAAGCACGTAAAATAGCCTCATCGTCGACACCATCTTCTGTGGCGACAGCAATCGCCGCTGCCGCGTTGAGCGCATTGTGCTGGCCTGGCGTATTTAAACGAATCGTCAGTGTCTCGCGGTGAGGGCGTGTGACTTTAAACACGCCACACTGCCCATGCTGTTGGTAATCATGTAAACATACATCGGCATCTTGCGAGAACCCGTAAGTGATCACTTGCCGTCCAATCGACGGGATCAGCTCACGAACGACCGGATCATCAATGCACACCACCGCCAATCCGTAAAAGGGCAGAT
This sequence comes from Salinivibrio sp. PR6, assembly GCF_001995955.1. NCBI lineage: Bacteria > Pseudomonadati > Pseudomonadota > Gammaproteobacteria > Vibrionales > Vibrionaceae > Salinivibrio > Salinivibrio sp. PR6. Next base: position 45,741 of record NZ_MUFA01000007.1, on the reverse strand, counting down.
TATGGAGAAAGTCGATAAACGTCTGCTGCAACTTCGCGAAGCTACCACCATAAGTGTCCATGTGGTCCGCTTCTATGTTGGTGACAATGGCGACCATTGGCTGCAAGTGTAAAAAGGAAGCATCACTTTCATCTGCTTCGGCAATCAAATAGCGACTGCTACCTAACCGCGCATTGGTGCCTGCACTTTTTACCAACCCTCCATTGACGAAAGTGGGATCTAACCCTGCCTCAGAGAAAATTTGTGTGACCATCGCGGTGGTGGTGGTTTTGCCGTGTGTACCGGCAACGGCAATTCCGTGCCGGTAGCGCATTAACTCGGCAAGCATTTCCGCCCGACGCACCACAGGAATACGCGCCGCCTTTGCCGCTTCCACCTCTGGGTTATCCTGCTTGATGGCCGTCGATACCACTACGACACTGGCTTGTTCAATATGGCTGGCTTGATGACCGATAAAAATCTGCGCCCCCATGGATGCCAATCGCTCTGTGACGATATTCTGTGCAAGATCCGAGCCGGTTATTTGGTAACCTTCATTAATCAGCACTTCAGCAATACCACACATGCCTGCACCGCCGATCCCCACAAAGTGGATCCGCTTAACCCGGCGCATTTCCGGGATCATGGTGCGAATTTTTTCCAGCTGCTGATTATCCAATTTACCCATTCTCTATTCTCTATTTGTTGGCGTGCGTGACGATGACGTCCGCGACACGGGCATCTGCATCAATAATGGCCGCCTCTCGCGCTGCCGTCGCCATCGCTAACAAGCGCGGACGGTCAAGCTGGTTGATTGTCTCAGCCAATGTGCTTGCTGTCAGTGATGGCTGTTCAATCATTAAAGCCGCACCGCGGGCGACTAAATAATCACCGTTGAGTGCTTGTTGCCTATCGGCATGCATAAAGGGGACGAAAATCGCCCCAACGCCAGCCGCCGCCAGCTCAGACACCGTCAATGCCCCGCTGCGGCAAATCACTACATCGGCCCACGCATAGGCCTCGGCAACATCGTCAATAAATTCGCTGACAACCACATCGCTAACACCGGTTTGCTGATAAGCATCCCGTGTCAGGTCGGCGTTATGCTTGCCTGCTTGGTGGCGAACCGTCACCGCTTGCTCGGTGAGCGCGACCGCCTCGGGGACCGTTTGGTTAAGGATACGCGCCCCTTGGCTGCCTCCCATCACCAAAATCCGCAACGGCCCTGCTCGTTCATGCAAACGGTGTTCAGGCGCCGGAATATCACACACATCTCGGCGCACCGGATTACCCACCACTGTCTTGCCATCGAATGCGCCAGGAAACGCTTGTAACACCTGTTTGGCGACCTTCGCCAACCAGCGGTTAGTTAACCCCGCGACCGCATTTTGTTCATGTAAGATAACGGGCACACCGCTTAACCACGCCGCAATGCCACCTGGACCACTCACATAACCGCCCATGCCTAACACAGCATCCGGTTTAACCCGTTTAATGACTTGTCGCGCTTGCCAAATCGCACTGACAATCATCCAAGGGGCTCGTAGCTTGCGCATCAGCCCTGAACCAATCAAGCCTTTAACGCGAATAAATGCGATCTCGATGCCATATTTAGGCACCAAATCGGCCTCCATACGATCCGCAGTGCCCAACCAACAAACGTCCCAGCCTTGTTTCTCTAAATACTTGGCGACGGCGAGCCCCGGAAAAACATGCCCACCGGTGCCACCTGCCATCACTAATAATCGTTTTTTACGCATTGTTAGGGTCTTTATCTTGATAAGGGTTTCTTTGATGTGCTTGCGATGTGGCTAAGCGATATTCATGATCAATGCGCAATAACAGCGCCACGGCCACCGCCATGATCACCAAGCTGGAGCCCCCGTAACTGATCAACGGCAAGGTCAAGCCTTTAGTCGGAAGCATACCAGCAGCAGCCCCCACATTGACCATGGTTTGGAACGCAAACCAGATCCCAATCCCGAAGGCAAGAAAGCCACCAAATAGTTGGTTTTGCTCGAGGCAACGCTTACCAATAAACAAGGCTTTAAACACCAAGTAAAAAATCAAACACAAAATGACGCTGACGCCCACCAACCCAAGCTCTTCGGCAATCACCGCAAACACGAAATCAGTATGGGCTTCTGGCAGATATTCCAGTTTTTGGATGGAGTTACCGAGTCCTTGTCCAAACCAATCTCCGCGACCAAATGCCATCAAAGACTGGGTTAGCTGATAACCACTGCCAAACGGGTCTTGCCATGGGTCTAAAAAGGCAGTGACACGGCGCACTCGGTAAGGCTCAGCGACAATCAAGCCGCCTACCAAGGTCAACCCGGTGATCAGCAGCGCAATAAACTGCCACAGCTTGGCCCCTGCAATAAACAACATGCCCACAGTGGTGACAAACATCACCACCACCGAGCCTAAATCAGGTTGTGCCAACAGCAAGCTCGCAAACAGCAACAAGACAGCCAGCGGTTTGGCAAAGCCGCGGAAATGCTCACGCACCTCACCATGACGACGCACCAGATAACCGGCTAAAAAGACAAACAAGGATAACTTGGCGATCTCCGCAGGCTGAATATTGATCCCAGCCACAGAGATCCAGCGCGCGGCACCATTGACAGACCGACCCACAGCAAGCACCGCCAGTAACAATAGCGACGAGAGCAATAACATGTAGCCGCTATAGCGCTGCCACCAATGCACGGGAATGTACATCACTACCACTGCGGCGACGATGGCGACGGTCAGATAAAAAGCATGACGCTTGGCAAACAAAAAAGGCGCATCCGCCAGCCTAAGCCCCACAGGCAAAGACGCCGACGTCACCATGACTAACCCGATGACCATCAACAGCAACGACGTCCACACTAACTGGCGGTCGTATAACACGCCAGGAGACGGTGTCCGAAGCCACTGCCAGCAGTATTGAGGAAGTCTGCGCACGGTCATGTCTGCCTCGCAATCATCGATTCTACGCCCGCGATAAAAGCGTCACCACGGGCAGCAAAATTAGCAAATTGATCCAGACTCGAGCAGGCGGGCGATAACAACACCATATCACCGGCTGTCACTTGATTAGCAGCGGCCGTCATCGCTTGTTGCAGAGTATCGACACAGTGCGCCTGCTTATCGAGCTGTGCTAACTGGGCTTTATCCTTGCCAAAGCAATAAAGCGATACCGAGAGTTTCGCCAACGCCGGTTGTAAAGCGCGAAAGTCGGCGCCTTTACCATCGCCACCCACCAAAAGGTGTAACCGCCCGTCGAGATCCAAACCATCGAGCGCCGCCAGGGTACTGGCCACATTGGTGGCTTTTGAATCATTGACCCATAGCACGCCCTGATGCTCGGCGACTTTTTGGCAACGGTGTGGGAGGCCAGCGTACGTACTGAGTGCTGCTTTTTGTCCTTGTTGGCTGATGCCGACACTGTCAGCCAGCGCCATGGCCGCCAGCCCATTCGCCACGTTATGACGGCCCACCAGCCCCAGCGAAGAGACGGGAAGCAGTGGATGGCCGTGTGCCGCTAACCAAGCTTCACCTTGGTGGCTGATAAGGCAATAATCGCCTTGGTGGAAACCAAACAGACGCATGGAGGAGGCGCTGTTCGTTTGCAGGTCATCATACGTTTGCGGATCATCGGCATTGGCAATCAGGGTAGTCGCATGGGTGAAAATACGGCACTTGGCGGCACGATAATCGGCCAAGCTGTCGTATCTATCCATGTGATCTTCTGAGAAATTCAAAAAGGCCGCGCCATCTAAAACCAGCGACTCGGTGGTTTCGAGTTGAAAGCTCGACAGCTCCAACACATACAGCTCGTGACCGCGGTCGAGCAAGTCTAACGCCGCCACACCAATATTGCCGCCGACGCCAACATTCATACCTGCCGCTCGAGCCATTTCGCCCACTAGTGCCGTGACAGTACTTTTGCCGTTGGAGCCGGTGATCGCCACCACGGGCTGGTCGCAATACCAAGCAAACAACTCAATATCCCCTACAACAGGGGTGCCCGCTGCATGGACTGGCAGCAAGGCGGGTGTCTGCAGCGATATCCCAGGGTTAGTGACGACCAAGTCGGCGTCCGCTAACCACGTGGGTTGCCAGCTGCCTGTGTGCAACTCGACGTTATCCGGCAGTTGGTCTTGCCCCGGAGGCTGCGTGCGAGAGTCCATCACGCGAATGCATGCCTTGGGATGATGGCGGGCAATAAAGCGCACCACTGACAATCCGGTCACGCCCAAGCCCATCACCACGATATGATGAAACTCGGTTAATGAACGCTGGCTCGCGGCTGGCATGATTAGCGTACCTTAAGTGTGGCCAGTGCAATGAGCACTAGCATCAACGAAATGATCCAAAAGCGCACGATTACCCGCGGCTCCGGCCAGCCTTTTAGCTCATAATGATGATGAATCGGTGCCATACGGAAAATACGTTGGCCGCGCAATTTATAGGAGCCAACCTGCAAGATCACCGACACCGTCTCCATCACGAACACCCCGCCCATGATGATCAGCAACAGCTCTTGACGCACCAGTACCGCAATCGTGCCTAGCGCACCGCCTAATGCCAGCGAGCCCACATCCCCCATAAACACTTGAGCTGGGTAAGTGTTGAACCACAAAAAGCCAAGGCCAGCCCCAACAATCGCGGCGCAAACAACCACCAGCTCACTGCTGTATTGGATATACGGAATATGCAGGTAGCTGGCAAAGTTCACATTCCCTGTCGCCCAAGCAATAAAGGCAAACCCACCGGCGACCATCACGGTGGGCAAAATCGCTAACCCATCGAGGCCATCCGTCAGGTTCACCGCATTGCTGGTCCCCACAATCACAAAGTAGGTAAAGACCACATAGAACAGGCCAAGTTGCGGCATCACATCTTTGAAAAACGGTACCACCAACTGAGTGGCTGCGGTGTCCTTGCCGTGCGCATAGAGGGCAAACGCCACGCCTAACGCAATGGCGGATTGCCAGAAATACTTCCAGCGCGCGACCAGCCCATCCGTATTCTTGCGTACCACTTTGCGGTAATCATCAACAAATCCCACCGCGCCATAGCCAAGCAGGACAACCATCACCGCCCATACATATGGGTTGGCCAAGTCCGCCCACAAAAAGACCGTCAGACTGATGGCCGCGACGATCAGTACCCCGCCCATGGTCGGTGTACCGCGCTTGCTAAAATGAGATTCAGGGCCTTCTTCACGGACCACTTGGCCAATTTGCATCGATTGCAGGCGTTTAATCAAACGCGGCCCGGCCCATAGCGAGAACAATAGTGCGGTTAATGCACTCACAATCGCTCGGAACGTCAGGTATTCAAACAACCGCATCGAGGGTAAAAGGTTTTGTAGCGCTTCCGCTAACCATAAAAGCATTAGCAAGCCTCCTTGATGGCGGCAACAACGGCTTCCATCGCCATCCCGCGAGCGCCTTTAATAAGAATGGTGTTAGGTGTCTGTGTATTTATCATGGCTACGACATGCGCAATGAGCGCCTCTTTACTATCAAAATGGTTACCGCCACAGCATTCGCTGATCACACGGCTATCGTTTCCCGTCGTGAAAACTTGGTGTAACTGCGCTTGCGCGGCATGCTCTCCCACTTCACGATGCATTTGTTCACTGTATTGCCCAAGCTCAGCCATATCGCCCACAATGAGCCACTTTTCGCCTGGGTAGCTGGCCAGCACATCAATCGCGGATTTCATTGCCGGCACACTGGCGTTGTAGGTGTCATCAATCAACCTCAAGCCTGATCGAGGCTCAGTGACCTGGGTACGTCCCGCAGCATTTTCCATCGCCGCTAAGCCACTCACCACATCGTCCAACGCCACGCCTGGTAATTGCATGGCCGCACAGCCTGCCATCAGCGCATTGGTAATATTGTGCAATCCGGGCAGAGGCAAGGTCACGGTTCTTTGTATCTGGCCGTCACTCAAGGTCATGTGATAACAGCCCGAATCAGTGAGCGTGCTATCTAGCAACCTCAGTGGTGCCGCCTCAGTGTCAGTGACGGGGATCACCTGCTTGTCAGCCAAGACCGCTTGCCACTTTTCGTCGCCGTGGCTGTGCTGATTGACCAGAGCAATGCCACCTTCTGGTAAGCCTTGGTAGATCTCTCCTTTGGCAATCGCCACCCCTTCCAATGAGCCAAATCCCTCAAGATGTGCTGCGGCCAAGTTAGTCACCATGGCAATATCGGGTTTAACCAACGCGGTGGTATAAGCGATTTCGCCAATATGATTCGCGCCCAGCTCAATCACCGCATACTGGTGCTCTGGCGTCAGTCGAAACAGGGTCAGCGGCACACCGATATCATTATTGAAATTACCCGCAGTGGCTAACGTGGGTCCTTTTTGCGCGAGGATCGCCGCCAACATCTGCTTCACGGTGGTTTTACCGCAGCTGCCGGTAATGGCAATGGTGGACACCTGACACTGGCTTTTCACCCACGCCCCGAGTTGGCCAAGGGCAATACGCGTGTCCTCCACCAGCAATTGAGGGATCGCTACATCCAGCGGACGATCGACCACTATCGCCGCCGCACCGGCCTCTTTGGCTTGAGCCGCAAAGTCATGGCCATCAAAGCGCTCCCCTTTCAGGGCAACAAACATCGCCCCTTCGCCAAGCTCGCGGGTATCCGTGGTAATGGCATCAACTTGCGGGCTCGCCGGTATCAACTCACGTTGTAAAATCGTCGCGTTCACCGCGTGCGCGAGGGTATCGAGTGAGGTCCGAATCATGATAACTCCTTGAGTTGCGCCGCCACCGTCTCTCGGTCGGAATAGTGCACCTTGCCGTGCGCCAAAACTTGATAATCTTCATGGCCCTTGCCTGCGACCAAAACAATGTCCTCGGCTTTCGCTTGGCGAATAACCTGGCTCACCGCGTCGGCGCGATCATGTTTTACCCATGCGCGCTCTGGCGCCTCCATGCCCGCAAGCATGTCTTGAGTAATGGCTTCAGGCGCTTCGCTGCGAGGGTTATCATTGGTTAACACCGTATGATCGGCATGCTGTTCGGCGAGGCGGGCCATTAACGGCCGCTTGCGTGTATCACGGTCTCCGCCACAGCCAAATATGCACCACAGCGCGCCTTTACAATGACGTCGCAACGCAAGCAGCGCTTTCTCCAGCGCATCGGGCGTGTGAGCATAGTCAACCACGACTGTCGGTTTGTCAGCGGCGAGAAAAACCTCCATCCGTCCTGTGACAGCTTGCAGCTGCGGGCTCACGGCCAATAACGGCGCTAACGGATAGCCCAGCCCCAATAAGGTGGCCAAGCTCACCAGCAAATTGCTGACATTAAAATCTCCCACTAATGCCGCTTGGATCTCGCCTTGCCCCCACGATGAGTCGACCTGTACCCGCACACCGTCGCTGGCATAAGCGACCGAGGTTGCGCGCACAAACGGGCCTGCATGTCCATCTAATGAGGAGGAGGTCATGGCGACAGCGATAGCGTCTGGCCATTGCTTGAGCCAAGTGCGACCCACCGTATCATCCGCATTGATGACTTTAAGTGGCGAGCCTAACTCAAACAGTTGCTTTTTCGCCTCGGCGTAGGCGTCGAGGGTGCCGTGATAATCCAGGTGATCATGACTTAAATTTGTAAACACCGCGGCATCAAAGGTAAGGCTGGCCACGCGCCCTTGCACCAAACCGTGCGATGACACTTCCATCGCCACATGCCGGGCACCTTGCTCAACGAAATCGGCTAATTGGGCTTGAATGCTAATCGCGTCCCCAGTGGTGTTGTCAGCGGCTTTAAGCGCGCCAATAAAGCCGTTCCCTGTGGTGCCCATCACGGCTGTGCGTTGATCTAAAGCGTCTAGCCATTGGGCAATCAGTTGCGACACCGTGGTTTTGCCGTTGGTTCCGGTGACACCAATCAACCCGAGGTGTTGCTGAGGATCCTGATAAAAGCGCGCCGCCATCGCCGAGAGGGCATGAGGTAACGCGCGCAAGCTGATCACTGGCACCTGATCGCGCCAGGCTATCTGGTCGTTTTCACCTTGTTGCACCACGGCCGCCGCGCCTGCCTCAATCGCTGCTTGAATAAACTGGCGACCGTCAACCTGGTGACCTTGAACCGCCACAAATACATCACCGGCACCGACTTGGCGACTGTCTAATGTCATTTGCTGGACCGAGAGGCTGGGCACATCCGCCAGCCACGGGCTCAGCCATTGGTTTAAATCATTCATTCCGGTTCACTTCACTTGCATATTTTGCCACTTGCAGCCCGGGGCCTGTGCCCGCGTCCGGCGCAATGTTTAAGATCTGGAGCGCACTTTTCATCACATCCGAAAACACCGGCGCCGCCACTTGGCCACCGTAATACTTGTCACCTTGTGGCTCGTTGATCACCACCACCATCGCCAGCCTTGGGTTGCTGATAGGCGCAAGGCCCGCGGTATAGCCGATATACTCATCGCCATAACCGCCCGCTACCGCCACTTTGGCCGTACCGGTTTTCGCCCCGACTCGGTAACCGTCCACCGCAGCACGGCGCGCACTTCCGCCCTCTTGCGTCACGCCTTCTAACATTTGCAGCACTTTATAAACGTTCTCACGCGACGCAACCTGCTTGCCTTCGGTCACCCCTTCACGCTTTAAAATACTCAGCGGTCGATTGATACCCAAGGCGCCGAGGGTAGCGTAAGCGCGTACAAGCTGCGTCGGGGTCACCGACAGGCCATAACCAAAGGCCAAGGTGGCTCGTTCAAAATCGGACCAACGACGGCGAGAAGGAAAATGGCCCACCGACTCACCCACAAGCTCGACACCGGTACTGGCTCCCAAGCCAAAGCTACCGTACTCGCCCAACAGGGTCTCCACTGGCATCGCTAAGGACAGCTTACTCACACCAATGTTGCTCGACTTTTTGAGGATCCGCGCGAGATCTGCTTTACCCACTTTGGACACATCCCGCACGCGGCTTCCGCCGATTTGCATGATGCCATTGCCGGTATCAATTACGGTGTCCATATCCGCGACACCGTTTTCCAACGCGGTAAGCACCACAAAGGGCTTCATGGTTGATCCAGGCTCAAACACATCGGTGATCGCGCGGTTGCGCATATTAAAACTTTTCAGCGAGCTACGATTATTAGGGTTATAAGAGGGGGCGTTAACCATCGCCATCACTTCGCCGGTTTTCACATCCACCATCACCAACGAGCCAGACGTGGCGCGATAGTCGGCCACCGCTTGCTTAATCGCCCGGTAGGCAATGGCTTGCAAACGCTGGTCGATACTGAGCGTGAGTGATTGGCCTTCTTTTTTGTCTTCAGTGGCAATATGTTCAACCACACGACCAAACCTGTCTTTACGCACGGTACGTTTGCCATGCTCACCGGCCAACCAGTCGTCAAACCGGCGTTCAATGCCTTCCAGGCCATGGCCGTCAATCCCCGTCATTCCAACTAAGTGGGCACTCACCTCCGCACTAGGATAAAAACGGCGAGACTCGGCTTTCAGTCCCACACCGGGCAAGTCGAGCTTGTTTACATACGAGGCCATTGCTGGACGCACTTGACGCTGTAAATAAATAAAACGCCGCTTGCGGTTCGCTTGAATCTTGTCAATCAACGCCTGGCGGTCTAGACCCAGCACGTCGGCCAACGCATACCAGCGCTCAACGTTGTTCAGCCCTTGGTGTTTAAACACAGTCACCGGATCGGCCCACACCGCTTGCACGGGAACACTGACCGCCAACGGCTCACCTTGTCGGTCTTCAATCATCCCACGCGCGGAATGCACCTGCTCCACGCGCACTGAGCGTAAATCCCCTTCATGACGCAGCCGGTCGGGCTCAATCACTTGGATATACGCCGCACGCGCCACCAACGCCACTAAGGCAAACGCAATAAACACGCAAATAAGGCCAAAGCGCCACTGGATGAGCACAGGTGGCGCTTTTGGCGTACGGCGATTGGCTGGCTTACTAGAACGTTTTTTCACCGGCTATTACTCAAAGACCGTTTTACGATCACTTCGTTATCACTGGTTGGTCGAATCATGCCAAAATCCTCACGCGCGACCGACTCAACATGGCTGTGCTCAGACAACGCATTTTCTTCCAGCAACTGATTTCGCCACTCCACTTCAAGCGTTTCGCGCTGCTCAAGCAGTGCATCTTGTTTGGCAATCAAACTGCGCGTCGATTGCGTCATTGACACCACAGCGATCGCTGATATCAGCACCGCGACCAACAAACCCAACGGCAACTTACCGATGACCAGCACGTCCTGACGAATTTGTTTGGCGAGGCTGGGACGCGGCTCCATGATTTACCCTAATTTCTCCGCCACGCGTAACACCGAGCTACGCGCACGCGCATTGTGTTCCACCTCTTTCGCAGAGGGCTTAACCGCCTTACCAATCGGTTTCATCGCGGCTGAGCCCATCTCGGCAATTTGTGCTTCGGTTAAAGGCACCCCTTTAGGCACGTCTGGACCTTTGCTTTGTTTGCGAATAAAGCGCTTCACCATCCGATCTTCTAACGAGTGAAAGCTGATCACAGACAAACGGCCACCGGGGGCGAGGCTTGCCAACGCGCCTTGCAGCGCTTGCTCAATCTCATCGAGCTCGCTGTTGATATAAATGCGGATCGCTTGGAAACTGCGCGTCGCCGGGTGTTTTTTCTTTTCTCGAAACGGCACCGCATTATCAATCAACTTGGCCAGTTGGTTGGTCGTAGACAGCACCGGCGCCTCCTCGTCCTCGCGATGGCGGACAATCGCATTGGCAATCCGGCGAGCAAAGCGCTCTTCGCCAAACACTTTTAACACCCATGCAATGTCATCTGGGCTGGCAGTTTCTAACCACTGCGCCGCTGACTGACCAGAGCTCGGATCCATGCGCATATCCAAAGGGCCATCATGCATAAAGCTGAATCCGCGGCTAGGATCATCCAACTGCGGAGACGACACGCCAAGATCGAGTAAGATCCCATCGACTTTTTCACTCAAGCCACGTTCACTCAAGTAAGTTTCAATGTCAGAAAACGGCCCATGGATAATATGAAAGCGGGGATCGTCGATGGTGTTGGCTTCTTCAATCGCACGAGGGTCGCGATCAATGGCGTATAAGCGACCGTTCTCACCCAGTTGAGACAAAATATGACGGGAATGACCGCCGCGACCAAAGGTACCATCGACATAAATGCCGTCTGGCTTTATCGCAAGGCCGTCTACCGATTCGTTCAATAGGACGGAAACATGGGTATATTGTTCTGACATAAGTTCACTTCATTATTTACAGAGAGAGGTCTGCTAACCGCTCACTGATCATCGGGGTTGATTCCGCCTGTGTGTCCATATCCTGGCGAATTTGTGCCTGCCATGTTTGCTCATCCCAAATCTCAAACTTGTTGAGTTGGCCCACCAACATCGCTTTGCCCTCAAGCCCCGCATATTGACGCAACGCCGCGGACAGCAAGAGTCGCCCTTGGCTATCCATCTCACAATCAAACGCATGACCGAGTAGCAACCGCTGTAAACGCCGTTCTGCTGGCTGAAAGCTCGATAGCTGTGCAAGCTTATCTTCTATCACTTCCCACTCCGGGACGGGATACAAGGCCAAACAAGGGAGCTGGTGATCGATCGTGCACACAAACTGGCCGTCACAATGGTTAATTAAGCCATCGCGATAGCGAGTGGGTAGGGCAAGCCGCCCTTTCTTGTCGACCGATATGGCACTGACGCCGCGTAGCATGGCGCTATTTTCCCTTTTTCACCAAGATTATCCACTTTACACCACATTTTCCCACCCAGAAGTGTACGTAGCAGGTAAAAAGAAAGTCAAGCAAGCCATGACAGTGATAAGGATCACACTTAGGGAGATTAAAGAGATATTTCAGCGGGTTAATCCTTGAGTTAGCCAATCTGCTACATGAGGTTATAACCAAATCGTCTGACTCAAACGCTGAAAAAGAGAGGGCGAGCCCAAAAGGCTCGCCCGATAATGAGGTGAGTTGGCCTGTAAGCCGGGTTCTGTACCGTAAAAACGGCGGTAACCATTCGTCTAGGCCTGCAATTGCTCACAGGCTCCAGCAACCTACCCGTCCCCAAACGCGGGCCGCGCCAATAGGGACCTATTTGGTCTTGCTCCGGGTGGAGTTTACCGTGCCACGAACTGTTGCCAGTCGCGCGGTGCGCTCTTACCGCACCCTTTCACCCTTACCTGTGCTCCGAAAAGCCATCGGCGGTCTACTCTCTGCTGCACTGGTCGTAGGCTCGCGCCTCCCAGGCGTTACCTGGCACCCTGCCCTGCGGAGCCCGGACTTTCCTCCCCTTCATCAGTCTCCCGTGGGACATCAATAAAGCAGCGGTTACCCGGCCAACTCGAGCGGGGGAGTATATAGAAGAATACCCACGCAAGCCAGGGTAAATCACGCTCAGCTACAAATTCTCTAGGCCCCATTTATAGAGTGCGTTCTTTTTAACCGAATACAATTCCGCCACCAATGCCGCTGCTTTTTTGAGTGGTAACTCAGCTGCTAATAAACTCAGCGCGTGACAGGCTGCTGACGGCAACGCGTTTTTATCGGCGCGGTGGCCCGCGACCAGTAACACCATTTCACCGCGAAGCCGATTGGCATCTTCGTTTAACCACTCAATCAGTTCGCCCAATGGCGCCCCATGAATGGTCTCAAAGGTTTTGGTCAACTCACGCGCCAATACCACGCGGCGCGCCTCACCCAGCACTTCACGCATATCCGCCAAACTATCGCGAATCCGGTGCGGCGATTCATAGAAAATCAAGGTGCGAGGATCATCGGCCAACGCGCGGAACGTATCTTGACGTGCTTTTGTTTTCGGGGGCAGGAACCCTTCAAAACTAAAGCGGTCTGAAGGCAAACCAGAGGCACTTAATGCGGTGACCACCGCGCAAGCGCCAGGTAAAGGCACCACTCTCACGCCAGCTTCACGGCATTGCGTGACAAGGTGGTAGCCTGGGTCGCTAATCAGTGGTGTCCCCGCGTCCGAGACTAGTGCGACCGACTGACCTTGTTGTAAACGCGCTAATAACGCTGCCGCTTTTTGCTGTTCATTATGCTCATGTAAGGCAAACGTTTTGGCATTAATAGAAAAATGCGAAAGCAATCGTGCGGTATGCCGTGTATCTTCGGCGGCAACCAGATCCACGCTGGCTAATACATCGAGAGCACGCTGGGTAATATCCGCCAAGTTGCCTATCGGTGTCGGCACAATGTACAGCGTGGGGTGAGCATGGTCGGATAGATTTGCATCAGTCATTTGTTTAACAACCCTTCGGCGATTAAGATAGGGGCAACGTTGTCACGGTTGAAACATGTTCATGGTTAAACTTACCCAGAAGCGTCAAAGTGTAACACGACTTATCACCCCTGTAGCCCTAGCGTTAGCGCTGGCTGCATGTAGTGCGCCGTCCACCACGCCAACCGCGCGTGATGTCATCAGTCAGCCAGCAACAGAGAACTCGACATTTTACCTGTTGCAAGCGGAAACCAGCCAAGGCGAGAAGCAAAACGACTGGTATCTACTGGCGATCAAAGCGCTGATTAACGAGCAGCAGTTTAACCAAGCGGACGTGCTATTGCAGCGCTTGTCAGAACGCCAACTCAATACCGAGCAGCGTATTGAGTGGACACTGGCTCGGGCGCGCTTTTACGCACAAACCGGCCAACTTGCCGACGCCAATCAGGTGCTGGCGCTTTCACCTGACTGGCAACTTAACGACAATCAGTATGTCCGCTTTTACCAGCAAAAGGCTAAGATTGCCCGCCAGCAAGATCAGACGCTCGACGCGGTAAAAAACCAGTACCAATTAGCGAATTATGCCAACGCCGATGACGCGCAGCAGGCATGGAATACCTTGTGGCAAGATTTACAGCTACTGAGTCAAAGTGAAATCAAACAGTTGCAAAGCAGCGACGATGACATTCTCATAGGCTGGGTTGATTTACTTGATATCGCTCGCCGTTACACCGGCGATGTGGCTGAGATGCAAAACCAACTGGATGCGTATTTAGCGTCGCATCCTGCGCATCCAGCAAACCAATATCTCCCTGATAACTTGGCCGATATCCAAGCATTGACCATCACCCAACCAACACGTGTTGGTGTGATGCTGCCATTGACCGACAAATTCTCCGAGCAAGGGGATGCGATTCGCGATGGTTTTGTCGAAGCCATGCTAGATGCTGATAGCGAGCAACGCCCTGAAGTCCGTTTTTACGACACCAACGCCCTAGACGTTAAAACGCTCACCCAACGCATTACCCATGACGGCGTTGATTTTGTGGTTGGGCCGCTGCAAAAACATAAAGTCGCCGCCGTCAGCAACGCCATTGCTGGGCAAGTGCCTTTGTTAGCACTGAATGAACCCACGGATGACAACTATCAGCAAGGGGTATGCTATTTTACCTTGTCGCCCGAACAAGAGGCGGCGCAAGCGGCTGATCGCTTGTACCAGCAAGGGTATCAATTCCCACTGGTGCTCTATCCTGACTCTGCCTTTGGTCAGCGGATGCGTGATGCTTTCTCCGCGCGCTGGCAATCATTGACGGATACAGACGTAGAGCGCGCACCGCTGGGTGATCGTGATAAGATGCAAGCACGCATCCGTGATATTTTCGGCTTAGACGCCAGCCAGCGCCGAATCGCCCAAATGAAACAGCTCACCGACTTGCCTTTGCAATCGCAAGCGCGCAGTCGGCGTGACATTGATGCTGTTTATATGGTCGCCGGCGCCGCTGAGCTCACCTTGCTCAAGCCATTTATCGAAGTCGCTATCAACCCAGATGTCCAGCCACCCAAGCTGTACGCGAGCTCGCGCAGCAACAACCGTGCAGACGGCATGGGACAACTAGCCGAACTACAAGGCATAGAGTTTAGTGATATTCCGCTGCTTATTAGCCCGCAAAGCGCAGCGTACCAGCGTTACCAAAAGCGCCACCCATCGCCGAGCAATAACACCACACGTTTACACGCGCTTGGGATGGACGCATACGGCCTACTAAAAGGGTTGCCACAGATGCAGGCACAGCCCGGTTATCAGTTTAGCGGCCAGACCGGTCAGCTCTCACTCGCTGAGCACTGTGTTATTCATCGACAACTAGACTGGGCGCGCTTTGGTAAAACAGACATCGAGCCGGTTAACCACCAAACGAGACAGGACGGGCAGTGACAGGTTCGCCGACTAGGGCAACAGGGCAGGCTTACGAAGCACAAGCTTGCCAATACCTCGCTCGTCATGGGCTCCGTGTTTTAGATAAAAACGCGCACAGTCGCCGCGGGGAAATCGATCTGGTGATGCAAGACGGTACCTGCTTGGTGTTTGTTGAGGTTCGTTTTCGCCGCGGACGTGGTTTTGGTGGCGCAGCGGCCAGTATTACCGCTGCTAAGCAAAAGCGTTTAATTCTCGCGGCAGAACGCTGGATGCAGTGCCACGGGGTGAAAAGTACACAAACAGAATTTCGCTTTGACGCCGTCACCTTTGATGGCAGTGTTGAGGCGGTTAACTGGATTAAAAACATTGTTCAAGGGTAAGTCATGCTAGAGAGCATCAAAGAGAGCTTTACCGAAAGTATTCAAACCCAGATTGCTGCTGCCGAAGCGATCCCTGAGTATCTGTCACAATCGGCACAGGTGATGGTACAAAGCCTGCTTAACGGCAACAAAATTCTTTGCTGTGGCAATGGCGGATCCGCGGCCAACGCGCAACATTTTGCCTCTTGCCTGCTTAATCGCTTTGAAACCGAGCGTCCGAGTTTGCCAGCGTTAGCACTGACCACAGACACCACCACCTTAACGGCGGTGGCCAACGATTACAGTCATGATGAAGTGTTTTCTAAGCAAGTTCGTGCGTTGGGACAAGCTGGCGATATCTTGCTGGCGATTTCCACTAGTGGTAACAGCAAAGACATCATCAAAGCCATGGAAGCGGCCGTTACCCGTGATATGACGATTATTGCAATGACCGGCAAAGACGGGGGAGAGATGGCCGGTTTGCTCGGACAGCGCGATGTAGAAATCCGTATCCCATCACAACGCACGGCACGGATCCAGGAAGGGCACTTACTCACTGTGCATTGCTTGTGCGATCTCATCGATCAGGTGCTCTTCCCCTCTCACGGAGAATAAATCATGCGCCTGATAGTCACCTTGATGTTTGCGCTTGCCTTGCAAGCGTGTTCCACCGTGTATTCTTCCGATCCACGCACCACTGGCGAGGAGTGGCAGGACACGCAAATTGGCCTAAACACCGCTGGGATTGTCAACAAGCCACCGTTTAGGAACAAAATTCGAGCAAAAGCGGCCGCTTTTCAAGGGCAAGCTCTGTTGGTGGGGCAAAGCACCGATCCGGCTCTGACCGAGCAACTGGTTGAGCGGATTCGCGCGTTAGATAATGTCGACGTAGTCTATAACGAAGTGCGCGACGCACCGATGATTGGCCTTGCCGATATCAGCACCGATGGCTGGCTCACAACCCGCGTCAAAGCAGCATTCGTGGCTGATGATCAGTTGCGTTCGGTCAACATCAAGGTGATCACTGAAGCCAGAGAAGTGTTTTTAATGGGGGCAGTGACCCAAGCGCAAGCGGACAAAGCGGTGGATATCGCCCGCAATGTGCGTGGCGTTGAGCGCGTGATCAAAGCTTTCCAATATGTGGGTGACGACAACTCGCCATAAGGCGCGCCTCACACTCACGATAAACGGTCTATCTATCAGCCGGCCTCTTGTTGCCGGCTTTTTTACGCCGGGACGTTTTCTACTGCTGCGTCACTCGCACTCCCCCACTCGTTATCTTGTTTGTCGTCAACCGCGTTGCTTTCTCTTTACTCTTTTCTTTCTTTTTTATCTTCAAGAAAAAACATCAGCGCTACATCTCTTCCCTAATCACATACAAAACAGTTACAAACACTAATGATAATGGTTGTTATTAGGATTTTTGATAGTGAATCCTATTTACGCCTGATATAGTCCCGCCACAAACAAATGAGAACTATTTGCATAGGAGTATGACATGCATTTACGTTTAAACCCGCTTACCCTTGCTCTCATCACGGCAGGCACGCTAAGCCTCCCCACACACGCCCAAGACGCACAGCCCGTGGAAACGGTGACGGTCACCGCCGATAGCCTACAGGGCAAGATGGCGGTCAGTGCTGAAGAGCTAGAAGCCCGTCAGGCACAAGATCTGGAAGACATGTTTCGCGACAACGCCAGCATCAACGTCGGTGGTGGCGTAGGTGCCGGACAGAAGGTCTATCTACGGGGTGTTGAAGACACTAACCTCAACATCACCGTCGATGGTGCCGCACAAGGGGGTTACTTATTCCACCACCAAGGACGTTTAAGTATTGAGCCCGAGCTTCTCAAGCGAGTCGGGGTCGAGTCAGGTCCAGCGAGTGCCGACAGTGGCCCCGGCGCGCTGGGCGGCAGTGTACGTTTTGAAACCAAAGACGCACAAGATATGCTGCGCGCCGGCCAAACTATCGGTGCCCGACTTTCAGGTGGTCTTGAAAGTGCAGCCAATGCCACCTCTGGCAGCTCTGCCGTCTATGGTCGCTTGGGAGAGTCGCTCGGTATTCTTGCCTACATGAAAGGCCGTAATAGTGATGACTATCGCCACGGCGGCGGCGATCTGCAGCCGGCAACGGCGAGCCAACAACGTAGCTACCTAGTTAAGTTATCACTGTTAAATCACGGCGATCACGATGTCCGTGTCAGTGCCGAGCGTCGTACCGATCAGGGCGATTACTTTGTCCGTGCTCATATGCCCTACTTCAGCCGCCAGTCTCGCAGCTATCAAGAGACCGAGCGCGAAACCCTCTCTTTTCAACATCGCTGGGCACCGGATTCTGACTGGATTGAATTGACCACCAAGTTGTATCAAAACACCTTAGATCTGGATCGGATTGAAAGCGAAACCTTTAGCCGGGCCCGTCAAATCGGCGGCGATATTCGTAACCAAATGCGCTTTGATACCGGCGCGGTACAACATGCGCTCACCGCGGGTATCGATATGTTCGAGCAAAAAACCGAAAACCTCGATTACGATGAAGCCAGCGGCGCTAATAACCAAGATAAAGCGCGCAATATCGGCCTGTTTTTACAAGATAGAATGACAGTCGGCGATCTTGGCATTGCATGGGGCGCACGCTTTGATGACTACCACACCGATTATGGCCAAGCGGGCGAAGTCGATGGCAGTGAGGTTTCACCTAACGTGCAACTGAGCTATCAAGCGACGGACAACCTACGCCTCCATGCTGGCTACGGTGAAGCCGTGCGCGGTGCCAAAACGCGGGAAGTGTTGCTGATTGGCGGTGCCGTTGAAGTAGATAAAGATTTACAGCCCGAGCACGCTAAACAAGCTGAAATCGGTGTTGAGTGGCAAGGCTATGGCATGTTGACCAAGCAAGACACCCTGAATCTGGCGGTCACCGGCTTTAATACCCGCATAGAAAACTTCCAGGCGTATGATCGCGGCAGCGACCCGCACTACCTTTACAACCTCGAGGATGAGGTCACGAGCCAAGGTATCGAGGCGCGCGTGGGTTGGGCGCTCAATCAGTTCGATACGCAGCTTAGCTATAGCCATGTCAACATGGAAGATGAAAACGGCGATCCTCTAGGCGACGAAATGGCAGTCGGCGCATCAGTCGGTAATACTTGGGTGTGGGATACGCAATATCAATTGGTCGATACGGATGTCAGCTTAGGTTATACCCTGACAGGCGTTGAGCGCTTAACTGATGTGCAAGACGGCGATCACGAGAAGCCTGGCTATGTAGTGCATGATGTACGCGCGCAGTGGCAGCCAGCGGCCTACCAAGGGCTCACGGTTTCATTGGCGGTCAACAACCTGCTCGACAAGGAATACAGCGAGCACAGCTCGTTCACCTTAAGCAGCGGCAGTAGCATGCCTGAGCCAGGACGAGACCTACGTTTAGGCATGAGCTACAGCTTCTAAGCATTGACTCTCCTATCCGTGATACACAAAGGGCCGACAGCATGTCGGCCCTTTTTAGATCCTTTTCGATGGCTCACTGCCAAGCGATAATTTGCACCTGACCAGTTACAGTTTACGCCGGAGCAGCAGTAAGGTGATCACTAAGAAAATCACACTTGGGGTAATGGCACCAATCGCTGGCGGTAATTTGTATACCAAGCTCATTGGCCCAAAGACCTCATTGGCAATATAAAAGCCAAAGCCAAAAATCACCCCAGAGAGCACGCGTGCCCCCATGGTAACGCTCCGCAGTGGGCCAAACACAAAGCTGAGCGCCAGCAACATCATGACCGCAATCGACAAGGGTTGGACGGCTTTTCGCCATAAGGCGAGTTCATAGCGTGAGGCATCTTGCTGAGAAGCTCGTAAGTAAGTCACATAACTGTACAAGCCTGATAAGGATAACTCCTCGGGTTTTACCGTCACGACCGCCAGCTTGTCTGGCGTGAGGGTGGTTTTCCACACCAGTTGATCTTGCTGCACGTTAGAAATCGCTTCGCGCTTTTGCATCCGAGTAATGGTGACGTCTTTGAGCATCCAGCTATCTTGGTTGAGATAATCGGCACTTTCAGCAAACACCACATTGGTCATGTTTTGCTGATCGTCAAACTTCCAGATGCTCACACCCGTGAGATTATCTTGCTCATCGGCACGAGCGATATAAATAAAGTCATTGCCGTCTTTCGCCCATACGCCGCGCCGTACCGACATCACATTGCCGCCTGATTTAGCGATGGCACGTAACTCACGCGCGGCTTTTTGCGCATCGGGCGCGCCCCATTGGCCCAGCACCATCACGATTAGCATCAAGGGAATCGCCGTTTTGAGCACCGACATGCCAATCTGCAGTTTAGAGATCCCCGCTGCCTGCATCACCACCAGCTCGGAGCTGGATGCCAGCATCCCCAAGCCAATCAAGGCGCCCAGCAATACGGCCATCGGGAAGAACATTTCAATATCGCGCGGCATGCTCAATGCCACGTATAAAATCGCCTTGCCCATGGTGTAAGTACCATCTCCCACCGAGCGCAGCTGCTCAACAAATTTAATGATGGCTGATAATCCCACCAGTGTCGCCAAGCACAAGGAGGAGGTGCCAATCAGGGTGCGACCAATATACCAATCAAGAATGCGAAACATCAGGCAGATCCTTTTACGCTAGCTTTGAGTTTTCGCACCGGTAGCGAGTCCCAACCGGCAAGCACGACGGCCAATAACAAGGCGGCGACATTAACACTCCAAAGCCCAATTTGTGCCGGGAGATCGCCGTCTTCGACCGCTGATTTAGCCGCACTGATCGACAAAAAGTACGCCAAGTAAATCAAAATAGCGGGGAAGAGCTTGGCAAATCGTCCCTGACGCGGATTCACCGCCGACAATGGCACCACAATCATGGTCATCAATGGAATACACAGTACCAAGGAAATACGCCACTGTAGCTCAGCGCGTGCTTTCAAGCTCGACTCACCAAACAGCTGCAAGGTAGGCACCGCGTCCCAATCGCGGCTTTTCTCGCGCACCTCGCGTTGACCAATTAAGACCTGATAGTTCTCGTAGGTGGTCACGCCATAGTTAAGCTGGGTCGGCAGCCCCTCAGTACGGGTGCCATCGACCAAGTCCAGTACTTGGCGGCCATCGTCGAGCTCAGAAACATAGCCTTTATCCGCCACCACCACGTTGGGCAACAAGGAGTCACGCGGCACGGGCTGGGCAACAAATACCTGATTCAGGGTTTGGCCATCATCTTCAATATTATCAACAAAAATCACCGCCTCGCCCGAGGGGGCGCTTTGAAACTGTCCTTGCACCAGCAACTCAAGCCCTGATTTAGCTTCCAGCTGCTCCATGACTTCTAACTCTTGGTTATTGGCCCACGGTGTTAGCCAGAGTGCGTTAAAAGCGGCCACCGAGCCGGTAATGATGGCCAAGTAAAGCGCCGCGCGGATCAGAAACTCATTGCCGATCCCGGTGGCATTCATCACGGTGATCTCACTCTCAGCATACAGACGACCAAAAGTGATCAAGATCCCGATATACAAACTAAGCGGCAACATCAACATTGCCATGGACGGCATGTACAAACCCACTAAGGTAATAATTTGATCACTGGGGATCGATCCTTCTGTGGCATTGGCCAGCACACGGATGAACTTTTGGCTGAAAAAGACCAGAAATAACACAAATAAGACTGCAACTTGCGTCTTAACCGTCTCCCGGATCAAATATCGAACAATTATCAAAGCGAAGGCACCTATGGAAAACTTGTTTTTTTACTCGAATAACTATAGTTTCTGGTTTAATTAGTTGTTTTCTAATCTTTCGGCCATTTGTTGACCGCCGGCTAATCCGGGCGCATTTAGAGCGTTCAACAACATAGAGGCGGCATTATCCAACATTTGGTCTCAATTGTCTTTAGGATCTAGGAGTACAAATGGAGTTCAGTGTAAAGAGCGGTAGCCCCGAAAAGCAACGCAGTGCCTGTATTGTCGTCGGTGTGTTTGAGCCTCGTCGCCTCTCCCCTGTGGCCGAGCAGCTTGATAAAATCAGCGACGGCTACATCAGCGCCCTGCTGCGCCGCGGTGATCTGGAAGGTAAACCCGGCCAAGTGCTCCTGCTGCACCATGTCCCGAATGTCCTATCAGAGCGCGTATTGTTGGTCGGCTGCGGCAAAGAGCGTGAGCTCGGTGAACGTCAGTATAAAGAAATTATCAAGAAAACCATCAGCACCCTCAATGAAACCGGTTCAATGGAAGCGGTCTGCTTCTTAACCGAGCTGCATGTTAAAGGCCGTGACACTTATTGGAAGGTGCGCCAAGCGGTTGAAAGCACCAGAGACAGCCTGTACACCTTTAACCAATTCAAAAGCGTTAAGCCAGAAATTCGCCGCCCACTGCGCAAAATGGTGTTCAACGTGCCAACGCGTCGTGAGCTGAACCTGGGTGAGCGCGCCATCGCGCACGGATTGGCGGTTGCCTCTGGCGTTAACGCCTGTAAAGACTTGGGCAACATGCCACCGAACGTGGCCAACCCGGCATACCTTGCCTCGCAAGCGCGTCGCCTTGCCGACGATTATGAAACGGTCACAACCCGTATCATCGGCGAGCAAGAAATGGAAAAACTGGGCATGCATTCGTACTTGGCGGTTGGCCGAGGCTCAAAAAATGAGTCGATGATGTCGATCATGGAGTACAAAAATAACCCTGACCCAGACGCCAAACCGATTGTATTGGTGGGTAAAGGCCTAACTTTTGACTCGGGCGGCATTTCCATCAAGCCTGGCGCCAACATGGACGAAATGAAGTACGACATGGGTGGCGCTGCCTCCGTGTTTGGGGTAATGCGCGCGCTGGCCGAGCTCAACCTACCGATTAACGTTGTTGGGGTGCTGGCAGGCTGCGAAAACATGCCAGACGGCCAAGCCTATCGTCCGGGTGATATTCTCACCACCATGTCAGGCCAGACAGTAGAAGTGCTCAACACCGACGCCGAAGGCCGCTTGGTACTGTGTGACGCCCTCACCTATGTCGAGCGTTATGAGCCAGAGTGTGTGATCGATGTGGCGACCTTAACGGGCGCGTGCATCATGGCCTTGAGCCACCACATCAGCGCCTTGATTGCCAACCAAAACCCATTGGCGCACGATATTATTAACGCCTCAGAGCAAGCCGGTGACCGAGCGTGGCGTCTGCCAATGACTGACGAGTTCCAAGAGCAGCTCGACAGCCCGTTTGCCGATATGGCCAATATTGGCGGTAAAGGTGGCGGCACCATCACCGCCGGGTGCTTCTTGTCACGCTTTGCCAAGAAATACAACTGGGCGCACCTGGATATCGCGGGTACCGCATGGAAAAGCGGCGGTAAAGAAAAAGGCTCAACCGGCCGCCCCGTGCCATTGTTGGTGCAATTCCTACTTAACCGCTCTGGCCTAGAAGTGGAAGAGTAACGAACACAAGGAGGCCAACCGGCCTCCTTTTTTTGTTCACGCTTTATTCAATACTGGTGTCAGTGCGCACAATCGGCTATGTTGTTGGGCTCGCGCTACCCGGACACCCTGCTTTTGGGACGGAGGCCGTTTCTCATATTTAGGAGCGTATATGCCCACCGCCACCTTTTATTTGCTATCGCCGACTGATTCAGCCGACGATACCGAACGCCCGGGGCTAACACCCGAACAGCAAGCGCGTGAAAGCAAAGACAGTGACACGCAACAACGTGACATACAAATCATAGTAGCAACCGCTATCGAACTGGCTTTTTACTACTATCAACAAGGGCAACGCATTTACCTGGCCGCGCACGACCAAGCCCAAGCGCATCAACTCGATGATCTACTGTGGCAACGTGACCCGGATGTATTTTTGCCCCATAACTTGGTCGGTGAAGGGCCGCGAGGCGGCGCACCGGTGGAAATCGGCTGGCCTGGCGTACGTCATACGGGTCATCGCAGCGTGCTTATCAATTTGGCGACAGAGCCATCAAATTTTGCGCCTTCGTTTGCACAAGTGGTAGACTTCGTCCCTTGCGATGAGACGCTCAAACAGCACGCGCGTCACCGATATAAAGCATACCGACTGGCAGGCCTGCAACTTCATACCCTGGCCATCGACCAATCGCCCAAACCTTGACGATCTTTCAAGAGCGCTATGGAAAAGACATATAATCCACAATCAATCGAAAAAGCGCTGTATCAGCGCTGGGAAGAGGAAGGCTATTTCCGACCTCATGGTGATACCAGCAAAGATGCATTCAGCATCATGATCCCGCCTCCAAACGTGACCGGTAGCCTGCATATGGGCCACGCGTTCCAGGATACCATTATGGATACCCTGACCCGTGCCGCACGGATGAAGGGCAAAAATACCCTATGGCAAGTGGGAACGGACCACGCCGGTATCGCGACGCAGATGGTCGTGGAGCGCAAGATCGCCGCCGAAGAAGGCAAAACCAAACACGATTACGGTCGTGAGGCCTTTGTTGACAAAATTTGGCAATGGAAAGGCGAATCTGGTGGCACCATTACTCAACAATTGCGCCGCCTAGGGGCCTCTGTCGACTGGGATCGCGAACGCTTCACCATGGATGAAGGCTTTTCCAATGCCGTCAAAGAAGTGTTTGTTCGCCTGCACCAAGAAGACTTGATTTACCGCGGTAAACGCCTGGTGAACTGGGATCCTAAGCTGCACACGGCCATTTCTGACTTAGAAGTGGAAAACAAAGATAAGAAAGGCCACATGTGGCATTTCCGTTATCCACTTGCTGATGGCGCCCAAACTGCCGAAGGCAAAGACTACATCGTGGTGGCCACCACCCGTCCAGAAACCATGCTGGGCGATACCGGTGTTGCGGTCAACCCAGAAGACCCGCGCTATAAAGACCTGATTGGCAAGCACGTATTGCTGCCAGTGGTCAATCGTCGCATCCCAATTGTGGGCGATGAGCACGCCGACATGGAAAAAGGCACCGGCTGTGTGAAAATCACCCCCGCGCACGACTTTAACGACTACGAAGTCGGCCAGCGCCACCAGCTACCGATGATCAACATCCTGACCTTGAACGCGGACATTCGCGATCAGGCTGAAGTGTTTGACCATAAAGGCCAGCCAAGTGATGCTTTCGATAGTGCCCTGCCAGAAAACTACCAAGGTCTGGAGCGTTTTGCCGCACGTAAAGCGATCGTGGCCGAATTTGATGCGCTGGGCTTATTGGATGAAATTAAAGATCACGATCTGACCGTGCCGTATGGCGATCGCGGCGGCGTAGTGATTGAGCCAATGCTGACCGACCAGTGGTATGTGCGCACCGCGCCATTAGCAGAGCCGGCGGTAAAAGCTGTTGAAGACGGCGATATCCAATTTGTGCCTAAGCAGTACGAGAACATGTACTTCGCGTGGATGCGTGATGTGCAAGATTGGTGTATTTCACGTCAGCTTTGGTGGGGTCACCGCATTCCTGCGTGGTACGACGATCAAGGCAATGTCTATGTGGGCCGTGACGAAGACGAAGTGCGTCGCGATAACCAGATTGGCGACGACGTCGCGCTACGCCAAGACGAAGACGTGTTGGATACTTGGTTCTCCTCCGCGCTTTGGACGTTCGGCACCCTAGGCTGGCCAGAAAATACCGATGCACTGAAAACCTTCCACCCCACCGATGTGTTGGTATCAGGCTTTGATATCATTTTCTTCTGGGTGGCGCGCATGATTATGATGACCATGCACTTCATCAAAGATGAAAACGGCAAGCCACAAGTGCCGTTTAAGACCATTTACATGACCGGTCTTATCCGCGATGAAAGTGGCGCCAAGATGTCAAAATCCAAGGGTAACGTACTCGACCCGCTCGATATGATTGACGGCATCAGTGTTGATGACTTGGTTGCCAAACGCACCGGCAACATGATGCAGCCGAAGCTGGCAGAAAAGATTGAAAAGGCGACCCGTAAAACCTTCGAGAATGGCATCGAGGCCCACGGCACCGACGCACTGCGCTTTACCCTCGCGGCATTGGCCTCAACCGGCCGTGACATCAACTGGGATATGAAGCGCCTTGAAGGGTATCGCAACTTCTGTAACAAGCTGTGGAACGCCAGCCGTTACGTGCTGATGAACACCGAAGAGCAAGATTGCGGCATGAGCGGCGGCGAGATGCAGTTCTCACTGGCCGATCAGTGGATCGAGTCTCAGTTCCAGCAAGCGGCGAAAGACTTCAATACTCACCTCGACAACTATCGTCTCGATATGGCGGCCGGTGTCTTGTATGAGTTTATCTGGCACCAGTTCTGTGACTGGTACTTAGAGCTCACCAAGCCCGTACTGTGGAAAGGTGACGACGCACAGCAACGTGCGACCCGTTTCACCCTGATCACCGTCTTGGAAAAAACCTTGCGTCTAGCGCACCCTGTGATCCCTTACATCACGGAAGCGATTTGGCAGAGCGTCAAACCACTGGTTGACGGTGTCGACGGCGACACCATTATGAACCAGCCGTTGCCGCAATTTGATGCCAGCCGTGTTAACGCGCAAGCCTCAGAAGACATTGAATGGGTGAAGCAGTTTATTGTCAGCATCCGTAACCTGCGCGCAGAATACGACATTGCGCCAAGCCAGCCGCTTGAAGTGATGCTAAAAGCCGCGGATAGCCGTGATGCTGAGCGTGCCACCCGCAACCGCACCACCTTGAATGCCTTGGCAAAACTCGGCAACTTCACCGTGCTTGACGGTAGCGAAACCTTGCCTGCGTGTGCCTCTGCGTTGGTCGGCAGCTCGGAGATCTTGATCCCGATGGCGGGCTTGATTGATAAAGACGCCGAGTTAGCACGTCTGGATAAAGAAATCGCCAGAGTCGAAGGTGAAATCAAGCGTGTTGAAGGCAAGCTGGGCAACGAAAGTTTCGTCGCCAAAGCACCTGAAGCCGTGGTGGCGAAAGAGCGTGAAAAGCTCGACGGCTACCGTGAGAGCCTCACCAAGCTTGGCGAGCAAAAAGCGACGATCGCCGCGCTATAATCCTCGGCTCACTCAGCCTATCAAGCCACACCGCTCGGTGTGGCTTTTTTTATATCCCACCTCAGCGCAACCTTGGCTTGGTCAGCTTTTAAACGCTTGTTATCCCTAGCACTGATCGCCGTTGATAGCTCTGCTCTATTTAAAAGATAGTGAGAACCGTTTTTATTTATCGACAAAGACACGACATACTGTCAGTGTTGATTAAACGCGTGTTGCCAATAAGGAGCTACACCATGAAGAAGACACTCAGTTTTGCGGCTATCCACTTTTCTATCGCCTTTACCGTCGCCTATGTGCTAACGGGCGATATCATCATTGGCAGCCTGATTGCGATGACCGAGCCCACCGTCAATACTGGCGCGTTTTATCTTCATGAAAAACTCTGGCAGCTTAGCCGCCAAGCGCGCCCAGCGGTCAAAACGGCCAGCTTTGCGGTGATACACTTTAACGTTGCCTTTTTGGTGGGCTATTTAATCAGTGGCGATTGGCTAGTCGGTGGCGCACTGGCGCTGGTTGAGCCGAGCATCAACACCTTGGCGTACTTCTTCCATGAAAAGGTGTGGCAGCGTCGCCATTCGGTAAAACCGGCACCGCTTCACTTGGGGCATCATCATTAAAAAAACCACCGGCACGCTGAAGGTGCTGATGGTTTTTTATTGTTTACGCTTGCTCACGAGCATTTAACGCGCGTTTTCAATCGCCTCAATCCGCGCTTTCATGCCAGGGTGCGTACTTAACCACTCTAGCTGTTTACCCGTATTATTTGCCTCACCGAGCCGCTCAAACATCACCTTCATCGCATTCGCATTCCCATAGATAGCCGTCATATGTTGCTGGGCATACGCATCGGCTTCTCGCTCATCGTCGCGTGAGTAGCCTTGCGTCAGCAAAAACACGCCACCTCCCAATAAGTTGTCAGCTAACCCCGTGCTTTCACCGGTTAGCAAGGCAACGGTGGTCGAGATCAGGGCGGCACGCACCAGGGACTTCAGCGAGTGTTGGTATGCCAAATGCCCCACCTCGTGCAACAAGATGCTATTCAGTTGTGCGGGGGTATCCGCTAACGCGACAAGCGCATCGGTCACAATAATAGTGCCATCAGAGAGTGCTAACGCATTCGCAGTGCCTTCCCACTGCCGAAACTCGAGCCTTGGCTCAACAGGAAGCGTCGGCAACTGCCCGACCAAAGCGTCAAACTGTTGCTGCACCTGCACTTGCGTTGCCTGACTCAACTCAGTCGGCGCTAGCATATGCTCATCCAAGGTCTCCTGAGTTTGCTGACCAATCTGGCGGGAGACCTCATCAGGCACCCAGGGCACCAAGCTACGACTCAGAGCAGGCAAACCATGGCTAAACAGCAGCACCACCAATAACACTACCACCAGCAAGCTTGCCAGAATCGCTAACTTGTGCTGCTCCAACCAATGCAACCACTTTCCGCGCCGCGAAGGTCCAAGCGCAGTGGCCAGAGACTGACTCTCATCAGGGATGAATGTTTGCCCGTCAGGAAAGGTCAGTACCAATGGCAGATTTCCCACCGGTACCGACACATCCATGTCTGCAAGTGGCCAAGCATGTTCACCCTGCTCAGTGGTGATATACACATGGCGATCAGCCAGCGTTAGCTCAGCATCGAGCTTTGTCGCACTGTGGGGAGGGTGATAGATGCCTCGCCAACTCATCCAATACCTACACCTAAATCAAAGGCATTAGCCACCTCGTCAGCCACGGCATTGTTATTGGTCACCGCCTCGCCTTCAGCGTGCAGCTGAGACAAATCACCGATAACAAAGGTCACATTGGCAAGATAGGCCGCAGTGCGCACTTTTACCCATGGTGTGGCAATACCAATGGTGACAATCAGCAACGCCAAGTTCGTCATCAGTAAGTACAAAAGCCCCCCCACTGTCATGCGAGACGCCAATTGATAGGCAGGGCTATCGCCGATTTCGACTTGACCAAAGAGATAGTTGCGGATCCTAGTACGAATAAAAGCGTTAATAATGATGACCGTCAGCGCTAAGAATAGGTAAGCGCCGATGATTAGTAACTGGAAGCTGCCGCTGCTTGGCGATGTGAAGGCACTGACATCGGTTCCCATCACAATGGCCACTGCGATCCCAGCCACCGCCGAAAGGCCAAACCAAATAAGGCCGGCTTGCAGATAGGTTTTGGCAAATATTTTCCAGCTTACCTCAGCCTTAAATTGTTGATTTCCATAGGTAGTGTGATTGAGGTAATAACGTGCGACTTGCGAGGCAATACATGCATAAGACAAAAAGCCAACCACAATGGCAAGTAAAAGGAGTGTGATGCCTAAGCCAAAATGGCCACCAGTCAGTTGCGAGCCACCAAAGAACGACACCACGCCTATGCTGAGATAGCACAATACCGGCAGCCCCAAGAAAACCAGGTACGCGGTTGACAGTTTGCCCGTAAAGTCGAACCGAACATTACGGTAGCTGGTCATTCTGGCATCAAAGCGCATATTGTTGCGAATTAACCAGGGCATCAAGGCTACCCCTATCGCTAGCAAAGCCAGTGATGCAATGGGGAAAAGCTGATTAGCAATCACCCAAACCAATACACACACCGCTGCGATAATCCGGCCAATCAAAATTTGTTTAGGTRAGGCGTGATAGCCAAAACGATCGCCCGCAATGTCTGTATTACCGTAAAAATATTGATTGGTTCGTACTTTTGCCCATGCCGAGTAAATCCCCAAAGTCACACAAGACAACAATATATTTACAATCCATATGCCGAAGAACTCTTTCCCCTGACCATGAAATTTAACCTGATTTTCCATTCACTTATCTCTTAATCAATAATAAATGCTAATTAACATTACAACGTCCAAAAAAACCGGCAGGAATTATGGCACAAGCTTGAGTGTTTTGGTTAAAAAAATAGACAGAAATACAACCAATATCCCGCAACGGGGGGAGAACAAGAGAGCACTGAAAAAATAACACAAGGCAATCTTAAGAATGAGGCGGAATAATAAAAGACGACCATAAACGCATCTTGCTGCGGCGGCACTCAGTTGTGAAAAGCCATCTGGTGAGGTAATTTATTGATACATATATAATTCGGAGTGTATTCATGGCCCAGGATAGGCCCCAAGATTTACACGAGCCAAGCTCACACGCACCTTTAACCGTGCGTTTAATGACACCAAACGATAACCCGGCGATTGCCGATGTGATTCGTCGCGTCTCTGCCGAGCATGGTCTCAGTGCCGATGCCGGGTTTAGCGTCGCTGATCCCACCCTTGACTGCCTTAGCGAGCAATATACGCACCCGCAAGCGGCCTATTGGGTGATTGAAGCCGATGGGGAGATCCTCGGCGGTGGCGGTATTGCCCCTTTGCCTGGACACGATAGCGTATGCGAGCTGCAAAAAATGTATTTTTTGCCAGCACTGCGAGGCAAAGGGATGGCGAAACAATTAGCTATTCAGGCGATGGAAACAGCCCGTGCATGGGGCTATCAACGCTGTTATCTCGAGACCACCGCCAACCTCACCGCCGCTATTGCCTTGTATCAATCACTCGGCTTTACCCCGTGTGCGCGCATGGGCAACACCGGTCACGATAGCTGTGAAGTCACCATGATAAAGATGCTCTAACCCCACTAGGCACAAAAAAAGCCACGTTAACGTGGCTTTAATCAGTATGCTTTATTCGGCGATCGCGCGTTACTCGCTCTCGGGAGCGTCGTCTTCATCCGATTCGAAGTAAGTGCCCCAGCCGTCGTAATCAATGTTGTGCTTATCCGCTAACGCCACCAACTTTTCAACTTGCTCATCAATGCGCTCAGCATTCAAGGCCGTTTCCATCACTGCATCAAAGCAAACAATAGTGCCGCCCTCTTCCAGCTCAAGCTCTTCAGCCTCGGCCACTTCAAAGCCCATTTTAAAGGCTTCTACCGCCGCATCTTCCAGCGCTTCAAAGGTATCGGCACACAGGTGGTGCTCAATGGTATACAGCGCATCAGGATCACTGCCATCGGCGAGAAGCTCCTCGATGATCATCCGCGTTTCTTGGTGTTGTTGTTCGATAAGTTCAGCCTGTGACATAGACGCGACTCCAGAAAATGAATACGGGCGCAATATGGCACGGTTTAGCAAAAAATGCCACGTTCCATCATAGTGTCACTGATGAGAAAACCGCCAAGTTAATGAAATTTCTGTGACCTTGCTAGTCCGGCGAGATTGTTAGTGATTTGTAACATTGACCTCCCCCGAGAAGGTTGTCATTATTCGAGCATCCAAGGAGGAGATGAGACACGCCCACCCTGTGTAAACGGCCTGCATTCCCACCTAACCGGTGAGTACACCTCCCGTGTGTGCAAAGCGCTGTTTGTCTCATTACCTGGCCCGTATTAAGGAAAAAGAGGACCTACCATGAGTGAGTTTTACGTTGGATCCGAAGTTGGGCAACTGAAGCGTGTACTGCTTCACCGCCCTGAACGAGCGTTGAACCACCTGACGCCATCTAACTGCCATGAACTGCTGTTTGATGATGTATTGGCCGTTGAGCGCGCGGGCGAAGAGCATGATATGTTCGCCCGCACACTGACCGACCAAGGCGTACACGTTTACCTACTTCACGATTTACTGGTCGAAACCCTCGCGGTGCCAGAAGCCAAGCAATGGCTGCTCGACACCCAACTCAATCAATATCGTCTCGGTTATCAGTTCGCCAGTGATGTACGCGCTTATATGGCGGACATTGACCACAACACCCTGGCTGACATTCTACTTGGCGGTTTAAGCTATATCGACTTGCCCGTGCAATCATCCTCGATGATGCAGGCCATGCACGATAAGACCGACTTTGTGATTGAGCCGCTGCCTAACCACCTATTTACCCGCGACACCTCGTGCTGGGTGTATGGCGGCGTATCACTCAACCCCATGGCCAAGTCGGCGCGCCAACGTGAAACCAACCACCTACGTGCCATTTACCGCTGGCACCCTGAATTTGCCGATAACCCGTTTATTAATTACCTCGGCGATGAAGTACGTGACTACGACAACGCCATGATTGAAGGCGGCGATGTGCTAGTTATTGGCCGCGGCGCGGTGTTAATTGGTATGTCCGAGCGCACCACCCCACAAGGGGTTGAGCAGCTGGCACGCAGCCTGCTGTTTAGTGGCCAAGCCAAAGAAGTGATTGCAGTGCAACTGCCGAAAAACCGCTCGTGCATGCACCTAGATACGGTGATGACCCACATGGACGTGCACACCTTCTCGGTTTACCCCACTGTGATGCGTCCCGACTTGCCATGCTGGCGCCTAACCCGCAAAGGCGAAGACAGCCTTAACGTGGAAGCGCAGTCTTGCTACCTCACCGCGATTGAAAAAGCACTCGACGTTGGCCCGCTGAACATCATTACCACCGGCGGTGACAGCTATGCTGCTGAGCGCGAACAATGGAACGATGCCAACAACGTGCTCACGGTCAAACCTGGGGTTGTGATTGGTTATGAAGGCAACACCTACACCAACGAGAAATACGACAAAGCCGGAATCAAGGTGCTCTCGATCCCGGGCGACCAACTAGGTCGTGGCCGCGGTGGCGCGCGTTGTATGAGCTGCCCACTCGAACGCGACGGCATTTAACCTCACGCCTTTTCGCTTTAACGCCCGGCCACTTGGCCGGGCGTTTTTTGCCACTCGCACACTTTGGTACCAAAAGTGACTAATTTCATGCCGCAGTTGCGCCTTTTTTATGAACTCGGCTCACATCACATTATTTTCTAAATAGCATTATTTCTCATTTACGTCGCATGATGGCCTTAGTCAGCATCCGCTGGCGTCAGTTGGAAACACAACTAAAAGGAAACGCGATGAAGAAAAATACGCTCATTGCCCTATTATTGGCTGGCATCACCCAAGCTTTGACTCCCGCTTTTGCGGCCAATGCCGATAATTCAGTGGTTGATATAAAACGCGACACCGCCAAACAACTTAGTCAAGATTATGCGCTATTAGCGCCTGTGCTCCACCGTAGCATTAATGCCTATGGCCTGAATGCGTCGCTACAAAGTCTCACCCAAACGCGTGCACATCAGCTTAATGATCAACTGCGCGCGGCCGACCGTGCCTTGCGAGAGGCACAAGGGGTCGAAGAGGTCGCCGAACAGTTGCTTGAAGTGCGTCTGGCAGACCCCAGCATGCTCGCACGCTGGCAAGCTGGCCAAGCCCCACTGTTTGCCTTTGAGCCAGCAGGCGATGATAAAACCTGGACCCAGATTGAAGCCTACGACACCAACGGCAAGGTGCACTGGCTAGACGTTCATCAGTTGCCTGACCGTCCTATTTTGGTAGTTGATGCCAATGGTGAAGCCTCACTTAAAGCTGGCCTAGAAGTGATGCGCCGCACCCTGGCCGAGCAAGCCCCAGCGCCCCGTATGCGTCGTCACGCGCCAATGATGGCACAAGGGCCGGCCGAGCCCATTGACACCACAGTGCTCAAATCAATCCGCCTTGAAGACGACCAAGAGCCTTGGATCTCCGGCGCGGCCGAGGTATACGCGATTGTCACCGGCGTGAACCCCAGCCGTGACGAGCCCACGCTAGATATTGTCGATATGCCTTATTTGGATTACGACCAAACCACCTATCACCCTAATCAAGTGATGATCCACTGGGAGCGTTATCGCTGGGGCGCGGCGGACGTGATCTTGATGGAGCAAGACGACGGCACCAACTACAAAGAATTGGCCTTGAAGTTAAACGAGGTGGCGAGCGACATCATTGCCGCCATTCCAGATTTAGAGGTGCAAGCCTATGGCGTGATCACCAAGATCACCGGCAAAATCATTGAAGCCATCCCCGACGGCTGGCTCACCAACGATGATGACTTTGTGGATGTGTACTACACCCTACTCAAAGACCGCGAATACCGCGACCACCCCAGCGCCGGCGGCAACACCACCGCCACCTGGGAACCACTGACCATCGAACCGACAGAATAATGATGGACTGGGGATAGAAAGCCAAAACGCAGCCATGGGGCTGCGTTTTTTGTATGTGTTTTTTTACTCGTTCCCACGCTCCCGCGTGGGAATGCATACGGAGTTCGAACTATGGGCAGAAGCCATTACAAAACCATCAAGCCGCAATTATCGAATTTGATTGCTCTGCCTTTGCTGAACTGTTCCCTGTTCTCACACGCTCTAACACCGTGGCCAATTTGAGGCAGCCACAACACTTCTCCACATTTATTGCAATACAGAGCATCATTATAAGTCGTCCACATGTGTATACGCCGTAGCTTTGGCTGATTATTAAAGGCCCGATCAATAAATCTATTGGACCCAATTCACGGTTTGGTCAGAGTTAACCTAACGATGACGACAAAAGTATCCAAAAATCTAGCTTGCGGAGTAGAATGCATCGCCATGATTATTGACTGGCGGACAATGCAGTGGGTTACAAAGTAATTCGACTGACCGAACTCATGGCTTATGAGTTTGGGCAAGTAGAGGGCGATACTGAGGCGCTTCTAAGAGGCGTTTTTGATAGGGATGTTGACCATTTAACATATGTCCAAAATATTACGCACCAATTTATCGTCTCTGTAATGATACGATGCGCATATTCATTTCAACTGCGTGGAAAGTGATATGAGCTTACCCGATATCTTTGACCCTTCTAAGCCTCATCGGTGTCCTTTGATGCATCCCAACCCGTCAGTGTGTCGTTGTACGAGTTGTGAGATGGCTAGGCAATCGGCCGCGTCAAAGGCGGCAGTAGAAAGCGCGACGGCTAGCAATTTTGCGCCCACCGGCTCGTTGATGCCAGTAAAAAACGAGGTAAAGGAGCCCGTCGCCACCAAAGAATCTCCCAGAGAAAAAGTTGAAAGACAGCGTAGAGAGCGGCTTCAAGAACGAGAAAAGGAATGGCAACAGCTTCAAAATAAAGTCAGCTTTGAGCTAGGTTGGATGCAATCACCGGTTACTCAATCACAATCTGCCTTGTGGAACAGTCTTTTTACCTCTGAAACCACCACAGAGCAAAAGCAAACCATCAAGCAGTGTAATGCACACCTCAATGAGCCTGTGCGTCAGGGTGAGATTGTTTTACTGCCAACAACGAAACCAGAAAAACAACACGAGCAGGAGTTACTCGATAAGTGGATAGAAGAAGCCAAGATCGCCAGTGCTGAATTAGGCAAACTTCTGGATGAGGAAGTGGTCACGCTTAACCGTCACTTTGAGCTTTTTTCTCATCAACTAGATGAAAGAATCCGTAAAGATGGATTGCCAACGGATTATTACGCTCAAGTGGCGACGGGCGTTGGGGCAACGTCTGCGCTTGTCCAACAAAACTTAAAGAACATTCAAAATGTCCTGTTAGAAATAAATACTCTTTATGCTTCTCAAGTGGCTATGGCGAGCCGTACTGGAGGCATGAATTACGGCGCATTTGTTGCTGACCGTGCGGCGTTGTTTAAAAAGCTTGATGGCTCTTTTGCAATACTCTCCAAGCGTAACGTTCAGCTCCCTGTTTACACGCAAATCAAGCGTAATCTAAAACTCTCCACGAAGTCTGTCATTCATAATGCGGATGAAATATTAAAAACAGGCTTTGTGAAAGAGTTGGGCAAGCGTATTGGCAATATAGCGATAGGGATTTCCGCCGCTAGAGGTTTGGGGTATGTCGGGCTAGTGCTCGGTTTTGCCAGTGGTGTGGATAATGTCTATGAGGCGTGCAAGGTCGATGGAACGGGAGATTGTGGTCAGACAACAACCCGTGAAATTGGCGGGTTTATTGGTGGTATATCTGGGGGAGGGGTTGGTAGTGCTGCGATGACTTCTGGAGTATTACTTGTTCTGGGAGTGATCGGTGTAACTTCTACCCCTGTACTTGCCATTGCTGCAATAGGCTCTTTTGTTGTTGGTGGTGCTATTGGTGGAATTGCTGGTTCAGCTACAGGAAAGTGGGGGGCGGACTTTATATATGAGAGTGCAGAGTCAGCTTTGAGGTAAATCTATGTTGGATTGGCTAGTAGTTATTTTTGGGGGGTATGCCCTTGTTTGGTCTATTCCCGCTGTAATTATGGTGGCTATTATTTCATTGGGAGATCCTCAAAGAATCGTTTTTATAGATCATCAACTTTC
Source organism: Salinivibrio sp. PR6 (assembly GCF_001995955.1). NCBI lineage: Bacteria > Pseudomonadati > Pseudomonadota > Gammaproteobacteria > Vibrionales > Vibrionaceae > Salinivibrio > Salinivibrio sp. PR6. The sequence continues at coordinate 10,103 of NZ_MUFA01000007.1, read as the reverse complement.
TAAGAATGTGGATAAATTGCATGCGAATAAGATGTGCATGCTATCTGCTTACATCAATGCAAGACTGTTTCATTATTGGGTGAAATATCCATTTATTCGTAAGCGTGCAACCACTGACTCTATTAAGTTTAAAATATTTATGTGGGGTAATTCAGTAGGAACGTGGAGTTGGATAATGGTTTTCTTTCTCGCCTTCCTTGAGAAAGGCCTAGGAATTTCATTCTGATTTAACTTAAATGGTTAAGTTTGAATCAGAGACGAAAGAGTTGGGCAAGCGTATTGGCAATATAGCGATAGGGATTTCCGCCGCTAGAGGTTTGGGGTATGTCGGGCTAGTGCTCGGTTTTGCCAGTGGTGTGGATAATGTCTATGAGGCGTACAAGGTCGATGGAGCCGGAGATTGTGGTCAGACAATAACCCGTAAAGCTGGTGGGTTTATTGGTGGTATATATGGAGGAGGGGTTGGTGGTGCAGCGATGACCTCTGGTGTATTACTTGTTCTAGGAGTTGTCGGTGTAACTTCTACCCCTGTACTTGCCATTGCTGCAATCGGTTCTTTTGTTGTTGATGGTGCTATTGGTGGTATCGCTGGAGCAACTGCTAGCAAATGGTTTGTAGATGAAATGTATGCTTGGAGTTCTTAATTATGATTAAGGATGTAGCATTTTTTTTCTTTTACTATGCCATTGTTTGGTCGGTTCCTGGAGCAATTATGAGTGCAATGGTTTCTTTAGGTGACCCTCAAAGAATCGTTTTTATAGACAACCAACTCTCTAAGAATGTGGATAAATTGCATGCTAATAGAATGTGTATGCTTTCTGCTTATATTGGCACAAGGTTATTCCATTATTGGGTAAAATACCCATTCATTCGTAAGCGTGCAAAAACTAACTCCATTAAGTTTAAAGTGTTTATGTGGGTTAATGCACTAGGTATGTGGAGTTACATTTTATCTTTTGTGTTAATGGTGATTGGTAAGTATTTAACTTAAATGATGGTTGACGTAACCGCATAAGATCCTGTTCTGGCGGTTGCCGGTGGCTTGGTTAGTGGCGTAGCTCTGAGGAATCCTCTGATGATTTAGATAAAATCGTCAGGGGATTCCTCAGAGCTCAACTGCGACAGCATCAGATTCCAGTTTCGTATCAATGTGTCAACTTGCGTAACAACCAGAAAGTCATGCTTTTTATTATATCAAACCCTTGAATAAACCGAGATTAATATATAAAACTGCATTTCCGGCAGTGTCGAAGAGTACATAAACAAAGAGAGGTTCAATGACTTTAGTGTTAGCTCTATTTTTTAGGGAGAGGGAGCTGGGATGTTAGACATGAAACAATGTGTGGGTGTGTTTTTTTTGGTGTGGATGTTCGTCTATTTTTACCACCTTATCATTTACTCTTTAGGCGATAAGAAGCACGTTAATGATTTAGTTGATAACTTAGCTAAAAACCCAGAAAAATTTAAGAGAACAAATAACATTGCTATGGTTAGCATAGGTGCTGGTGGTGTATTTTCATACTTCTGTCTAGTTTATCCATTTGTTAGACACAGGCGAAGGAACAAAAAAATCATTAATGATGTGTTCATGTTGTTGAATTGGTTATTTTTTATGGCTGGCATTTATATTTATTTCTTCGCAGATGTATAACTAGCCAGAGGAGGTTCATGGTTATGTGTCTACGATTCACCACAGAACCACATAATCGTCGATCCGTACTTAGAAGTGTCTATTAAACCTCTAATCAGATGACCAAACTCACCGATACCTATACACACGCTGAAAAAATATCATAGGCAGCGCCTAACTATGCGCATTCGAGCTATTTACTTAATAAAGCAACGGGCTTGTTCAACACCCAAATAAAGTGTCGGCTTCGCGACACTTATTCTTATTTTTTTAGCTAGTAGCGTTCCCTTTGAACTCTACTCTTTTCTGCACCAACCAAGAAATTATGATTCCATTGAAATATGCAAATATCAAAAGGCCGATCTTATTTAGTAGAAGTGTCATTATTTGACCAGCACTTGTTAGAGCCAGTGTCACACTAATTTTTGCATTCATAATATTAAGAAAAGCCCACCATAAAGCATCAGATGCAGTACTAAGTTCAGCATTAACCTCTCGTTCAAAATGTAATATTAATCCTGAACAAACTGTAAACGAGAAAAATGAGACTAAGAACACGAACACTGTAATGCTTTGGACACGACTAGTTCTTACTGATTGATAGATATACCTTATTGATTTCAAAGAGCGTAAGAAACGAATAATCCTAACCATTTTTGCCAAACGGCCCCATCTCAGAGTATCCAAAGTTGGAATAGAAGCCACCAAATCTATCCAACCCCATTTAAGATATTGTTTCTTACTTTCAGCAGAAAAGAGATTGACAAAGAAATCCAAGAGGAAGAAAAAGCAAACCACTAAGTCTATACGTCTCAGCACCGATTTAATTTCGTCATCTTCAACAACAAACATTTCTAATGTTAGCGCACACAAAATATAGACCGACATTGTCAACATAAACACTTGGTAAACTGTATTCCCTCTTTCAATCATTTTCACTTCCTTGTAACTTGTTGATGTTAGCTAACACCGAGGTGATGTGGAAATTTAGGAGCATCAGCGAGCTATATTTCCCATAGCAAAGATTAGTTATAGACTTTCATCTTAGTACTCATTTTCCAACCTGGCTCAACTTCACCAAACTGTACTGACGAATTGTTTTTGCCATCTACAAACACTTAATCAACGTATCAACGATACCTAGCAGTGTTTCTATACAAATAGTTACTCAGTCCTCAGCTGAGACTATGTGATTACGATGCACAAGTTGGCGGAGCATTGTCCAACGTGAAATCGATGAACAAGGTCATAGGACTCTATATGCCTGTTAGTTACCTAGTTGATAATCGGAGCAATTCAATTGGGATCAGTGTGTCAGGTGACTAATTTGTTAGCTGATGGATTATGCGCAATCTAGCGCCTCTGGATCTATACGTTCAACTATCTCGAAGCCCTTAGTTTTTTTGAACGACATATTGTGTTTAAAGTTATCCATAGAATCTGATGGGTCAATAGCTCCTAAATTAAGGCGTTCAATTGTGCTACGAGACACTGCGACTGACAGAATTGGAGCCTCCTCTAAGTGACCTGTCTGGGAATTAAGCAAGTCGTCTATAGCCGTGACAATAACAAGGTTGTCGGGAATAGCTGAAAAAAGCTCATTACCTACCCGTAATACACAGCTACATACATAATCTTGATATATTTCATTAAACCTTCCCTTTGGCATTTTTCTAACAGACAGCTTGCCGCTCTTTAGTAAACTTTTCGCTTCGGATGGAACTATCTCAGTTCCATGAACATTAATTGTTGCTTCTATAATTCCATTGTCGTGGACAGAAATTGATAAACTCGAGCCTAGATTTGATATTTCTGAGAATGGCTGGAGGTTGTCAATTGCTTCAATTTTTGCCTCTGCCTCGCCATCCAAAAGAGCTTTAGCTATAGCTACACTTTCTTTCCATTCCTCTGTTTCTTTCTCCCATTTTGAAACGCTAGCTTTATAGTTAGCCTGATCTTTTTTAATAGCCACATCAACCTTTTGGGAAAGCAATGCTTTTTTCTTCTCCTCCCGTTTGAAAAGACGATCTATAAATCCAGGCTTATAGGATTCTAAAGATTGACGTGCTTCCGATTCATTATCATTTTTTCTTTGAGGTTCGATAGGTTGAGTAGATGAAGAAATTTTAATCCAGTCTATTGGTGGGGTACATTCTTTGTGGACTGATTGGATTACATCAATATGATTTTCATAGACTTCCACTTCGTAAGCAGCCTGCTCTAATTCTTGCATTTTTTTATATTGCTTATGCTGCCTTTCAAGATCCCTTTGTCTTCTTTTCGCATCTCGTTCCGCAGCACGAACTGCTGCACCGATTGAACGAACTGTTCCTTTCCACCCCATCGTCGATATCCCTCTTATTAGTTACAGCTAACGCCTTGCTAACAATGACACCTGCTTTAACAGATATAACGAAGACTCAAAGTCATGAGTCACCATATGAATCGGCGTAATATCCAAAATGTAGCTTGGATAGTAAGTACTAAATGTAACCCCCACAAAAACTAACATTAGGCCTTTACCTATCCTAGAATCAGGTCTTTGAAGTACATAAATAAACAATAAAAGGAAACCAGCATACATGCCTAGTATCGCTAACCTTTTAGTCCCTCCCAAAAACTTAATAAAAGTAGATTCACTGCCGTCTATTTTTAAAAAAACAGCACTGGTATAAAGAAAGGAAAATCCCATCACTGCAATAAAAATACTTCTAAATATTACTTTCATACTAAATCTTTAGACTTCCATTTAAAGTTAAGCGAACGGGTGAATGTGGAGCTCTGCGGAAAATTCGTCCAATTTTAGATGCTCAGAGACGGCGTAGTGTGGGGTGAAAACCTCGCCTAGAATTAGTGATTGATCACATGCTCATTTGTTAGCTTTTTACGTTAACATGGTACTCTTTACCATCGAGATTTATTACTGTTTCGATGCCTTCATTCATTAACTCAAGTGCTAAGTTATATGGCTTAGTTTTATCTTCAGGCAAAAATGAAGCATAAACATCAATCCCCCCATAGAAGCGCATATGTAACAGATATATACCGTGTTCGTCTGGCGCAACAAATTGATAGTAAAAGACGTCTGGATTTTTACCACATCTCTCAACATCTTTTAAATCAATAGCCGCTCTATCTTTAATGAACTGAACAAAGTTATTATTACTCATATCTTTGCTATGCAGATACCCCATAATTACCTTAACTTGTCCTTTGAACCGTCTTTCAAAATGATGAAAATGGAGTCCATACGCTATATGAGTAAAACAGTCGTTCAATCTAACATGGTCGAATGTTCCCCAAATAACTTCAAGAAATTTATTATCTCGCTCCAATTTGTAGTGCTTACGTTTTGTAAATGCGGCGTCTAATAAGCGATTTGAAGAACGCCTAATTGCACGGTTTACTTTAGAAAACTTGTGTTGGAAGCCTATAGAATTGTTGCCAAATATTCCTGCCAGACTAACCATAAGAAATTCATCATCTTTACTCTTTGCACTATTGTGGACGTCACAACTAGGCACAGTGATTAAGTGTTGCCTTAAATTTATTCCTTTTACATCTTTAGATTCGGGGAATATACATTTAGGAGGAACATGCTCACTCGATACAGCAGGTTTCTCACACATATAGCAAGTCTTCATTATCAATCTCAAACTCCAAAAAAAGCTAACACCAGTGGTAATGGGCGGCAACGGAGCGCAACGTAGTTGGCGTCCCGTTGACCACCTTGTTAAGCACGCTCCACACGTTCCGCGACAGCGTAGAATGAGCACTCAATCACTTGGATTAATATGGAGCTCATTCCAATCAAAAGCTCCCGTTGGGCTTCAGTAAATGCCTTTTGACCATGAAAAAGGTTACACCGAGCTTGGTATATTAGAGTTAAAGTGCTTTTCACACAGCCACCTATAGCCTTGTCTACTAAAACGAGATCTTTCTCAGTGTCAGGTTCTCCAGTTTCATGGTTTTCGTGCAAATAAAGCATTCCATTGCGAATTGCATCGTGGATATATTCAAGTCCACGCATCGCCTCGGCATCTCCTTGGATGTGAGCTCTTAATCGATGGTGACCAACAAAAACCGTAATCCCCTTGGTTGCTGATATTTTGTCGGGAGGCGGTGCAAAAACTCTGGGCCCACGCCTTTTAATGAACGAACGATAAATAGGATGACCTCGATGGGCTAGAGTTCTCCCCGCTTCTTCATACAGCCGGTTAAACACGACCCACAAAGTAAAAAATCTATCAAAAACGCCTTCCAGTGGCTCAGTGTCTATTCGTTCCGCTTTTCGTAGCCAAGCAGTACAAAAACTTTCTAGCGCTCGAAAATTCAACTCTTGCATAAACTAATCGTCTAGATGCTTAACGCCTTAATCAGCCGACGCGGTAGCGGTCGGCTGCATTAATTTGTTATATCATAGTTAGCCAGTCAACCACGACAGGGTTCTATCGACTTGCTCTTCTACATTCTCCCCATACAACTCTCGAATTTCTTCGTATTGCCTAGCAATAATGAGTATGTCATGAAAAATATTGCCTAAAGTTTCCCTATTAATAATTGATAGAATGTTTTCGTAAAATAAAATTTCGTCCTCTGGCTCGAGATAAGCGATATGAACCAACTTTTTATCTACCCAGTCCTTAATAACTACTTTTAAAGATTTTCCTTCAACAACTTCTCTATCAAAGAATTCATCAATACCTTCAGCATACTCACCGAGATTCCTAGCCCGGTACGTACTTTGCAAAGTACCATTAAATCTATATCTAGGATTTTCTAAAAATAATGCCCTGCAATCGACTAGAATGGAATTAACATAAATATTGTAATCAAAATCGTCTAAAATCTCATTAGTCAGGAGCTTATGTATTTTTTTTCTCAGACCAACAAACCTTATATAGAACAACTCTTCTATTCGATTCTGCTTAAAGAACATCCCTTTTTCTATAAACTTCATAACATCATCTTTGGTCTTTAATTCTGGAAAGTAGATATTCTCAAAATCATCTAAATTCTCTGACATGCTTACCTCATGATATAACATTGTATTAGTGCTCATGCGCGATTTTCCCAAAACCGTTATCCGCACTCTCTTCTACCTAACTAACTGTTACCAATAGAATTTCTCACTTCTAATGGATACTACTTTCCCGAGAAAGTGAGCATGCCGCCTATCACTACTCAGGTATTCACACTATCCCCAAGTATCAAGCTGTAACCGCATGACTTATCGACTCTTTTAATCATCCGTTTTGGGATAGTGTGAATCGGTCACGGATAAACGCGCACGCTTTTGGCAGTCTCTAGCTGATAAGCTGGTTAAGCATCCAATGTTTAGCCATGCTACCGCCGATCAGTTGTCGGCACCTAACACGCCATCGAGTTGGTAGATTTTGGGCTAGTGTATCAAGGGCTGTTTTGGTTTTCGTGCGCTATTGTCCAAAGTGTTAGATAAGCCATACTTTGTGAGATGGATTCAAAAGGCGGACTGTTCGAAAGCTGTGCTTAAGCGAGCTATCACTGATATCGAACTTGAGAATGGGTATGGCAGGTGGGGAGTGCGAATCAAAAGGACGTTTAACAGCGATTAATTTGCTACATATATGCTACACAGCAAAATAAAAAGCAAAAAGCCTGAGTGGTTACTAACCTCTCAGGCCTTTCTATGACTGGTGGCCCCTCCCAGACTTGAACTGGGGACCAATCGATTATGAGTCCTACCAGATTCATTTTTATGAGTATGCAAAGCTTATTAATCTCCCGTAAATTCAGAAGGTTACAGGTTTTCCTTTGTTGCGTTAGTTTGCATTGATTTCCATGTCACCTTTCTCTTGTCTGACCCATTACCTGACCTAGCTTTGCTTAGGAAGGAAATCTGTCAACATAATTTTTGGCTGCTTTTAGGTTATATCTATTTGCCTAGAAAGTTAACTTCGCCGAAAAAGACAAGAGCAAATCAGAATGTTAACTGTTACTAAAATTCAATCCGCGACTAGTAGTAAAAATTCCTATTATCTCTGGGATCAATCAGGTCAACGAGGTACAGGGCGTTTGGGAGTAAAAATTTTCACTAGTGGGAAAAAGCAGTTCGTTTTTCGCTACTACCAGCGACAGAAAGAAAAATTTATCTCTATCGGTTTATTCAGCACACGTGCTGGCAGCATGACTCTTATAGAAGCTCGCGAGAAAGCCCAAGTCTTCTCACAACTGTTGCTCAACGGAAAAGATCCTAAATTGCATCTTGAACAACAAGAGCGTGAGCAGAAAAAAATTGATACTGAGAGCAAAAGCTTAGGAACCATTGATGACCTATTCCATAGCTATACTGAGCGGATGAAAATAGATGGAAAGAGAACGTATGAAGAGGTCCGAAATGCACTGGTACGAGAGTTCTATCCATATATAGACAAAAACACCAAGGCGTGTGATGTAACGACGGATGATATTAAATACGTTATTAGTAAGATGATCCAGCGTGGAGCTATCACTCAGAGCAATCGAGTACGTAGTTATGTGATGGCGGCGTTTAACCATGCTATGCGCTTTGATAACGATCCACGCTACTTCTCTTTAGAGTCGAAATTTTCCATAAAATACAACCCAGCAGCACCAATTCCAAAGCAAAAAGATGGTGAGCGTATTGGTGAGCGATTCCTAGAATGGCGAGAGTTAAGACGCCTGCTAAAAGACCTTCGTGAAAACTATGATGTTGTGCCTGTTGGACAAGATTTGAGGCACTTACTTCAACTGTGCATCTATCTAGGGGGGCAACGACCATATGAAGTTATTACCTTAGAATGGTGGAATGTTGATTGGAAAGAAAGGTTTGTCTGCATTACCAAAGAGCGTTCTAAAAACAAAAAAGATCATATCGTACCGTTGAACGGATTGGCTTTTGAAATACTTCAGAAACAATACGAGCTTTCTGGTGGTGGACGATATGTTTTTCCAAACCCCAAAGATGCAGAAGAACCCATGAAGACTAGCTCCATTTGTCGTGCAGTGACTCGTTATCGTGATGCTGTGGGGTTCGATAAGTTTGTACCTAAAGATTTGCGTCGAACATGTAAAACTTTAATGGGAGCATGCCGAATCAGCAAAGAGGTTAGAGATCGTATTCAAAATCACGCCTTGCAAGATGTGAGTACACGTCACTATGATCGCTATGACTATTTTGACGATAAGTTAGGTGGGCTTGAAACCTGGGGCAGTAAATTGAAAGAGTTGATTGGGTATGTTCCACCAGCGTTGTCAGCTGTACCTTCCGCTGAAACGTTACCTTTTCCAGACATTAAAAGTACTCAGTCGCTAAGAGCTAATCTTAAATAAAGATTGTTGTTGAAAGTCCCACTGGGGCTTTCTGTTTATTTTGTTACTAACCTAGTTTTTGTCTAGATCATACAGGTGATCAATGATCACAGTGAGAAAGCCCTAACGGGCTTTCAGATGCCAAAGTTTGTTGCTGGCTAGCTCTTATAGGTAATAAGCTTTGTTAGTAAGTAACCCATTGGTTAAGCGGACAGAACCCTTGGGGTTAGAAATAAATGTGGTCCTACCGTCAGCAATGACTTTCTCTACAGCATCATGTTGATGTCCTGCCACCCAATACCTAGCTCTTGAGATCAACTCATTACTTAGCCCTGCATGGTAGTAAGGAGCATAAACACTGTTGGCATTTTCTTCTACGGCGAAAGCTTCTTTGGAAGGAAGATGATGTGAAACAACAAGATCCACTTTTTCTGGGAAATCATTAACGAACGCTTTGTGCTGCTCTTCAATCATTTGATGGCTTATGTACTTTGTATCATTCATCAGTTCTGAGTACGCATCAATCAGTGCAGACGAGTATGTGTGAATAGGAAACCAAAGAGTTCCCCCATAAATGCTATATCCATCTAAATCTATTGACTCATTATTCAAAAAGAACAGGTTTTCAGTTGTATCACTATGAGCCTTAAGCTTGGCTATTACGGAACCCCTAGAATCTTTGAGAACGTCAGAGTTAGCACTAGATTTGCACCCAACGGACGTACTTCTATGGCGGTAGGATTTACTCTTATTGCTATACCATTCATGGTTTCCTGCAATCATTATCACAGTCTTAAAGTGGCGGCAAAGTACATTCTTCACATACGCCATGCCTGAGAGGCCGTTCGCTGTGTCACCTGCAACGACTAAAGTGGCTTCGTTATCGAAGCTATACCAGAAATCACGGCGTATTCCGTGAATGTCGAGATGCAGATCGGAAACAACGTAAAACTTCAAACTATCATGACCTTAAAGTTGATTGACTGCTCCATGGTACAGGGTTTTTTAGATTATAGAAGTGAGCACATACGCTAAGTGCTTTAACATCAGTAGCTTAAAGTGAAACTTCCATGGAAGACAATGATTGGACGCTTTGTTTGATTTTTCGGCACTAAGATTTAGACACTAACTTTTAGTGTCTAAATCTTAGTCTAAATCTTAG